>SLOL01000059.1 GCA_007132495.1 Balneolales bacterium
CGGTCCAGCGGAAACCTTCCACGAACCGATCAGGATATTCGATTCAATATCCAGGTTCGCATCCGGTCCAATTGATCCGGTCCGGTTTTCCGGCTCGTTAGACCCGGCTCGGTTTAACCGGCTCTATTTATAAGCTTCGACTGTTTTGATCATGATCAAACGGAGGTATCAAATCAGTCCTGTGGAATCGGTGACTTCCTGCAACGGGAAAATATGAGCAGGAGGACTCCTCCCGCGGAAAAGAAGAGGCCAATCCATCCGATCCAGTCGCCATTACGGACATAGAACGTCTGGGTTTCGTATACGGGCACCTCGAATGTAAAACGATCACGGGTCCAGTATTCGGTTTTAACCGAAACGTCACCATTGGCGAGAATAACTCCGGAGAGTCCGTTATTGGCGCTTCTGAGGACGGTGCGACCCGTTTCCACCGCCCGCAGTCGTGCAAATTCGAAGTGTTGTATGTGACCGCTGGTGTTTCCCCACCAGCCGTCATTGGTAATGACAACGATAAAACCGGCTTCATTTTTCACAAAACGCCTGACCCAGTCGGGGTATACCGAATCGTAACAGATAAGAGCCGGAATTCGGTAACCATCTATGTTGAACTGGTCATGAGAAGTGCCTTTGCCGTACATGGCCCAGTTCTCCCAGTCTACCCATCCTGCCCGGTCCAGTTGGTACAGCGTATGCAGAAAGGGGATGCGCTCCACCATGGGTACCAGTTTTGCTTTATTATAAAATTCCATGCTGTTGTCGGGGTAATAGCCCAGGGCGGAATTGTAAATATTAAATGGCCTGCCGCCGAACTCACCACGGGTGACCGGTGGTTCTTGTCCGGTCTCATACCGGCGCATGAAAGAGGAGCCGGCAATAAGCGGGATATCCCACCTGCGGACATGTTCACGGATCAGGCGATCTGCTTCCCCCGGATAGTTCTGTCGAATAAGAGCCATAATGGCGTTTTCCGGCCAGAAAACAGCACGGGTATCCGGGGTTATGGTTTCCTCACTCAATTGCAGAAGCTCCTCCAGCGGTTCCATGGGACCCGGATACCCTGCCATATGTTGATAGGAGTCGTAGTTGGGCTGCATTACAGCCACCTCTATGGTGTCCACGGGTATGGGATCATGGATTTGGTATCGAACCAGAGATCCTGCCGGTGGCAGCACCAAAACAAGCAGCAGCACATAGACCGGAGCTTTGCGGAAAAGCAGCCAGGCCGATAACAAAATCCAGAATGTGATACCCAGCATTCCGGTTATGGAAATATATTGTACCAGCCAGGGTGCGGTGGCAAAGCTGTTGCCGAGACTCAACCAGGGCCAGGAGAGATCCCAACGAAAATGGAGGAATTCGTAGGTGAGCCACAGGGAGGGGACGAGCAGGGATGTGGTCCATAAAGGAAGCTGCCGCTGATGAAGATGCCATATGAGCATTAAAGGCAGCGTCATGATGGCGCTGTTGGCAAGAATGGCAGCAATTCCACCCGCTATGGTAGCGAACATCAGCCAGTATGTGGTGATGACATTCCAGAGCAGAATTCCGGCATATGATACATAAGCCATTTCCCGTGCTGAACCGGTAAGCTCGGTTAGACGAAACAGCCAGATGAAGCCCGGAATGACAAGGAAGGTGAACGGAAAAGGAAACGGGGAAAATCCCAGCCCCAGCATCAGTCCTGAAGTCAGACTTACCAGCCATTTGTTGTTCCAGAGATCCGAAAATGAGGCCATACTACTCTTCATAGTTTTTCCCGGCAATGACTACGACAAACTCTCCCTTGAGTCTGGAATGTGAACGGATCGTTTCGGTGACTTCTTCGAGTGGGCCGCGAATGATCTCCTCATACTGCTTGGTCAGTTCCCGGCAGACAGCAACCATTCGTTTTGGGGCGCACCGGCCGGAAAGTTCATTCATCAGTCTGCCAATTCGGTGCACACTTTCATAAAGGATGATTGTGCAGTCCTGTTCTGCTATCTGCCCGATACGGGTAGCCCGTCCCTTTTTTGCAGGCAAAAACCCTTCAAACAGAAACCGGTCACTTGGCAGGCCGCTGGCGGCCAGTGCCGTTATGACGGCCGAGGCGCCGGGTATGGCACAGACGAGATGTCCTTTGTTATGGGCCGCCCGGGCAGCCAAAAAACCGGGGTCCGAAATTCCGGGGGTACCGGCATCACTGATCAATGCGATGTCCCGGCCGCTGTCGAGATGGTTCATCAATTCGTCCACCTTTTTGTGTTCGTTGTGTTGATGGAAGGCAAGAAGCGGGGTATCGATTTTATAGTGGTTCAGAAGTTTGGACGAAGTACGTGTATCTTCACATGCGATGGCATGGACAGAGTTGAGGACTTCCACAGATCGAGAAGACAGGTCCGAGAGGTTTCCAATTGGAGTGGCAACAATATACAAACTAGCCAAAATGTCAAAATAATGTGTTCGGGTTACAGAGATCAGAATACAGAGTACAGAATACAGAGTTCAGAGTACAGAGTACAGAGTTCAGAATACAGAATACAGAGTACAGTGTTCTGTTTCTGCCGAAATAGAAAAAAATGCCTTATATTAGGCGCACCTATTCCAGGATGCCGGTCCGGTTAATATATTACAAATGAGTAAACGCGGCGGCCGGCAATAGTCATGCGGCCTGAAACCGGTAAACACAAATCATTTAACCAAGGAGATCGATGAGTAATAATACGTTCAAAGGCCTGAATCATATAACGCTTCGTGTTAATAATATCGAAAAGGCGGAAGAGTTTTACAGCGAGATACTGGGATTTGAAGTTGAGAAGAAGTTGGGCCGCAGTATGACCGTTTATCGCATCGGCAAGGACACCCTGGTGCTTGTGGAGGCGGAAACGGAATATGAGCCTAAATCCAAGGACTATCGGGTCGATCATTTCGGATTTTTTGTGGATACGCCCGAGGAAGTTGATAAGTATGCAGAATTTTTTCAGGAGAAAGAGGTTACTATCTTGAGCGGACCATCAAACCGGAAAACCGGTCGCTTTATTTTTATTTCCGACCCTGACGGCAATATGATAGAGATTTTTAATGAAGCCGGATGAAGGTGAGGCAGACCGGTCTATGGTTTCAATTGGATAGTTTTTTTATTAACTTACCAAGTTGAAATTGATTTGCTAAAACTGATGTGAAAATGAATTTGGCAGGGTTTTCAGAACTCACAAATCGGGAACAGGAGGTTCTCCGTTATATCATTCAGAACTTCATTGTAACGGCAAGCCCCGTTGCTTCGAAGACACTGGTGGAACGGTACCGCCTGAACATCAGTTCAGCCACGGTTCGAAACACAATGAACAGTCTGGAAAGCAAGGGGCTTTTGGACCATCCCCATACCTCCTCTGGCAGGATTCCTACAGAACTGGGCTACCGAATCTATGTGAACTCTCTGATGCGGGTGTCGGTGCTCAGCAAAGAGGAAAAGCAGATTCTCGATACTTTGCAGACGTTCATGAACAGCGATGTGGATGAAGCGGTTCAGTCGGCCGCCCGGATCCTGGCCAGACTTTCCAATCTGCTGGCCGTAGTAGTAGCCCCGAAACTTGGACAAGGCGTATTTCGCAAGATCGAGCTGGTCTCAATCAGTTCCAACAGAATTCTGGTTGTACTTACCATCGAAAGCGGAATCGTGAAAACCTTCTCGGTTGAGGTTCAAACCGAAATAGAACCCGGAGAGTTGGAGCGCGTGGCCCGGTTTCTCAATGAACGTCTACAGGGGTACAAACTCAGTGAGATCACCCGAAAAATTGACGAGATGCTTGCAGATTATCAGGAAGAGGTCCACTCCGGATTGATGCGCGTATTTATTGACAGTGCCGATACCATTTTTGATGACCGTCAACTACGGAAATTTCATTTCGGCGGTGTGGAGTATATGGCATTGCAACCGGAATTCAACGATCTCGGCAATTACAAGGGAATCGTTGAACTACTGGAAAATGAAGACATGATCGTCCATCTGTTTGATGAAAACGATGCACAAGCCAATAAAAAAGAGGTTCAAATACGGATTGGAAAAGAGAATAAAATTCAACAGGTGGAACAGTGCAGTGTGGTGTCGGCCAATTACCACTATGGCGGAATCAAGGGAACCATCGGACTGGTGGGGCCGACACGTATGAATTACAGCAGAATGGTAGCACTGGTGGAGCAGCTGGCTAATCGGTTCAATGTTTACAATCCGAGTTCATGAAGGTAACATACCGGGCATTCATATTGACAGTCCCCTGCGGTTGTTTGTTCATTCGATTTTGTACCCGAAATATTGGACAGGGAGTTTTTATCCGTCCAAAATATGAGTCCGCATTCATTCGTATTAACGATGGAACGAAATGGTTGCTCTATAATTGAATTTGCCAGTTTGGATTTTTACTTACTGAAAAGATTGAGAGATATATGAACAAGGAACAGAAAGAACAAGCGGAAAAGACAGCAGAACAGAAGTACAGTAAATTCAAGAACAATGCCGGTGATCAGAACAATGCCGGTGATCAGGAAAATGCTCCATCCCGTGGAAACGGCGGCGACCATGGTTCGGAGGCATCCGGACAGAATGAAGCCGGAACCTTTGAAAAGCATAACCGTAGTACGGAAGCTCCGCCGGAAGCCCGGGATGAGTTTGCCGGGTTTGCAAATTCCGGTGAAACTACAGAAGGTCAGAAAGCGGAAGAGAGCGACCGGGAGCAGGAAGTCAAGGATGAGCCGCAGGATAGTACGCAAGACAAAGTGGCCATGCTGGAGGATGAACTCGCCAGGGCCCGTGAAGGAGTGCTGAGAAAAGCGGCCGAGTTTGAAAATCTGAAAAAAAGAACGCAAAAAGAGAAGACTCATCTGTTTGAGGATGCACGTGTTGATGCAGTCTCCAAATTTCTCCCTATTCGGGAGGACCTGAAACGCAGTATTGAAGCTTCGAAAGACCAGAATGTTGACCAGGGATTTCTGGATGGACTCAAACTTGTTCTGCAGAACTTTGACAAAGTGCTGGAGCAGTATAATGTGGAACCCATAGAAGAGACCGGAGTTCCTTTTAATGTGGATATGCATGATGCCATGCTCAGTCAACCTTCTGAGGAGGATGTTGAAAGCAATACCGTTATTCAGGTTCTGGAACCCGGATATAAAATTGGTGACCGGGTCATCAAACACGCCAAAGTAATTGTCAGTCAATAAATTTGTGTCATGTCCAAAAGAGATTACTACGAAGTATTAGGAGTATCAAAAGATGCCGGTGAAGCGGAACTGAAACGGGCTTACCGGAAGCTTGCAATGAAATACCACCCTGACCGGAATCCGGACGATGAGGAGGCCGAAAAGAAATTCAAGGAGGCGGCCGAAGCATTTGAAGTACTGAAGGATTCTGATAAACGGGCCCGGTATGATCAGTTCGGTCACGCCGGAATGTCCGGTGCGGGTGGATACAGTGCCGATTTTGAGGATATAAGCTTTGACGATATCTTCAGCCGGTTCAGTGATATTTTCGGTGGTGATATGTTTGGCGGTATGGGCGGTGCCGAAGGCCGCAGCAGGCGGAAGGCGGGAGTCGGTCAACCCGGGGACGACCTCAAATTACAGCTTAAACTAACGCTGGAAGAGATTGCGTTCGGAGTTGAAAAAGAGGTCAAGGTAAAAAAATATGTTACCTGTGAGAAATGTGAGGGAACGGGTGCAGAAACCCAGGACGATTTCATGACCTGTGGAACATGTAATGGGGTAGGCGAGGTGAGACAGGTGACACGAACCATGTTCGGTCAGTTTGTAAATGTGCAGCCGTGTCCGTCCTGTCACGGTGAAGGGCGAACCATTCGTAACAAGTGTGAAGCCTGCCATGGTGAAGGGCGGGTTAAAGGGGAAGAGCACATTAAAATCCAGATACCCAGCGGTGTAACCAAAGGGAATTATATCAGCCTCCGGGGACAGGGACACGCCGGCATCCGTGGTGGTGACCCTGGAACGCTTATCGTCCTCATTGAAGAGAAAGAACACAAACACTTCAAGCGGGAAGGCGATGATATTTTTTATGACCTGAATATCAGTATTCCTGAGGCAACTCTGGGGAAAACAGCCGAGGTGCCAACCCTGAATGGCAAAGCAAAAATCAAAGTGGAACCGGGTACCCAGCCGGGTAAGATGCTCCGAATGCGTGAAAAAGGTATCAAAGGGCTGAATACCGGCAAGTTCGGTGACCAGTATGTGCGGATTAATGTCTTTATTCCCACGGATCTCACCGAAAAAGAAAAACAGCATATTGAAGCCTTGAAAGGGGCGGACAACTTCAATCCCGAATTGCACAAGGAAGCCCGGGAAAATCTCTTTGAACGCGTGAAGGCGGTGTTTTCCTGACCGGATCTTCTCTACTTGAGGAGGTCGCTTTTTCCCATGGAAGCATCCCGCTGTTCTGTTCGGTAGGCATCCAGACGGGTCGCCAATTGGGAATCATGGACGGATAATATCTGAAGTGCCAGCAATCCGGCATTGGTGGCGTTGTCGATGGCGACGGTCGCAACCGGCACTCCGCGTGGCATCTGTACGATGGATAACAGGCTGTCCATGCCTTTCAGATGACGCGTTGCAACAGGCACACCAACAACAGGGAGTGTGGTGTGGGCGGCAACCATGCCGGGCAGATGGGCCGCGCCGCCGGCCCCGGCGATAATTACGCCAATTCCTTCTTTACGTGCTTCTTTGGCAAATTTTGCCATATAATCCGGGGTTCTGTGTGCCGAGACAACCGCTTTCACACAGGTGGTTTCGAATTGACGGCAGATCTCCGCTGCGGCTTTCATAACAGGCCAGTCGGAATCACTGCCCATGATGATGGCTACTTTAAGTCCGGATGCGGTGGAATTCTTATGATTATGTTCCATCTGATTGTGATTTTGAAATGGTTATCAAAGGTGTTCCGGCAGGGTGTTGAAGGTGAACGATCCGCTCAGATGACGACGGCATCAGCAAGACGGGCGGCTTCACGCCGTACGTCCTCCAGGCGATCACCCAATACGGTTATATGCCCCATCTTGCGACCGACGCGACTGCTTTGCTTGCCGTAAATATGCAGGTGGGCGTCGCTTGTGCTCCAAAGCTCTTCTGCTCCCTCAACACGGGCTGGACGGTTGTGCCTGCCCAACAGATTTTCCATTACTGCATACGGTCTGCGCATTTGTGATGAGCCGGGATTCAGGCCGAGAATGGTCCGGATATGGTTTTCAAACTGCGATGTTACGCAACCCTCGATGGTGTAGTGCCCGGAGTTGTGTGGCCGGGGCGCGGATTCGTTCAACAGTATCTTTTCATCATCCGTCAGAAAAAACTCAAACGCGAACAGTCCGATACCGTCAATGGCTTCAGTGGCGGCAACAGCGAGATTGCACGCTTCTTCGGTCAGGTTTTTGGCAATCGGTGCCGGAGCTATGACGGTTTGACAAATGTGATTTTCCTGAATGGTTTCGCAACAGGGATAGACGACGGTTCCGGTCCGGTTCCGTGCTACCTGGACAGCCAGCTCTTTTTGGAAAGGGATGAAGGCTTCGGCAATCAGCTCATGCCCCTGGTCGCCTCCCAGGGACCGGAATGCAGCCACGTGCTCTTCCGGAGACGATACTGTGACATTTCCGTATCCATCATATCCACCTTTAGATGACTTTAAAACAAAGGGATAACCGTGATCACCTGCGAATGTTTCAAGGTCCCGGATATCGGATACCTGCTGATAAGGCGTTACAGGAATACCGGCCCTGCGAAAGGTATCTTTTTCCAGGAGCTTGGACTCCAGCTGCCGGAACGTGGCCGGCGAAGGGTAGAAGGTCGTTCCTGAAGCACGCTCTGCACGGCCCAGTAATTCACCGTCCATAAATTCGTTCTCGAGAGTTACAACATCACAGGTTCTTGCAAAACGGATCAGCCGGTCTTCATCCTCAAATGTGCCGGGGTAGCGAAACGGGGTCATCAGCTCCAAAGGCTGCAAAGGCTTGTTGTCATTGGAAGAGGGCTCCATGCTGTCAACATAGGTCCCGGAGTAGGCGGCAGTCCGGATTCCCAGTTGGTATGCAGCAGTTGCCGACATCCGGGCCAGCTGACCGGCGCCGAGAAAACCGATCGTGGTATCTGGTGATAGCAAAAGGTTCATCTTCGATTAAGAATAAAGCTGATAAATTGTCTATTTTACATCCTGAGAAAATGGAATATCACATGGTTACGAGCATATGATAACTTGAATGAATTCCATGGGTTTAAAGATCCGAAAATACGGGAATACTTCCTTAATATATCCAAAAGTTTGTTCGTTGTAACAATTCCTGAAAAAAACAGACGATCGCATGAATATCGAAAAAAAGTTGGCGCAAATGAAGTCCCGTTATGAAGAGCTGGGAGTCGTGCTCAGTGATCCTGCGATTTACGATCAGCCTGCCAGGCTGGCGGAGTTGACCAAGGAGCACAGTGATCTGAAAACGCTGGTGGAATACTATCACTCGCTGCTGCAACTTAACGAACAGATTGAAGGCAACGAAGAGGTTATTGCCCAGAATGAAGATGCGGAACTTACCCGGATGGCTCAGGAAGAGCTCAGGGAGTTGTTGGAAAAACGGCGTTCACTTGAGGAGAAAATCAAGCTGGAACTCATCCCCAGGGATCCGGAAGATTCGAAAAATGCGATTGTGGAGATCCGGGCAGGCACCGGTGGTGATGAAGCGGCCATATTCGCCGGGGATCTTTTTGATATGTACCGGCGATACGCTGATGAACAGAAATGGAAACTGGAACTCATGGATCTGCATGAATCCGAACGGGGGGGGGTTAAGGAGGTCGTATTCATGCTTGAGGGTAATTCTGTGTTTGCAAAGATGAAATATGAAAGTGGAGTCCACCGGGTTCAGCGGGTTCCCCAGACCGAGTCCCAGGGCAGGGTCCATACTTCGGCGGCTACGGTTGCGGTTTTGCCGGAGGCCGAAGAGGTGGATGTGAACGTTAATCCGGCTGATCTTGAATTTGAAGCCTACCGCGCCAGCGGTGCCGGAGGGCAACACGTCAACACCACCGACTCGGCCGTTCGCATACGGCACATCCCATCGGGTGTGGTGGTCACATGTCAGCAGGAGCGTTCACAACACAAAAACCGGGAAAAGGCGTTGGCAATGCTCCGGTCCAAACTGTTTGAGCATGAGCTCGAACAAAAGCGGTCGGAGAGAGCGGCATCACGGAAAAACCAGGTATCGACCGGTGACCGCAGCGCCAAGATCCGAACCTACAATTTTCCACAGGGGAGGCTGACAGATCACCGGATCGGTCTTACCCTGTACAACCTGGATGCAATTATCAAAGGTGACCTGTCAGAAGTCATTCAGGCGTTACAGATTCAGGACAACCTGGAGCGAATGGAAGAAGTGGTTGAAAAGGGGTAAATCCTGCCGGTGATCATAGCAAGAATCCGGATTTCCGGCAACATGAGTCGACAGGCGAGATCGGTGGTTCGGACCAATGAATATATGAACAGGGGGATAATTTTGTGAAAGGTCACTCTCCGGCCAGGGGCAGGTAGAAGGAGAAGACCGATCCCCTGCCTTTTTCACTTTCCACTTCAATGACCCCATTCATCAGCTCGGACATTTTATTGGCTATGGTCAATCCGAGGCCCACACCCTCGAACTTCCTTGCCATGCCCCGGCTCTCTTGTTTGAATTCATCAAAGACATGCGGAAGAAATTTTTTATCGATACCGACTCCGGTATCTTTGATCCGTACTACACCGCAATCACACGCCCCATTTTCTGCAACATCGACCTCAATGAAAACCGAGCCCTTTTCCGTAAATTTTATTGCATTTCCGATCAGTTTTCGAAGTATTTGACCGGTCATACGGGGATCGCCCAGCACCAGGATGCCCGGCTTCATTATCGAATAATCCAGAATAATGTCCTTATCATGGGCATAGTTAAACATCATTCCCACCGTCTCAATAACTTCAGACTCCAGGTTGATCTTTTTGGGCTGGATTTTGTCGGGCTCCGATTCCAGGATAGATATGTCCAGAAGATCATTGATCGTCTGCAACAATCGCTGGCCTCCTTCTTCAATATAAGACAGAAACTCCCGCTGCTCTTTATTTTCCAGCTCTTCACCCAGCAAGGATGAAAAACCGATGATGCTGTTCAGCGGGGTGCGCACTTCGTGGCTCAGATTGGACAAAAAATTGTTTTTCAGAGCATTCATTTCATTAGCTCTGTTTCGTTCGGCAATCAGCCGCTTCTCATATCGCCTTCGTTCGATTTCGGCAGTCGCCCGGTTTGCAAATATTTGCAGTACGGATTTTTGAATTTCCGTCTCCTCCAGTTTGCTCCGACTCATTATGGTTATCACTCCTACGATATTGCCGGCGGATGAAATCAGCGGCGTGCCCACATAACCCTTGATATTCAGTCTATTGAGGATTTCATCTTCCGGAAAAAGCTTCTGAACATTTTCATGATAGCAATGCGTCTTTTTTTCATTAATAATCTCCCCGGTTGGAGTTTGGTCAATGGAAAACGATGTGATGTCGTAGGGAGTTATCTTTCCGACCGAATAGGATTCGGCAATGGTGCACACTTCAGGCTGTTGGTCATGAATCTCGCCGAGGAAGCAATAATCCATTTCCAGGGTCTTGGTAAGGCGCTCTGTCAACGTCTTCAAAAAGGCATCACCCATTTCAGTGGATACCGCTGAGGCGATTTTCAGCAGGATATTTTGCGTTTTCCTGCGATGAGTGATATCCCGCATGATGACAAGATAGCCTGTCGGGACATCAGAGACTTTTTCGCTGTTGAGATGGGAAAGTCTGACCTGTAGAAAATGTGTCCGGTGTTTTGTCTTCAATCGGGATTCAAATTCAAGCTCTTTATCTTCAGGTATTTCCGAAAGATTCCAGTTTTCCGGAACCCGTTCATCGTCGGCATTTTGAAAAGGCAGGAGCTCGTCCACACTCATATTTCGGACCATATCATATCGCTGTTCCAGAAGCTGTTCGGCTGAGTGGTTCAGATAGAGGATATTTTTTTTTCTGTCGGCTACAACGATGGCATCGCCGATACTCTGGAGCACCGATCCCAGCAGATGGGAATTGCTGGAAAGCTGCAGCAGGAGCTTGTGGCGCTGAAGGGCCAGCTCGATGGTGTTATAGAGCTCTTTGGGATTGAACGGCTTGATAAGATAGCCGTAGGGCATGCTTTTACTGGCTCGCTCAAAAGTGGAATTGTCTGTGTGCGAGGTTACATATATAACCGGGATCTTGTAGTTGCGGTCAATCCATTTTGCAAGTATAATCCCGTCATTACCACCATAAAGCGCAATATCCATCAACACAAGATCCGGCACTTCCTTTTCAAGAGCGGCTCTGGTCTCTTCTGCGTCAATGGTCATATTCGTAACGCTGTAGCCCAGTTTTTCCAGCCGGTGCTTCAGGTTTTGTGCTATAATAAGCTCGTCTTCTACAATTAATATCCGGGCTCTTGTATCTGTTCCTTCAGACATTGGAAGTGCATTAGTGCATAGTTGATTTATAATGGCAGGTATAGAAAGTAAGCAATGGCATGGAAAATTAATTCATGATTTCACATGGAATCGCATTTCTACGCATCTGCCTTTGTCATGAAAGTTCACTTCATCGGCATATTCCCGTATCAGCCATACTCCCCGGCCTCCCGGTTTCAGCAGATTTTCACTTTTCCTCGGATCTGGAATGCTGTCAGGATCAAAACCGTCTCCCTCATCCTGAACGGTCAATACCAGTATATCCCCTCCGTACTCCGCATGAATGACAACTTCTTTGGAGCGATCATATTTGTTTCCGTGAACGACAGCATTGGTTACCGCTTCCGTCAGCGCCAGCATGATATGGTGTTCCTGCTCTTCGTCACAGCCGATGTGAGCGGAGATACGGTGGACGAACTCGGTAACTCGCCCCATTTCTTGCAGGTCGGAGTCCAGTGATATTGAGAATGTATTGGTCATATCCGGACTTTCCTATGCGTAGATTCCACGGATGCGCAAGGTTTCGGATACTTTCCGAATGGCATAGACGTAGGCTGCCTGACGCAGTGTGATATCGTATTTTTCCTTTACATCGTACAGCTGATGAAAAGCGTCTCTCATCATGCGGTTGAGTCGGCGGTTTACCCGGTCCTCGGTCCAGAAATATCCGTGCCTGTCCTGGACCCACTCAAAGTACGAAACGGTAACACCGCCGGCGTTGGCAAGAATGTCGGGAATGACAAGAATGTCCATTTTATCAAGTATGTCATCGGCACTGGCGGTAATCGGTCCATTGGCACCTTCCACAATCGCCTTGCATTTGACTTTGGAGGCGTTGTTTCTGCTGATCTGATCCTGCAGCGCTGCAGGTATGAGGACATCACATTCAAGCAGCAACAATTCATCATTAGTGATTACTTGCGCCTTGTCGTAATTTTCCAGCGTACCGCCATTGTCGCGAATATACTGTAGCGCATCATCGATATCGATACCTTCCGGATGATAGTAACCACCGGTAACATCGCTGATGCCGATGATTTTCACACCCTGCTCGTATAAAAGACGGGCCGTTACCGATCCCACATTTCCGAAGCCCTGTATCACCACACGGCATTTGTTGGGCATAATGCCAAGCTTGTTGAGTGTGGCAAGCGTTACGGTCACCACTCCGCGTCCCGTGGCCTCATGGCGACCTTTGGAGCCTCCCAGGATCACCGGTTTACCGGTAACAACCGCATTTTCCGTCCGCCGGGAATGCATGCTGTAGGTATCCATAATCCAGGCCATCACCTGTTCGTTGGTATTCATGTCGGGGGCAGGAATATCCCGGTCCGGACCGATCACTTCAATCATTTCGGCCGTATAACGACGGGTAAGCTGCTCCAGTTCGCGGATGGACAGCTCCTTGGGATTACAGCGAATGGCCCCTTTTGCACCACCGAATGGAACATTTACAACCGCACATTTCCAGGTCATCCAGGCGGCGAGCGCTTTCACTTCTTCCATGGTTACATTAGGAGTAAAACGAAGGCCTCCTTTGGAGGGTCCGAGAACGTTGTCATGCACTACCCGGATCCCTTCAAACACACGAATCTGGCCATTATCCATGATAATCGGTATGGACACAATCACCGATTTGACGGGATTGGAGAGATACTGGAACATTCCTTCGTCCAGTTCAAGCACACGAGCGGCAAAGCGGAACCGCTCCATCATGGACTCAAATGGAGATTCCTTGTCGAGCGCTGGTCCGGGTTCCTTGTAATAAGGAGAGCTGTAGATGTCTTTTTGGGCAGTCATGAATGGTGAAAAATATAAATGATCATTTACGGTCTCGATTATCGGTGAATATACCAAGAGCATAAGAAATACAAAGCATTTACATGCATATTTGCATGAAATGGTTCACTTTTCGATATTATTCCGAAACCACGGTTCGTTTGAAAGGGTTAAAGGCCCGACGGTTTGCAATCGGGTTTGCAATTGCCGCGGGTTTGGAAACAGCCTTTTTAGATTTTTAGTATTATGAGACTCAACGGTAATGTACTGGTACTGAATCAGGACTATCAGCCTTTAAGCATTTGTAATGTTAAGAAGTCGATGGTATTACTTCTGCTTGAAAAGGCGGAGTTGCTCCATGACTACCCACTGAAGAAGATCCGGACCATCCGGTCGGAATTCGATTATCCTTCCGTAATCCGGTTGCGAAGATACGCCCGGATACCTTACAAGAACATTGTTTTATCCCGCAAAAACATTCTCAAACGGGACAACAACCGGTGCATGTACTGTGGCTCCAGAGAAAAACTTACCGTTGACCATGTCATCCCCAAAAGCAGAGGCGGAGACGATTCATGGGAGAATCTGGTCTCGGCCTGCATGATCTGCAACCATAAAAAGGGAAACCAGACTCCCAGAGAAGCGAAAATGAAGTTGATCGGCAAGCCTTTTCGGCCCAACCATATCATATATCTCAGGGATTTTTACGGTAATGTCCACGAAACATGGAAGCCGTACCTCTACTATTGAAATCCGGTTTTCGCGGCTGGATCCGCCTTTCTGCCACTGCGCAATACATGCGAATTTTCCGCTAATTATTTGTAACTTCCCTACCGATTTACGTGAAGAGAAGCCCGGCGGTTCCGGGTACCGGAGAAGAAGTCGGGTGCTCATTCTGTAATCAAGAACGGTATGCGTGGAGGATATGATGAAACAGGTAATGTCAATAGCATGAAAACAGATTTTTAAAATTGAGTTAATCAACAGATGAAAGTATTCAAGTTTGGCGGGTCGTCGGTAGGAACACCGGAACGGATCAGTGAAATAGTCGCCTGGTTTTCTGATGCGGTTGAAAAAGAGAAGTGTCAGGCTGTGATTTTTTCCGCTTTCCAGGGCGTGACCGATCAGCTTATCTCCATGGCTGAACGTGCCGGGGATGGTGATGACAGTTATACGACCGATCTCGGAAACATGGAAGGGCGCCATATAGATGCGGTACGAAAACTGATAGCCACACCGGAACAGAGTCAGGCCATTGCCGGTGTTAAATTCATGCTCAATGATTTGGAGGACATTCTTCAGGGGGTTTATCTGGTCAAGGAGTTGACACCGCGGAGTATGGATTTTATCACCAGTTTTGGAGAACGCCTGTCCAATTTTATCATACATCTTGCACTGCTCCGTCACGGTGTGGACTGTGATTACCTGGATACCCGTTCGATCATTGTCACAGATGATCAGTTTGGTGGCGCCGAAGTGGATATGGAAGCAACCATTGCCAATATCCGGTCACATTATGAAACACACAATAAGCTGCAGGTTGTCACCGGTTTTATAGCTGCCAACGAACAGGGCGTTACCACCACGCTGGGCAGAGGGGGATCCGATTACACCGCATCCATATTTGCAGCTGCCCTGGAGGCGGATGAGCTGCAGATATGGACCGATGTGGACGGTGTGCTCACTGCTGACCCCGGAATGGTCAGAGAGTCGTTTTCCATGGATGTGCTCTCTTATGAAG
>SLOL01000027.1 GCA_007132495.1 Balneolales bacterium
GCGAGTTGTATCGGGGTGAATGATGAGTCCGGATCAAGGCAGATTACCGAACACCTGATTAGTCACGGTTATCGGAAAATCGCCCATCTTAGCGGCCCCAGGAAAGTAACCATTGGTAAACAGCGGATGGAAGGATACCTCAGGGCTATGCGTGAACACGGTTTGCCGGTGGATGATCGGTGGATTGAGGAAAGTGGATTCCGGGAATCCGGTGGTTATAACGCGATGAAAAAGTTATTGGAATTACCGAAAGATGTTCGGCCCAGAGCAGTGGTAACGGTCAATGATCCGGTTGCTTTTGGAGCGATGGATGCGATCGGCGAACAGGGACTCTCCATTCCGCATGATGTGGCTATCGTCGGTTTTACAGATGATATACGTGCAGAACTGCTGACATGTCCGCTGACCACGGTTCATCAGCCGGCCTATGATGTCGGAAAAAGGGCTGCAAAAAAACTGATCCGAGCGATCGAAAACAAAAATGAACCGATTGAGAATATCGAAGTGATCACAAGTCTTAAAATACGTACCTCATGCGGTTGCATGTAGCGTGATTTATACGGTATTCATCGAATGGTAACAGATTCACCCCATATTTTTTCGTGAAAAATTGTCAGTGTTGATGAATACTCGATCTTGTCAGAACAAAAAGGTTTTGTTAGCGATAACACAAATTAATATATTCATCGATGAGGCAGATGGTTTACGTGCTTAAAATTTTGATTACTGACGTCATCATCAACCACCACACCAAGTCATCATGCAGTTTTCCATTATAGATTTTATCGTATTTTTCGGCTACTGTTTTATAATCCTGGGGCTGGGTTTGTTCATCGCCAAACGCAAGGCGACCGGTGATTCTGAAGGCTACTTTCTGGCCAGTAAATCACTCCCCTGGTGGGCAATCGGCACCTCACTGCTCGCCGCCAATATCTCGGCCGAACAGATGATCGGCATGGCTGGATCGGGCTTTGCCATCGGCCTGGCGATTGCCAGTTACGAATGGATGGGGGCGCTTACCCTGATTCTGGTGGCCAAGTTCATGATGCCCATTTTCCTTGACAAGGGAATTTACAGCATGCCCCAGTTTCTGGGTCTGCGCTATGACGAAAGGGTTCGCGCCATTCTGGCCATCTTCTGGCTGCTGGTCTATATATTCGTAAATCTGACTTCCATTCTGTATCTCGGAGCGCTGACCATGGAAACCATCCTCGGGTTTCCGCTGACCTACGGGATTCTCGGGCTGGCGGCTTTTGCCGCTATTTATTCCGTCTATGGCGGACTAAAGGCGGTGGCCTGGACCGATGTGGTGCAGGTGAGTTTTCTGGTCGGCGGCGGACTGCTGACCACCTGGCTGGCATTGAATGCGTTCAGCGGCGGTAATGGCGCCATCGCCGGATTTGTGGACCTGTTCCGGGAAGCACCCGGCCATTTCGAGATGATTCTGGACAGCTCCCACGAATTTTATTATGAACTGCCGGGTATCAGTGTGCTGATCGGGGGCCTTTGGGTTGCCAATATCAGCTACTTCGGATGCAACCAGTACATTATCCAGCGGGCGCTGGCCGCAAAGAGTGTAAGCGAAGCACAAAACGGGTTGATGTTTGCCGGTTACCTGAAATTGCTCATGCCGCTGATCGTGGTTCTTCCCGGTATCGCCGCCTTCGGCTTCGGAGCCGATCTGGCTCGTCCGGATGCCGCTTATCCATGGCTTCTGGGTGAATTTGTACCCATCGGGCTGCGTGGACTCGCTTTTGCCGCTCTTATCGCCGCCATTGCCTCATCGCTGGCCTCCATGACCAACAGTACCTCCACCATCTTTACGATGGATATCTACAAGGTCCATTTCAATAAAGCGGCCTCGGAGAAGAATCTTGTCCTGACCGGACGTACCGTCAGTTTTCTTGCCCTGCTGGTCGCCGTACTGGTGGCCCCGCAGGTAGAAAACTTCGGACAGGCGTTCCAGTTCATTCAGGAGTTCACCGGTTTTGTGAGTCCGGGCGTCGTGGCCATCTTTCTGATGGGCCTGTTCTGGAAACGCGCGACAGCCAACTCCGCGGTCTGGGCCGCCATATTTACGCTGCCCTCGGCATTTTTACTGCGATGGTTGTTCCCGGCGCTGCCGTTTCTGGATCGGATGGGCGTAGTCTTCCTCTTCCTCTGCGCTATCATGATAGCCGTATCGCTCTATGAAACCTCGGGCAAGGATCCGAAGGCCATTGAGTATAAAACCAACATGTTCCGCACCGGAACTACATTTAATGTGGGAGCCATCGGGATCTGCGCTATTCTGTCGGTTCTTTATATACTATTTTGGTAATTAATCGATTATTCACATGGATGCATTAGCAAAAAAAATAAAAAAAACATTTAAAGATCGTTTTGATAGTGAACCATTAATGATCTGTGCACCGGGACGCGTCAACCTCATCGGAGAGCACACCGACTACAATGACGGTTTTGTCCTGCCGGCGGCCATCGACAGGTCGATCGTTTTGGCTATAGCAAAAAATGAGACCGGGAAAATACGATTGCTTTCCGTCGACATGGATTCGGAGTATGTCGAGTTGCCGGTAAGCTCTGAATATCACAAAGTGGAAACGGGGTGGGCAAATTATATCCTCGGCGTGGTGGATGAACTGCAGAAAGCCGGTTACTATTCGGATGCATCCGGAAACGTAATCACCGGATTTGACTGTGTATTCGGCGGTGATATCCCGATCGGAGCCGGTCTTTCATCATCGGCCGCCCTGGAGGGAGGTGTTGCCTATGGCTTGTCAAAGTTGTTCGATCTCGGAATTAAACGCAGGGAGATGGCGAAAATCTCCCAATTAGCCGAAAACCGGTTTGTCGGGGTACAGTGCGGGATTATGGATCAGTTCGCCAGCCTTTACGGCAAAAAGGACCGCGTAATCAAACTGGACTGCCGATCGCTCGAGTTTGAACGCTACCCGTTTGCCTGGAAAGATACCTGTGTCCTCCTGTGTGATACCAATGTGCGGCGCGAGCTGGCCGGTTCGGAGTATAATGTTCGGCGCCAGCAGTGTGAACAGGGGGTCGCTGTCGTTAATAAAACGGATCCCGGGGTTGAGAGCCTGCGCGATGTCTCTTTTGAACAGCTGGATTCCCATAAAACCGAAATGGATGAGGTGGTTTACCGTCGGTGCCGGTATGTACTCGAAGAAAACAGCAGAGTACACCAGGCTTGTGAGCACTTGCTCCTGGAAGACCTGCCCGCTTTCGGCTGGAACATGTACCAATCTCATTACGGTCTCCGCGATGATTACGAGGTTAGTTGCCGGGAACTCGATGTTCTGGTAGAAGCTACCGAAAACCTGGACGGGGTGCTGGGATCACGGATGATGGGCGGCGGATTTGGAGGCTGTACCATTAACCTGGTTACACGGGAGGCACTGGAAGAGGTCAAAGCATATATCGGAGATTATTACAAGAAGCATATCGGACAATATCCCGAGTTCCATGTGGCCACCATAGGAGAAGGTACGCATCTCATTAAAGAGGGGAATGAAGTGGTTTTCTGAGTGATGGTAAATCAAGCAGGAACACATTCGGTTCCGTTTAATGCATTACAACCGGCATCAGGACTGTATATCTATCGGCTCCGGGCCGGCGGTTTTTCGCAGGCCAGGAAACTGCTGCTTATCAAACAGGGCGCGATCATCCTTCTAATGGAGTGAAAGTTTTGGTAATTTCCGGTTTGGAATGTATCCGGGGCAGAGATGCTGCATTCGGATCAATATATTCCCTATCAATAAAATTACGGTTAGTTCATGGACAGGCCGAAGGAATCTACCGGGAAAAATCAGAAACCGGAATCAATGTCATCACAGACGGGGCGCTCATCTGAAGCGGGGAAAAACAGGGATCGATCCGGACAATACGGTATGGATTTCGACAAATCTGAGTCTCAGGCCGCGCAAACAGGTAATGATACCGGACAAACCTCAAGTTCCGACAATCCGGAGCCGGGAAAACCCGGACCGGCGTATAAAGAGGAGGCAGAACAGGTAGTGGCCAACCCTGACCTGCCGGAAGACCGGGAAAGCCTCGAAA
>SLOL01000126.1 GCA_007132495.1 Balneolales bacterium
AATAAACACCGATATGGCTTTTGCAGTCCGAATCACCGATACCACAAATCACGGCGGGACCGTCGTGGGACCGGGTGCTCCCACCGTGCTGATCAGCGGGATGCCGGCGGCGGTCGCCACCGATACCCATGTCTGCGGGATACCGCCCAACACGCCCCATCCCACCGTGTCCGTCTTTCCGGCGGGAAGTGCCAGCGTAATGATCGAAAACAAACCGGCGCTCCGGACCAGCGATGCCGCCGTATGTGGTGCCATGGCGGTGGTCGGCGAACCGACCGTACAGATCGGATGAGAAGAACAGCAAATAAGTATATAAGCATGAACGAAAAACGAGAATATATCGGAAGGGGGTGGGACTTTCCGCCCGGATTTAGCAAATCGGCCAAGGGGGTCGGCATGACCGAAGGCGTCGAGGATATCCGCAAAAGCCTCGAAATTCTCTTTACCACTACGCGGGGAGAGCGGGTGATGCGTCCGGATTACGGAGCCGATCTGTCGCAGTTTCTGTTTGAACCGCTGGACGCCACCATGCGAACCTATGTCAAGGAGTTGGTCCGTGATGCCATCCTGTTTCATGAACCCCGCATCCGCATGATCGACCTGGAACTGGAAACCGTGGACAAGGAAGGACGTCTTCAGCTGGATCTGACCTTTGAAGTGAAGGGCTCCAATTCCCGTTTCAATTTTGTGTTTCCACACTATAAAGAGGAAGGAAGTGACGTACCGAAATAATCACCACCGTCCGGCCATTGCTAACCCGTTTTAACATGCCGCGAATCTGTACCTATAAAAACCCGTTGGTGCGCAACGGTACCGGACGACACGAACGGATGCCGCCGCTGCTGGATCCGGACAGTATCCGGATTGACGAACGTACGGAAGCCGATTTCCTGAAGTACATTCTGGATTATTCGGAGAGTCTGCAGCATTTCAACGAATCCAACGAACCGTCCGGCAACTGGAGAGCCTTTTTCGAAAAGGATGTCTCCGTGCTTATCGCAATGCTTTCCAAAACCGATACGACCGCCGACCGGCAGGCACTGGAAACCCTGCCGCACCTGATCCGCAGTTCCGAAGATGCCGGAGAGGTGGAAACGGCCTTCCGGGGACTGTTCGAGCTCAATTTTTCGATGTTCATCCGGATGAACCGCTGGTTTTCGCAGATTCCCAAAGAGCTGGAGATGCACGCCTTCATGCACCGGTTGATCACCTCCGGCATGAAAGAGCCGCTTCGAAGGCTGGCGGCCCTGTACAAGGGGGCGGCACAGTCCCCTTCGCTGCTGGGAACCGGAGAACCCGGCAGTCTGTTGCAGGCGCCCTTCCGTACCTGGGAGCAGTTCCGCAGCGCCGGGGCCGGTCCGGTCTGGTACACCACCGGCGAGGGTCCGGAAACCCCCTGGGCCGATATCCTTGATCTCATCCCGACCGATACCACCTCGTTCGGTCCCGATCGCGGTCTCCATTCGGTTTCGTCGACCGGCAAGATCCGGTACGCCCTGCCCGTGCTTGAAAACGTCAGTGAACGGTTTTTCAAAAGCTATAACCAGTGCGTGCTTCAGTCATCCGGTTATCTGAAGGATTCCCTGGAAAACTATCCGGCACACGAGCCGCATATGGGACTGCTGCTTGCTTTTCTGCGGCTGTTCAATCATGCGCTTAAGGATCTGAACTCGCTTACCCGTCGCCACCTGGATTTTTATTACCGGGACGTGCTGCGCCTTAAACCGACGGCTCCTGTCATGGACCGGGTTTTTTTGATCGGCGAGGTGGCGCAGCATCTCGACCAGGCCCGGGTTGAACAGGGGACGCTCCTGAAAGCGGGCGAGGATGCACTCGAAAATGATGTACTGTACCGCGTGACCCGGGATAGCTATCTGAACCAGGCCCGGATTACCGAAATTAAAACCGTTTTTACTGGCAAGACCCAAGAGAAAGGGATCTACGCCGCACCGGTGGCCAACTCCGCCGACGGAGAAGGAGAGGAATTTGACGATCCGCTGCAGGGATGGGCGCCGTTCGGTGAGCCGCAGTCCGGCGATAACCGTACGATGGGCGACGCCCGTCTGGGTTTTGCCGTCGCTTCGCCGGTGTTGCGGATGCACGAGGGGGAGCGCCATATCTTCCTGGTGTTCACCGCGGATTCACAACCTGAAACGGACCGGCCGTTCAGCGATCTTTTCCGGGCCCGGATCACCACCGAAGAAGAGTGGCATCCGGCCGCCATCTCCGAGCCCTCTGCAGAAGAGCTGTCGGAACTGGACGAACCCGATGCGGGGTTTGTGCTCGCCGTACGTCTTGCTCCCGGCGACCCGCCGGTGGTGGATTTTGATCCGGATCTGCATGAAGGTCGTTTCGACACCGGTGCCCCGGTGCTCAGGGTCGAACTGCTCCCCGATGAAAACGGCCACATCTATCACAGATGGAGAAATTACCGGGTGGATGGATGCCGTATCGCGGTCCATGTGAACGGATTCCGGGATCTGATCATCCAGAGTGATCTGGGCCGGCTGGACCTCTCCAAACCGATCCAGCCGTTCGGACCGGTACCCCGGGTCGGGGCGCGTTTTCTGATCGGAAGCCCCGAGATCTTCGCCAAGCGGGTCACCGACATGACCCTGCACCTGACCTGGCCCGGTTGGCCAGAAGCAGGGTTGGATAATTATTACGAGAATTACGGAGAGGACGTTTTTGATTTCAGCGAGATTCGCGTCGACCGGCTGCTTCCGGACCCGGAATCCACGGACGGATGGCGCCATGACGAACAGGACGAAGCGTTCCCGTTTTTTGAGGAAGAATTTGAGCAAGAACTGAAGGTGATTTCAGAGCCGTTCGACGGTGAACAGCCCGATTTGAAAGAATTCCGGGTCTACCGTCCGGGCATGCCCCGCGGATTTGTCGGTTTTGAGCTGGCGGGACCCGACGATCCGTTCTGGCACAGCCAGTATCGGCAGCGGCTGACCCAGTATGCCGTACAGGGGAAGAGCGGTGATCCTCCCGTCGAACCCTTTACCCCGCAGATCGGTGAATTGTCCGTCGATTACAAAGCCGAAGCGGATATCCCCATGGAGTCGCCTGCCGGCGGCGAGGTCACCCGGCACCGGTTCTATCACCTCTATCCGTTCGGCATCGACCCGGTCCAAAAGACGGGACGGTATGTGTCGGTGAGCCCCCATCTGTTGCCGCAGTTTTCGTCGGAAACCGAAACCGGTACCGAAATCCACGACGGGGAACTGTTCATCGGCCTGGAGTCCTGGCTTCCGCAGCAGAGTCTTTCGATGCTGTTTATGGTCAAGGTAGGCAGCGAAGACCCGGAACTGAAAGAGATGCCCGTCCGCTGGTACTACCGGTCGGGGTACCGGTGGAAGCCGCTGCGTGCGCACCAGGACTACCGCGACGAAACACTCGGTCTGCTGAAAACCGGGATCATCACGTTTCAGCTGCCGAAAGACGCGACCACCGGTGACGAATTGTTCGAAACCGATGAGCCGCTCCATTGGATCAAGGCTGTGGTGACGGGACAGGCGCGACGGTTCCCGAAGATGATCGATATTCGTGCCCAGGCGTTTCCGGTGGAGTTCACCGACCGGAACAACGATCCTGACTACCTGTCGACGCCGCTGCAATCCGGCACCATCTCGAAATTCAAACAGTCGCGTTCCGATGTCCGGTCGATCGAACAGCCGTGGGCGGCGGTCAAGGGCCGGATGCCGGAAAGGGGCAATGAATTTTACCGCCGCATAAGCGAGCGGCTCCGGCACCGGGACCGGGGTGTGGCGATCCATGATTACGAACGGCTGGTATTGCAGCAGTTCCCGGATGTCTGGCTGGCCAAATGCATCAACCATTCGACCTATGAATACGCAGAGCCGGATGACCGGCTGATCACGGCCGAATTCGCACCCGGGTACGTGACCATGCTCATCGTGCCCGACCTGACCAATCAGAACCTCATGGACCCGCTTCAGCCGAGGGTCAGCTTCTTTTTGCGCCGGGAGATCCGCGACCATCTGAAAAAGAAACTGCCGTATTTTGCCGCCGAAAAGCTGTCGGTCATCAATCCCCGTTTCGAACCGGTCCGGGTCGAATTGACCGTCCATTTCCTCGAAGTCACCGATGTCGCTTTTTACAAGAAAAAGCTCAAAGAGGATATTCAGGCGTTTCTGGCTCCCTGGTCCTACGGCCGGACCGAAACCTTCCGCTTCGGGGGCACAGTACACAAGTCCATGATTGTCAATTATATCGATGAACTGAGCTACGTCGATTACGTAACCGGAGTGCGCATGTTCCACAAAGCCGGCGACACCTTTCAGGAAGTCAACGAAGCGACGGCAAATACCTCCCGTTCGGTACTGACTTCCGACCGGAATCATAAAATCCTGAACGGATCGGAAACCGCATGAAGCAGCCTGTTACCATATCCAGATCACCGGAACTGACGGCCGGCCAGGACTACCACCGGCTCCGAAGAGAAGGCCTGCGTCACATCGAGCAGCTCTCGAGCGATCTGTGGACCGATTACAACTCCCACGATCCGGGCATCACCTTGCTGGAGCTGCTCTGCTATGCCATTACCGACCTGGGCTGGAGAACCCGCCATGATGTGCCGGATCTGCTGGCCGAACGTACGGGCAGCAACGGTGGCGGCGCCGGCACGAACGGCGCGCCTTCCGGCTCCGGTGGTTCGCAGGCATCCGGCTCCTCATCCAGCGCATCGTCCGGTACTTTGTCCGGCAACGGTTCTCCGGGTGCTTCGCCCGGCGCTTCTCCCGTCTGTGGTTCGTTTTATACGGCCCGGGAGATATTGACCACGGCTCCTGTCACGCTATTGGATTACCGCAAGCTCCTGATCGATATCCGGGGCATCCGCAACGCATGGATCGAACCGGTCGAGGAAACCGACCCCGGATTACATGTCAATTTTCGCAGAAGCCGGCTGCAATATGAGCCGGAAGATCGTACAGAACCGCTGCATCTCCGGGGCATCTATGACATTATTCTGGAACTGGATCATGACCCGGCTGCCGGTGATCTCAACCGCTATACCGCTGAAATTCCGCTGGAAGAGGAGACACCGCTGCACCAGGACAAAATAATGGTCGACATGCCTTCATGGGACCGGCTGTTCACTCCCGGCCGGCAGTATGCTCCGGCCACGGAGGTCATATTGACCGTGAAGGAATCCGACGGACGCACCGGCTTCACCGGCGAAGTGGTCATCCGTTTCGGAGATCGGAAAATCCGCCGGGATATTGTCGTCCGCACCACCCGCAAAGATATCCCGCAGGATCAAGTCCGGGATCAGATCGAACTGCACGGCATTGAAACGTGGTATCGCAACAAAATCAATGCGGCGCTGCAGATCGTCCACGACACCTGGCAGGTTTTGCACCGGAACCGGAACCTCTGCGAAGATTTCCGCCGGCTGAAAGGGATGGATGTGGAAGATGTCAGGATATGTGCCGACATCAACGTCGCCGCCGGCGCCGACCTGGAACAAGTGCTGGCTTCGGTCGTGCATACCGTATCCCGGCATATTGCGCCCGATGTCCCCTTTTACACGCTGCAGGAGCTGTTGCAACAAAACATGCCGGTCGAGGAGATCTTCAACGGTCCGGCTCTTGATCACGGCTTCATCACCGGCAAGGATCTGGAAGATGCCGAACTGAAACAGCAGATCAACGTGTCGGATCTGATCAACCTGATCATGGATATCGAAGGGGTGATTTCGATCCGGTCGATCACCCTGACCAGCAGTTACAAAGGCCGGCTCGTCGAAAAGGATGCCGAATGGCGGCTGAACATTACCGGCGGCCGGGCTCCCCGCCTTGATGCCGATGGCTCCAAAATTGTTTTTTACAAAGATGACGTGCCGTTTGCCGCCGGCAGTGACCGGACCCGGAAACTGCTTCGCGATCTGCAGCTGGCCGGGCGCGAATCCAAACTTTCGCCGGAAGAACAAACCGACCTGCCGGTGCCGGAAGGCCGGAACCGGAACATATCCGATTTCACATCCGTCCGGGTGGATCTGCCGGACACCTACAATGTGAACCGCAAAGGGATAAGTGACCCGCTCACGACCGATAAGAAAGCCCGTGCCGCCCAGTTGCAGGCATTTTTAACGCTGTTCGACCAGCTGCTGGCCAATTACCTGGCCCAGTTGTCCAATCTGAAACATCTCTTTTCGTTCGATCGCACCCTGCGCCGGACCTGTTTCAATCAGTATCTCTTCCGGCTTCCCGGGGGCACCGGTCCGGAGCAACTGCTGCCGGGTTCGGGTGCCGTCTTCAGCGGTGAAGACCCTCCGCGTATCTGGATCGTCCTGCTGCATTTCATCCGGTTTATTGAGGGCAAAGGCGTTTCGCCGGATGACCTGCACGACCGGGACGAAATGGAACAGCTCCGCCGGGAGTTTTTGCAGCAAACCGACATCCCGGACAGCGAAATTTCGCAATACCTGGCCTACCTTGACCGGATCATCGAATCGCCGGAACAGTTTCTTCGTCGCCGGAATCGCTTCCTTGACCATCTCCTTGGCCGGTTCGGCGAGCAATTCACCGATTATGTGCTGCTGGTGCATTCCTCCGGGGAGCCGGATGCCGCCGAACGACTGATCGAAGACAAATCACATTTTCTCGAGGAAGCGCCCCGGCTTTCGTCGGAACGCGGCAAGGCGTTCGACTACACCGATCCGGATGAGATCTGGGATACCGGCAACGTTTCCGGCTTCCAGAAGCGCCTTAGCCGGTTGCTCGGCATCCGCAACTACAACCGGCGTACGCTGCTGTGCCGGGAAGCCGACCGGTTTTTCGAAATATACGAGGATGCCGCGGGGAAATGGCGATTCCGGTTCCGTGATGATGACGGGTCCGTGCTGCTCCGGAGCTCCGCTTTTCCCGACCGCACAGCCTGTGAAAATGCCGTGGAACTGGTCAAACAACGGGGAGGAGAAAAGGAACATTACAAGTACCGTATCGCAGCGAACGGGCGTTTCTATTTCAATCTCCTGGATGATGAGAACCGGGTGATGGGGACGGGCCTGCTGTTTGCCACCGAAGCGGATCGGGAACAGGGACTGACCTTTCTTACCAACAAACTCGGGATATGCAATAAGGAGGGATTCTATCTGGTCGAGCACCAGTTGCTTCGGCCGCATAAGAAAGGGGATCCGTTGCTGCCGGTGTGCCTGTCCGGGGAAGGTTCGGGATGTCCCGGTTTCCGGGATCCCTATTCGTTTCGTATTTCGCTGGTGGTACCTTACTGGCCCCGCCGTTTCCGGTCCATGCAATTCCGGCGCCTGTTTGAAAAAACGGCCCGGATGGAGCTCCCGGCACATATCCATGTAAAGATCTGCTGGGTGAATGAAGAAGACATGGAAAAATTTGAAGATGCTTACCGGGACTGGCTTAAGGAGATGACCCGGCCGGTGAGCGATGACAGGGCCGAAACCGCCGGTAAACTCATCCGGGTGATGGCCGGTATCCGGAGTATCTATCCGGTGTCGAAACTGCATATCTGCTCCGAAGAAGACGAGCAGAACCCGATTCTGCTGGATCGGTCAATTTTGGGAACCTTTAAGCAAGAAGAGCCATGACCAACGCCTATAACAACTACCCGATTTTTGAAGGAGACCAGGTCCTGACGGCCACTCACCTGAACAGCCTTCGTACATTTCTGGAAAACCGGAGTCTATCCACCCGGAGCAGGCTTATCGGAACCGGTATTGTCTGCGGTCTGAAGATCATGGCTAAAACCGGGAATTCCATCACGATATCAGAGGGATTGGGCCTGACCAGCAAAGGATACCTGCTGGAACTCCCCGAATCGGATTGCCGGTACATCACCGCTTACCGCGACAAGCCGGTTCGGGACACCGGTGCAAAACAACCCTTCGAAATGCCCGGTTATTACCCGCTGTTCCACGAGGGGGAAGAAGAGGAACAGGTGCCGCTCTGGGAACTGCTGACCAACGAAGAGGAGGCGCTCCGCGAAGATCAGGATATTCATCCCCTGTCGATCAACAGCAACGATGAGCTCACCATCGCCGCCGGAGGAAGCGAGTCGACGGTCAAACTCACCGAACATGTGCTGGTATTGTATCTGGAGCTGGATGACGAGGATCTGGAATCCTGTTTCGGCGAGGATTGCGACGAGAAAGGGGTCCGCCGGTCGTTCAACCTGCGCAAACTGCTGGTTCCCGAATCCGTTATCGCCCGGGCCTCGGAAGCCGTTCCGGCATCCGGAAAACTCCTGTGTAGTAAACGTCCGGCTTTCGGGGGCAACGAAAACAGTTATGCCCTGACCAAAACCGATTCCTACGAACAACTGCGCCGGCACTACAAGACGGTCATTGATAAAAATGCCGGGGACCTGGAACAGGAACTCCGGAACAGCTGGTCGGTCTGGGCGTCGCTGCTGAAAACCGCCTTCCGCACCGATCCGCTGGAGCCGCTGCTTGGAAACACGCCCCTTGCCGACCGGATCCGCAATGCTTTTTCCCGCAGTGTATACAACATCCAGCAGCAGTTCGACTGCATGAAACACCTCATTCAGGGGTGGAACGAATTCCTGGAGGCCGCCGAAGAGGCTTCGGCTTATTGCCTGCCCGATACGGAGGAGTTCTCCAGACATCTGGTGCTGGGACCGGTGGAGCCTTCGCTGGAGCAGCTGCAGCGTATTATGTACCGCCATGAATTCCGTCCGGCTTCCGCCGCGGACTTCAGTCGTCAGGAAGTCAGGGATGCGGTGCTCAAATACCGGCGGCTGATCGAAATGCTCAAACATATGAGGGCGCCGGCCGTCGGCGATGCTGCAGTGAAGATCACACCGGGCGCCGACGGAAGGGCACCGCTGGCCGAACACCCCATTCCCTTTTATTTCCGGTTGGACGGCAACTCGAAACTCGATAAGGTATGGAATCCGGCACATGCCCGGCGTTACCGGTTCGACAGCTATGTGACGTGGCGCAGCCGTAGTAGCACGGCGAATCCCTGCTTCCGGCAACCGATGGATCACAACCCCGACCGGCACGACTTTTACCGGATCGAAGGACATATCGGCAAGCCTTTTGAAGATGTGCTACAAAACCTGGAGGGGGAGCGGCAACGGCTGAATCTACCGGTCAAGGTGCTCGGACTGAAACTGAGTACCCATCCCGCCAACATTTCGCTCGACAACGAGTGCAAGTTCGACGACCTGGAACAAAAATATGAGATGCTGACCACCGGGCTTTCCTGTCTTTTTGAAGATGAGATCCGGTTCTTTTCCAATTTGCAGATCCAGCCCCATCATCCGGCATCGGATGAGACGAACGGAGACCAGGACCGGAACGGTGACCGGAACGGGGATGAAGAAATAAACGGCGGCGATGCCGGTGGAACATGGACCGGAGGTGGAATGCATACCGGTGGCGATATTTATTCCGGAACGGGGAGCACGGCGTATTACGGAGGTTCCACCGGCACTCAATACGAAATAAAAAAAGAATCTGCAGCCACCTCTTCCCGGACGTTCCAGGACAATAAACTGGCGGCCGGGCAGACGGATGACGGAGCCCAGTTCATGATGCTGAAATCCGGGTATACCGGTGAAATGGACACCGCGCGAACCGGGACCGTTACCTCCGGTGACCTGATCGCTGATCAGTGGAAGCGGCACGGAACCGTAAGCCAGGTCAACCTGAACCGGGATTATCAGACACTGTTCCCGGATTTATCGATCCCCGACCTGTTGATCCTTCATCCGGTTCGGCTGGCCGACCAGATCCGGATCATCCTGGACCTGCTTCCGGAAAAACTGGAAAAACTGGACAAGGAGCGGATAAAGGCTGCTTTCGAAGAACTGACCCGCAGAGCCGCCAACTACCGGGAGGTGCTGCAGGCCCGGCTGGATGACCTGGGCGGGCAGAAAGCCATGATCATATACCGGCTGGACAAACTGATTGACAGCTGCTTTCTCGACCGGCTGCTGGTGCTTCAGGAGTGGTACGATGACCGTGTCCGGGAATACAGTAAGCTGAGGCTGTTGAAAAAATTTGCCGAGACCCACTCCGGCATGGAACATCAATCCGGGGTACCCAAAGGCGGAACATTTGTGCTGGTATACGTGGATGAAAACGAGCGCGACGGCAGGCCCGGCATCCCGGATTTTCCGCGGCCGATCGATCCGGGTCTTCCGGATTTTCCGCGGCCGGACGATCCGACCCTTCCAATAGAGCCGCCTGTGGTGATGTCACCGCTTCAGGAAAAGCCGACCCTGTCCGATATCCTGCAGACCCGTACGGATGACCCGAAAAAGTTGTTGTCCGGTTCTCTGACCCGGGATGATGCCCTTACGCTGACCAAAGATCTGAAAACGATCACCAACACGCTGAAACTGGACCCCTCGCTGACTTCCCAATTGTCGGAAAAAATCAACCGGCTGGAGTTCGATTTTCAGAAGCGGGTCGACGAGATGGTCCGCGCACCCCGCCCGCAGCCGGCCCCGACACGGAACGTGGTGGTGGCCGACTTTGCCCTGCCCTACCTCTACAAATGCGAATGTCCCGAGGTGAGCATGGTGGTGATTTCCCGGATCACCTTTGCGCTTCCGAAAACGGAGTTCTGCAAAAAGGACACTTCCCGTTATGAGTTTGTCACCGATCCTGCCGGCGGTGTGGTCGAAAGCGAGACCGGCGGAATTGTCGCCGAGGGCAAGCGTTACTTCTTTGTGCCGGCCCAGGCGGAATCGGAGACTGAGGAAATCCGGTTCATCTACCGTCTGAATAACCAGGAGGCGGTCTTCAACATCCGCCTCTATAATCCGGTTGCGGATTTCGAACCTCGAACCGGCGAGAGCGAAAAAAAACCGGAGACCGTGAACTTCATCAACCGATCCAGCGGTGCCGATCGCTACGAATGGGACTTCGGCGACGGTAACACCTCCACCGATCCCGGTCCGGTGCATGACTACAGTGACTTTGAGGGCGAAACAGCCGTTGTGACCCTTATGGCCCACCGGGCCGGGTGCAGCGACAGCATCAGCAAGAGGGTAGACATCCCCCGTCCGGTTAAGGTCGAATTCTCGATCGAATCCAAAGAAGGATTTCCCGAACGCACCTACTGCAACACCGACGACCGGCTCTACTGGTTCCATACGCATCCGGAAGATGGAACCATAGAGGGAGAACATACGGAGGGCATCATATCCAGCGATGAAGTTCACGCCCCCGCCCTGGATCCGTCGAAATATGAGCCTGGTGAGTACCAATTCACCTATATGGGCGAGACATTGACGGTCCGCGTGCTTGAAGGTCCGGCCGGTGACTTCAGCTACGAAGTGAACGAGAAGAGCGATACGGAGTTCGAGGTCCAGTTTAGTTATGAAGGGGCGGATGCCGATTCTGTTAAATGGGAAGTCAAATCTGTACGATGGGAAGCCGGTAAAATAGAACCGAAGGAAGGCACTGATGTGAATTTCGGGCTTGACAAGCGGGATGGTCTGACCTACGAAGTCACCGTGCAGGTGGTTGGCAAAAAGGGGTGTACGACCCGGCTTACCCACACACTGACCTTTGACGTGAAACCGATTGAGGATGAGGAACCTGATTCCGGTGATGATGAATCGTGGGATCTGCAAATGGAACGCACAGTTGGCGCGATTAATAACGATTTCGAAGAGTCACGGAATCTGAAGCTGGATATGTTGTTGTTTGATGGGCCAAATCCGGTGATCGGAGAGACTCTGAGCATCGTCGACGACCTGCGACAAGCTACCGGAGTCCCTGAAAAAAGGGAGCAGTTCCGGTCCGGTCAATGGAATGACGATCTGGCCCCAAAATTCCGGTCGATATTTGACAATACCGCCAAGGTGGTTTTCACCCAGCTGAAAGCGGGGAATGAATTACAAGCCAACTATGCCACAAGCCTGCTGATGCTGGTGGTGTCCGCGCTCATCCGGTTGTTGTCGCTCCAGGAGACCGATGTCAACAAAACCGGAGGAATGGGCAAGCTGCTCACTCACATGGATAGCACCCTGAATAATATCAAAGAAATGGGGGTGGCATTGGATCCGGATCATTATCTGCAAAAGGTCATCCATGACGTCGGCGGTGACCTGGAACGGGCTGAGAAACAACCGAAGCTCCGGGAAGCCATCAATAAAATCGACCAGCCATTGCGAACGTGAGTCATTCCGGCAGACATATCATCCATAAACTTGTACTGGATATGAGGTCCGGTCGCGGTGGGAAACGGATCCATAAGCTTCAGTCGGAAGCCGGACGTGTGCTCCGGCACCGCCTGCCGGATCTGCTGGAATCGATGCTGGCGGAGACCGCCGGTGCCGATCATGTGATCATCGACCGGCTGGAAGTGGACCTGGGAAGCATCCCGTCCGATCAGTTGGAGACACAGCTGTTGGAAAAACTGAAACCCGGTCTGCAGAAGGCATTGGATAAAGAACGGGCCGAAAGCGGGATCGGCAACGGTGCACAGATGCGTTCGCCGGGATCCGGCGACCGGGAAAAACCACGCCGTTTATCGGAAACCAGGTACGGTGACGAAGTGTTGTTCCATTTTCTGGATACCGGCACCCTGCCCTGGTTCGTCTTCCAGGGGAGCGAAACGGAGCCGGATGCCATGGCCGAACAGTTCCGCCGGCTGTTACGGGATCACCCGGACCGGATTCGCCGGTTTTTATATGGGCGACGACATGACCGTAAAGTTCTTGAGCGACTTCTGGGCCTGCCGGATCCGGTACCGGATGAGCTGCTGAACCGGTTCATGTCCGTTTTCAGTGATCAGGCCAAGGCATTTCTGGTTCGGGTCAGAGAGCAGGCTGACAGCCGTTCTGTGCACGATATCAGACGGGCACTGCTGCAGACGATGCTGGTGGTCCGGCCGGCGGAGCCGGTTCGTACGCTGTCCATCACATGTCTGCTGCATCTATCCCGTACCGCTCCCGAAGCGTCATTCCGGTTGCTGTCCGCTTTGAAAAAGGATGCGGAGAGCGGGTTCGATGCGAAAGGAGGATCTCAGCATCCGTTCGGTACGGACGACTGGCAGGAACTCATTGCACTGGAAGCGTCGTTTCACCCAGGCGATGAGGAGACAGCAGACCCCGCCGATCCGGAACTTTCCGAATACTTCCGGCATCATTCGCATCGCCGGCACGGGACCGCTGAGGATCACGCACTGCTGAAGCTGTTGAAGCGGCGGTTGCGGGCCAATGCCCGAGGCGTCAAATCCTTTCTGCTGGCCCGCCGGGATCGTCCGGTCATGGAAACCATATCGGCTGTTTTCGAGCAGGTGTTGAACGATTTGCTGAACCGGTACATGCCGGATCAGCACCGGCCGGCCGAAGCCTTTTATGCTTTTCTCAAACAGCACGCCGGCCGCTCGTCGTTGCATGACGTACGGCTGGCCTTCCTGCAGTCGATGCTGCTGACCGGGTCGGGCTCATCGATCCGACCGTTCCTGTTATTATTTTTCCTCAGGCTCGGTCGCGTTGCTCCGGCCAAAACGGACCGGATGCTCTCCGTCCTGGATTCCTCGGTTGCATCGTCCGGCGATGCCGGCCGTATCCCGGGTCTGGACCCGAAAACGTCCGTTGAACTCCGGGGAGTGCTGAGACATCTGCGATCGTCTTCCGGCGGAGTGACCCGCGCCGAAGATCCGGAATCGGAAACGGAACCGGCGGACCGCGACCGGCAGCCGGAAAAGACCGGTTTGGATGAAACACTCCATATCCGGAATGCGGGACTGGTCCTGTTCTGGCCGTTTCTGTCCCGGTTTTTTTCCCATCTGGAGCTGGTTTGCGGCGACGATTTCCTCGATGACAAGGCCCGGCTCAGGGCCATGCAGCTGCTGGGTTATCTGGAATCGGGGGAGGGCTCACTGCCGGAATACCGGATGGTATTGGCCAAACTAATGTGCGGTTTTCCCGTCACTGACCCGCCGGGCATACCGGTGGCGCTGAGCGCCTCGGAAACAGAAGAGGCGGATGAACTCCTGAGGTCCGTCATCGGTCACTGGAAGGCATTAAAAAACACCAGTGTGAAAGGATTCCGGGATTCGTTTGTCCGTCGCGACGGACTACTCAGGCAGGAGACTGATACCTGGAAGCTGTATGTAGAGCGAAAAGCTTTTGATGTGCTGTTGGACAAGCTGCCATGGTCCGTTTCGGTGGTTAAACTGCCCTGGATGAAAGGACCGATCATGGTCGAGTGGTGAAAATAAATTCAGGTGGTGAACCCGTGAAATGTCCATGGCCGGGCCGGCGCCCGGACACACAGGCGTATGATTAAATACGGTCATGGCATTTCACTTCGTGACCTTCGGTTCATCTGTCGATTAAAAACAGAATATTTAAACACATGAATCATATAAAAAGCCTGGAACAGGAGCTGGACTGGTTTACACGGGTCGTTGAAGCACGGCTTCAGAGTTATTTCGGCGAGAAGAAAAAGGCGTTCGATTTTAAGTCGATGCCGCCGCCCGGAATAAAAAACGACAAGTCGGCCTACGGGACATTCGTCAGAGAGCACGAGCTGGACCCGGCCGAACGCCTGGTATTGATCCTGAGTCTGACTCCTCATATCAAACCAAATCTGCTGGATGTATTTTTTACCAAAAACACCCGCTACGACCGCGGCTTCTCGGAGTTCGGCGGTTTGCGCGGCAACAGTTTCAGCGGGTTTCTGCCGACCGGTGATACCGCGCTGTTTCTGCTGGCGGGGGATGATCTGGAGCTGCGCATCCGGTATTCGACGCTGTTTCATCCGGATCATATCTTTGCCACGGCTTCGGTACTCTGGTTGAACCACAATGAAGCGGGAGAGCCGCTGCCGAGTGGTCAACTCGAGCTCAGCCAGGATTATGTGGAATACTTCACGACCGGCGCTTCCCGCCGTCCGTCATTCAGCCTCCGTTTTCCGGCGAGGCGGCTTGACACCTCCCTTCGATGGGAAGATCTGGTGCTGGCCCCCGAAACGCTGGAACCGGTGCAGGAGGTGATTTCGTGGCTTAAAAACAGCCGGTTGCTGCAGGACCGCTGGGGCGAAAACCGACATATGAAAAAGGGATACCGGGCCCTGTTCTACGGACCCCCGGGAACCGGCAAGACGATGACGGCCGGCCTGCTCGGCAAGGTCACCGGCATCGATGTCTACCGGATCGATCTCTCCATGGTGATCTCAAAGTTCATCGGGGAAACCGAAAAAAACCTTTCGCGCATCTTCGACCGTGCCGAAAATAAAAACTGGATCCTGTTTTTCGATGAAGCCGATGCGCTGTTCGGCAAACGAACGGAGATCGGTGACGCCCACGACCGCTACGCAAACCAGGAGATATCATATTTACTGCAGCGTGTAGAGGATTTTCCGGGTACGGTGTTGCTGGCCACCAACCTTAAAAGCAATCTGGATGACGCCTTCATACGCCGATTTCAGACGGTAATTCATTTCCCGCTGCCCGGCAGGGAAGAACGGCATCAGTTGTGGCGCAGCGCTATGCCGCCCGGTGTGAACCTTTCCGGCGATGTGGATTTTGAAAATCTGGCCGCCGGGTTTGAGCTCTCCGGTGCTTCCATTGTCAATACCATTCAGTACTGCCTGCTGATGTCGATCGGCCGGAACGGCGAGGCGATCGACCGGGAATTGATCGTGCGCGGCATCCGAAAGGAACTTCAAAAAGAAGGCAAAACCTTGTAATACGTGTATTCCACTGCACATAAATCGTCCAATAGCACCGCTTCACGGTCGGCTGCCAATGCCCACCGGAGTCAGGCGCACCGCTCAGCCGGAAGATCATCCGGCCGGTCCGTCGCCCCTCTGGTCCAGGCCAAACCGGTACTGGGACAACCGGGTTCCCGGTATGAAAAAGAAGCCGATGTGGCAGCTGACCGGGTGAGCGCCATGCCGGTTTCGTCGTCGCCGGACTTATCGGCAGTGTCGTTGTCCACGCCGCCGGACTCGGGTACGGCCCGGCCATCTGTTATGCATTCGGTATCACGTCCCGCCGGTCCGGCGCCGTCGGTTTCACGGATGGTCGCCTCGTCACGGGTGGACCGGGAATCCGGACCGGAAGAAGAAGAACCGGTGCAGGCGCAGCGGGAAGCGGGAGCAGGCGAACATCGTCGCATGAGCGGGGGAAGTGCCGGTGTACTGCCTCCGGGCTTCGGAGACCGGCTGGCCGCCGGTGCCGGCAGAGGAGATGCCATTGAGCCGGGCACGCGCGGTTTTATGGAGTCGGCATTTAACGCCGATTTCAGCGGGGTATCCATCCATACCGGACCGGAAGCCGCACAGATGAGCAACTCGATCGGGGCGCGTGCTTTTACTCACGGTAATGACATCTATTTTAATGAAGGGGAATATGGCCCGGAAACGGAAGAGGGTAAGCATTTACTGGCACATGAGCTGACACATACCCTGCAACAGGGCGGAGCAGGTGCGGGTGACGAAGGCGCCGGAACGGTTCAGCGGTCACTCTTTTCGCGGGGATGGAACGCCTTGAAACGTGCCGGCGAATGGGTGGGCGACAGCCTTGAAGCCGGTAAGGACTGGCTGCTGGGTAAACTGAAGGGCATGCTCAGCGATATCCCCGGCTACCGGCTTTTTACGGTCGTGTTGGGACAAGACCCCGTCACCCGGGAGACGGTCAACCGGAACGGTATGAACTTCATCGAAGCGGGACTGGATATCATCCCGTCCGGCGAGGAGTACAAGCAGAAACTCCGGGAAGAGGGGGCACTCGAAGAAGCGGCGGCCTGGCTGGACGAGCAGATCGAAATGCTCGATATCAGTCCCTCGTCAATTGTGCAGCAGGTCCGGGATTTGTGGAACAGCCTCAGCCTGTCGGATGTGCGTAGTCCCGGCGGGGTGTTCGACCGGCTGTATGCCATTTTCAGCGGACCGGTGAGCCGTATTGTCCGGTTTGCCCGCAATGTGGCGACAAAATTTCTCGAAATCGTCAAAAACTATCTGCTTTCGAAGCTGCGTGAGTTTGTGGCCGAACGGGAAAGTTCTTCATTTTATCCGCTGTTGACCGTTGTCCTGGGTCATGATCCCATCACCGGCGAGGATGTAGATCGAAGCGGGGAAAACATCCTGCGCGGTTTCATCAGTCTCCATCCCGAAGGCGACGAACAGCTTCGGCAGATGCAAGAGACCGGATCATTTCAGCGTGCATCAGAATGGATTGACACCGCCATTATCCGGGTACGCAATATCGCCGCCGGTCTGAGAACGGCCTTCCTGAATGCCTGGGATGCCGTAACCGACATCAGTTCTCTGATGGATCCGGTCGGCACTTTCACAAGAATATATCAGGATTTCCGGACGCCGCTGGTAGAACTTGCCGACTTTGCCATTGAGGTTGCATCCACGATCCTGAATTTCATCAAAGATGCACTGTTGAGACGGCTTTCAAACTGGGCCCGGGATACCCGGGGATATCCGCTGATTACCGTACTGCTGGGCAGGGATCCGTTTACCGAAGAGCCGGTACCGCGCACGCCGGAAAATATCATCCGTGGATTCATGGCTTTGCTGCCCAACGGTATGGAGAAGTTCAACCGTCTGCAGGAATCAGGGGCCATTGCCCGGATGGTATCCTGGATCGAGGGAGCTGTCGCCTCACTCAATATCACCTGGGGCTATATCGTCGGTCTGTTTATGTCGTTGTGGGAAAGGTTCTCACTGAGTTCGCTTGCCAATCCGATCCAGGCATTTCAACAGATTATTGACACTTTTGCCGAACCGATCCGGCGCATTCTCTCCTTCATCTTTGAGGTGATCAAGGCGGTTGTCATGTTCGTGCTGGAGATTATGAACTTCCCGTTCGACATCATCCGGAGTATTGTCGACAACGCCATGCAGGCCTACGAGGATATCCGCAGGGATCCGATCGAATTTTTCCTGAACCTGTTGCGTGCTGTGAAACAGGGGTTTACCCAGTTTTTCGACAAGATTGGCGAACATCTGCTCGGCGGGTTGCGCAACTGGCTGTTCGGTGAGTTGAGTTCAGCCGGCATCAATCCGCCGGCCGATCTCAGTTTCAGATCCATTCTCGGTTTTGTCATGGAGCTTCTCGGCATCACGATCGACAATGTCTGGGAGCGGCTGGCGGAGAAAATCGGTCAGGACCGGGTCGACCGCATCCGGGGTGCTATCGACCGGTTGTCCGGCATTTGGAATTTTGTCCGGGATGTGTATGAACGCGGCCCCGTTGCTATCTGGGAGTATATCCAGGAGCGACTCAGCAATCTCTGGGATATGATCATTGAACAGATCCGCAACTGGATCATGACCCGAATCATCCAACGGGTTACTGCGCGACTGCTCTCGATGCTCGATCCGACCGGCATCATGGCGGTGGTAAACAGTTTCATCACATTCTATCGTGCCGTGCAATCGTTTATTGAGCGACTCAGGGAGATGCTGGAGATCGTGAATACATTCGTGGCCGGCGTGGCCAACATTGCCAGAGGTTCACTCAGCCAGGCGGCCGGTTACCTGGAAAACGCTCTGGCTCAGGGTATACCGGTAGCCATCGGTTTCCTGGCCAATCAGGTGGGACTTCGGGGTCTCGGCCGGCGTATTGCCGAAATGGTCGAGTCGATCCGCGAACGCATCAATGCCGCCATCGACTGGCTGATCGAACGGGCGCTCGCTGCCGGATCGGCGCTTATGGATATGGGTCGGTCGGCCGCCGGTGCCGTGATGGACTGGTTCGGCCTGCGAAAATCGTTTACACTGGACAATAATGAGAGCCATGAAATCTATTTCCAGGAGGAGTCGCCGGAGGGACCTGTTGTGGTCGCCAGTGAAAATCCACAGGAACTGTCGTCTATCATCAGCAGCGGAGAGTGGAACGGAACCGCTATTCCGGATGACAAACTTGCCCAATTGCAGCAAAAAGCCCGGGAAATCGATGCGAGAAGAGATAATCAGGGGGTAGCGGTTGGCAGGGAAATACAAGAAAGAATGGACAACATCGCCAACATATTAAGCAATATTGCCGGGCAGCCGCTGCCGGAGACCCGGGTAGTGAAAGACGACACGGTCGGCTCGGGCATGGCAGAAATGGGGCAACATCTGATTGTGAAGCCCCTGAGTCTGAATCCCGGAAATCTGGCCGGAAGTCAGCCCACCATCGTCACCGATCTGGGCAGAGATCTGAAATCCATGTATCCCGGTTATTTTGTGGAAGGTCATTTGCTCAATCACAGGATGCATGGACCCGGCAATGAGCGGTGGAACCTGACTCCCATTTCGCAGAAGACCAATCAGGCTATGGAACGAAAAACAGAGTCTACAGCCAAAGACAAGATGCTGTCGGAAGGCAAGGTGTTGTCGTATGAGGCAGAGGTGAACTACTTGAACAGTCTGGACAAGAACGCACCCACCTATCCCCATGAACAGATTGCCGGTAGCATCTATATGAAAGTGGAGGAGCTGACCTGGCAGAATGGAAGCTGGGAGCCGGCCGACACACAGCCGTCCTGGGCCGGTGAAGCCTCGGGAAGAATCTCTCATGACACCTCAACGGTTCCGGGATTCGGCACCGGATCGTTGTCGAATGAGGTTCATTTAAACAGTGATTCAAAAAGGCTGCTGCAACGGATTCCGGGCATCGGCCCGGAACGGGCAGATGCGATAGTGGAATACCGGAAGAATAATCCATTCGGCAGCAAGTTGGATGTGCAGCATGTTCCGGGCATCGGACGTGAACTGGCCCAAAGAATTAATGAAGATTCCAATGTATTTTTATAAACTTGCAGGGACGAATAAAAAGAAGAACGATTCCGGGCACCCGGACACACAGGCGTATGATTAAATACGATCATGTCATTTCACTTCGTGACCTTCGGTTCATCTGACATTGTGATACATATAATTTAAACAGATGAAATGGCCATGACGGCTTACTGCCACACAAGCGCATGATTATAATCGTCATGGACATTACATTTGTCCTTAAATAAAAAATTATAAACAAATGAAAATACTTGGCAATATTCTGGCGATTATAACCGCACTGGCGCTGTTGGGTGTAGTTGTCTGGGGTGGCTACCTGGGCATGCGGTTTGTGGTCATTCAATTCGGACTCATTGACGCCCGGGAGATGCCGATCCTGGTGGTGGCTTCGGTCGTATTTATGGCGGGGTCCGTAGTGATCGCCGCCGCCATTCGATCCGCATCGATGAGAAACGACAAGCAGGTACACCCGGATAAAGCCTTTCTTTACAACAGCATCGTTAAAATTTTGACCGGCACAGAGGCGGATGCCGCCGGACTGGAATACGAGCTTTCCGGATGGCTGCCCCAAATGCAGCTCTGGGCCGGCGACGAGGTCCTGAAACAGTATATGCGTCTTCGTAATAGACTGCAGCAATCCGATCACACCGATGATGAGCTGAAGAAACTTTCCGGTCTATTGCTTCTCGAGATCCGCCGGGATTTCGGTCACCGGAACCGGGGGATAACCAAAGATTGGTTAGCCGGACAGGAATGATCACGACAATCACTCATTCACAGTCATAAGACGGAGGATTCAATTGTCTCTCCGATTTTCAAAAGGGTTACAACAGTGATTTATGAAAAAGCAAGGGCTGGTGTCAGGTTGAAACGCTTATACCCAAATAGCAAGTCGATTATCAGTTTCCAGCGCAACAATGCTCGCTTTTGCTTTTTCAATGCCCCTGCTGTAGTCGATTAAAATGTCCGTATCTACGATGAATAGTTCGTCAGGCATAGTTTATTTGCGGGACCACTGGGATTTGCGGACGTTTTTTACCCATTCGGTACTATCTTTCATTTCATCACGATCTTTCCATATACCGAAAAAAGGATTATCAGACAATTTGCTACTCTTTGGTTGCTTGGAGCTTTCTTTCAATGTATACCTCTGATAGAGGAAATCAATGAAATCCTGAGCCTGTCGCTTTGCCTCTGGCGGCAACTGTTTGATCTTTTTTGAAACTGTCAGTTCACTCATGGCTTTGTGCTTTAACCTGTAATCTAATGAAAAAACTCGAAGGCATCAGTAAAAATTGTGTATTCAGGTTCCTTACGTGCAAATTGGGTATAAAAGTTTATTAATCTGCAAAAACTTTAGTAAGGCCGGTGCCCTTTATAGTGTTTATGCCGGGTATGGGGTTCCATAAGTTGCGGAAGCCAGAAGTAGCGGATCAAGCAACATAAGGATATTATCGGTTGCACCCCGCTGCTTTTTCGGCCGGCCTATTGTTTTCACTGGTGAATTTCGTGTCTGGCATCATATCCGCGACTTATCGGTCAGCAGGACAATCAGTTGCGGTTCGCATCCAGAAACGTTATAAGGTCGGCGTGGAACCGCTCGGGTACCTCGAAGTGCGGATTGTGGCCGACGTTTTCCAGCAGGATCAGCTCGCAATCCGGGATCGTATTGCAGGTCTCGCGGGCATTGTAGGCGAACTCGGGACCGTCTTCTTCGCCGGAGAGGATCAGCGTCGGTGCCTCAATATGCGGAAATTCGTACTCAACCGGCTGGGAATAGACCATTTGCCGGTTCAGCGCCCGAACCATCGCCATCCGCGGCCACTCCGGACTCAGTCTCCATCCGTAGTGTATGCGGATGTATTTGTCATAGGCATCGTCCCAATCCACGTAGTAGCGCTCCTGGTGCTGCCGGATCTCTTCGTATGTCCAGTCCAGACTCGCCTCGTACATCTCTTCGGTGCTCTGCCAGGGACGCAGCTTTCGGAAATCTTTTTGACCGATCATGTTCACCAGTACCAGCCTGGTGGTAATCTCCGGATAGGTAAAAGCGAACCGCGCGGCCAGCATCCCGCCCATCGAGTGCCCGACAATGGCGGCTTCATCCACCCCGAGCTTGTCCAGCAGATTCCGCGTGTTGGCCGCTTTTTTCTGAAAACTGTACGGGATGATCGGCTTGGAGGAGCGGCCGAAACCGACCTGATCCGGCACGATCACCCGGTATCCCGCATTGGACAGCGCATAGATCGTCTCTGCCCAGTATTCACCAAAGAAATTGAGCCCGTGCAACAGTACAACCACCTGACCATTGGACGCTCCTTCGGGATCGACGTCCATGTATGCCATCCGCACATCCTTGCCGATGATGGAAAACTCCATGTATTCTACCGGCCAGGGGTAGGGAACTTCCTCCAGCCCAATGCTGACCGGCCCCCAGTCAACGGGCGGGGTGTCGGTGTCCTGGCCCGAAAGCATATCCGGGCGGATCAGCAACGAGGCCATCAGTAATGCGGCAATGGCGGTGAGCTTTGGGCAGGATATCACGGATTTGATCATGGTTCTTCGTTTTGAATTCCGGTTAGCGTGCTGTTATCAGTATAAAAATTCACTCAAATCCGGTCAATGCGACGACATGTGATCGGCGGCCGCTTTGCAGCAGCCGACAGAAATCATCGTTCTGCAATCATAACTGTTCGGTTCCGGTCACGATTTCGGATTAATCTGAATCCGGGCCGCAAGCGACATCTCAATCAAATTTTCATTCTTTTTCCGGCCCCGGAACACTCTCCGCAAGCCGCGGTTGGCGGATATCTCCAGTCCCCTGAAATGTAATTCCAGATCCACAGTGACGGTCTGGGAGTCGGGCGGATTGAGCTTTGCAATCTCTTGCAACGAGTGATCAAACAGATCAACGACATCGTGTGATTTTGTTTCCAGTGCATCACTCATCTTGTTTTCCTCCCTTTTTGTTGTCTTCTGATATCCGGATGTCGGTTTCTACATCCCCGTTGAACTTCATCCGGACCGTCCCTTCGTCGTTCAGGTAAATATGGTCATCTTCCACATCCGCATTGAATTCCAGCTCAAAGGTGACATTGCCAACGATGAGTGCCTGCGCTTTGTCTTCTTTTACCTTGCTGCTCTCCCGGCTGACCCGGCTGAAGGACTTCTGAAGCGTGATCAGCGCCGATTCCAGTGAGATTCTGTCTTTTTTGGCCATGGTTGCCCTCTATCAGTCAGGTTGATCTTTTTTCAGATATTTAATGGCACTATCGATATCCCCCTTGTTTTTGATCGGCACGCCACCGTTCTCAAGGTAATCCTGCAGGGTCGTGGACTCGTTGTTGGACAGTTCATAAGCGGCCGAAGCCCTGATGGTGCTCTCTTCGGTCTTTTCCCTGCCGAATCGACCCGTAACGCCAAAGGCGCCGACCTGGAGTCCCAGTCCGCCTTCGCTGCTGCTGATCCGTTCCACCCTCATGATCACTTCCGATTCAATGCTGGATGAGAATTTCATTACGGGCGCCATTTCAAGGGCGTTTTTGATGATTGACTTGTTGGAGCCCTGGTCATTTCCGAGCAGCAGCTGTACATTTTTAAGATAATCCGCCCAGATGGTACGGTACTCTTTTTCGGCCATTACCGAGGCCCGTACGGGTGCGGTGAACAGCATGGTGTAGAGTTGTTCAAGATTCATTGCCATTGTTATCCCCCATTTATGTTGTGATCGGTCACTGCGGTTCGGGATGCCGTGTTTGCACTTGCGTCCCTGGCTGGCAGGCACTTCATCCAGGGAGAGGCCTTCTGAAAGGGTTATGACGCCCGGAGAAGGCACAGATCAACGCCCGGCAAATGGAAAAACCCGCCCTTTCCCAAAATGGAACTGCTTTCAAAATAACAATTTGGATATATATCCAAAGAAATTATTGCCAAGGGCTGGTGATTTAATGAAGGGCCGACAGCCATTGTGTAGGGCCAGTTACAGGCCGGCAGCCGTTATATGGGGCCGATAGTTTTGGGCCGGCAGCCATTGTGAGGAGCCGGTAGTGTCGGGTCGCGAGACCGGCAATTCAGAGCCCTTCGATCCGCCGGCATGCCTCTTCCAGTTCGTGCTCTTTTTTGGCGAAACAGAAGCGCAGCAGGTATTGGCCGTCATCCGGATCGGTGTAGAAAGACCGGCCGGGCACCGATCCCACTCCCACTTCTTCAATGAGGGTCTCACACGCCTGTTTGTCGTTTGAAAAGCCGGGACGGTCGCGCAGCGGTTCGAAACTGGCGAATACGTAGTAGGCGCCTTCCGGCCAGGGAACGGTGAACCCCGCGGTTTCCAGCGCCTCGCACATGCGGGTCCGTTTGCGGTCGTAATCGCGGAGCATCGTCTCGTAGTAGGCGCGGTCGGTGGCGAATCCGTCAGCCAGCCCGTACTGCAACGGACTCGGCGCGCAGATGTAGAAGAGGTCGCTCAGCAGTCCCATCTTCTCGATGATCCACTCCGGACCGGTGGCGTAGCCGAGTCGCCATCCGGTCATATTGAACGTCTTTGAAAAGCTGGAGAGGGTGATGGTCCGGTGGGCGGCGGACTCCAATGAGGCCAGTGAAATGTGCGGCCGGCCGTCGTAGGTCATGTATTCGTACACCTCGTCGGTGATGGCGTACAGGTCGTGCCGTTCCAGGATCGCCGCCAGCTGTTCCAGCTCTTCGCGGGACCATACCTTGCCGCACGGATTGTTGGGCGTGGTGATCACGATGGCACGGGTTTTTGGGGTGATGGCCGACTCCAGCCTGTCAAAATCGACCTCCCAGGACGGCGCCGACATCGGGACCGTCTTCTGGCTGACATCACGAAGTTTCAGTATCCCGCCGTGATAGCCGTACCACGGCTCGAACTGGATAACCTCGTCTCCGGGATCGAGCAGGGCGAAAACAGCGGTGACAAAAGCCCCCGTAGAACCCGCCGTGATCAGAATGTTGTCCGGTCCGTCCACCGGAATACCGTTAAATGATCGCACCTTGTCAACGATATGTCGTTTCAATGGCTCGACCCCGCCGAACGGCGCGTAGATGGATTGGTCGTTGTCGATGGCGGCCTTGGCGCCTTCTTTGATCGCATCGGGCGCCGGCATGTCGCAGATGCCCTGACCCAGGTTGATGCCGTTAACGGCATTGATGCGGGCGGTGACGGCGCGGATATCATTTTGACGGAGGTCTTCGGCAAGGGTGGAGAGTTTCATGTGCTTATTTTTTTGTTTCAAGCGGTCACACGCAATGCCATGACCGTATTTAATCATACGCCTGTATGTCAGGGCGCCGGTCCGGTCATGGCCATTTCATGATGGATTGATCTTCTACAGTTATCAGTTGGATGCGCCAAGATGGCTATTATTGCGGTTGATATCAAGGAGGGCGCCGGAGCGCAGCTGCCGGCTTTTTTTGCAGACCATTTCAAGCAGTGAGCCGTCGCACAGCAGCCGGCTGTTATAGCAGTCGATATCAAGCGGGATGCCGGCAAGCGGGTACCGGAGCGTTACAGCCATCCTTTACGCCGGAACCAAAGCAGCATAGCAGCGGCAATCGCAAACATGATTCCGAGAATCGCAAAGTAGGCATAGCGCCATTCAAGCTCGGGCATATGTTCGAAATTCATTCCGTAAATTCCGACGACAAAAGTGAGCGGGATGAAGATAGTCGCGATGATGGTCAACACCTTCATTACCTGGTTCATCTTGTTGCTCGCACTGGAGAGATACAGATCCAGCATACCCGAGAGCAGGTCGCGGTTGGTCTCCACCCCGTCGATGACCTGGATGGTGTGATCGTATAAATCCCGCAGATACGGCGTGGTGTTATCCCGTATCAGAGAAGATTCGGATTTATCCAGCTTGCTGACCGTCTCCCGCAACGGCCAGATCGACTTCCGCAGGTACAGCACCTCCCGCTTGATGTGGTAGATTTGGTTGAGGGTGTGCTGTGTGGGATCATCCATCAACTGCTCCTCGATCTGCTCGATATGATCACTGATTTTTTCGAGGTTCAGAAAATACTGATCGACGATGATATCGATTATGGCGTAGAGCAGATAGTCGGCCTCCCGGCTCCGGATACGCCCCTTCTGCTCCCGGATCCGGACCTTCAGTGGATCAAAGTGGGGCTCCTGCGACTCCTGAAAGCACAAAACATAGTTCCTGCCAAGGATCAGGCTCACCTGGTCGATACTGAGATGTCTGCTTTGAGCATCGTACTCCAGGGTTTTCAGTGTGACAAAGAGGTAATCGTCAAAGATTTCGATTTTCGGTCGCTGATGGATGTTCAGAATATCCTCGCAGATAAGAGGATGGATCCCGTAATGGTTCGTGATCTTCTCGATTTTTTCCGTTTCGTGGAGCCCCGTTACAGTGATCCAGGTCGTGGTAGCCGCATCCCGGAAAGGGAAGGACGCTTCAATGTCGCCGGTATGGGTCTCGTCGAGATGGTCAGGCGAATAATCCAGAATGGAGAGTTGGAGCGATGAAATCTTCTTCCGGCCTGTGAAAACGGGACTTCCGGGAGGCAGGCCGAGTTTCCGGGAGGTGTTTCGCAGTAGTCGTGACATGGGCGGGAGCGGAAAAATTATGTTACCATTTCAGGTAATGTACGTATTCTTTGTACATTTCCATGAATTTTCAGAAAAACGTACACTGCACTTTACAGAATACTGTTTCACATACCACTACATTACATACCACTACATTACGGCCTACTACTTACAGACCACTTCATTGCAAATCCCTGCGTTACGAACCATTATATTGCTTCAAGAACTATGCTACCTACTACAAACCGCGTTTCAGAACACCTCCATATCGGCCTGATATCCGCTCAGGATGTGGATATGGCGAAACCCCACCCGGAACTGGATAAGCGGCTGGCCGCGTTGCTGGACGTTCGCCGTAATCCCCTGACGGAGGAAGAGGATGAACTCCGGAAAGCGTGCCGCGACATGCTGCGGATCGGCAGCTATAAGCCCACCGGACGGGGAAAGCCTTCCTCGGAGTATCTCCTTCGATCCGCTTTGGAAGAGGACTTCCCGCGGATCAACACGGTCGTGGATATCAACAACTATGTCTCTCTCAAATACCTGGTCCCGATCTCTCTGTGGGATACCGGCAAGATCGAGGCCGACTCGTGGCTCTTCCGGACCGGAAAACCGGACGAATCGTTCGTCTTCAATCCCTCCGGACAGGAGATCGCACTGGAGGATCTGGTGACCGGATTTGCGGTTCTGAACGGAAAGGAGACACCGATTCTAACCCCTATCAAGGATTGCCAGCAGACCAAGACGGACGCATCCACCCGGGAGGTGGCCGCCGGCATTTACTATCCGGCCGGTTGGAACGGCCCGCCGGAGCTGCAAAAGGTCGTCGATGAATTTGCCGAACTGCTTGAAATGGTATCCGGCAGGGTGACCGGCCGCATCGTCGACGGAGATGCCGGGTGATGCCGACAGCGTCGACGGTGATGCCGGGTGAAGTCGGGCGCCGGCTGCGTTGTTGTGCCTCTGCAATATTTGATATATTTTCATTATACTCCAAATTAACCGTTTACTTGAGCCGGTAAGGCCGTACGTACCGGAAGGGTCGTGCCGGGTGGCCGGTACCGGTAAACCAACACCATATCAAAAAGAACATGGGACATCGAACACTGTTAACCGCTTTGCTTATTTGCCTGTTGCTGACGGGGAATCTCTTTACTGCACCGGACCAGGCTGCTGCCCGGGGAAATGAGCGGCTGGTTCCGGATCCGGGGGTGGTTTCCTATACATTCCGCCATCAGTTTGACGAGGATTTTGAAGGGACACTGGACATGATCAAGGAGATGGGCTTCACCAAAATCGAATTTTCCAACCTGTTCGGCAACACCGCACAGGAGGTTCGCGACATGCTGGATGAGCGCGGACTGTCTTGCCCATCGTTCGGCGTGGGCTATGGTAATATCGTGAATGATATTGAGCGGGTGATCGGGGAAGCGAAAATTCTCGGTGCACACCATGTCCGGGTGGCGTGGATTCCCCACGATGCCCCGTTCGATATTCAAGACGCCCGCAGGGCGGTTGACGATTTTAACCGGGCCGGCCGGACCCTGAAACAGGCGGGTATTCAGTTTTCCTACCATAACCATGGATATGAGTTCCGGCCGTACGGCGACGGTACGCTTTTTGACTACATGATGGAGAATACCGATCCGGAGTATGTCGGCTATCAGATGGATACGTTCTGGATGACCCACCCCGGCGCCGATGCTGTGGAGTTGATGAAGAAGTACCCCGACCGGTTTACGATGATACATATGAAGGATCTTAGAGAGGGGGTCGAAGGGGATTTCTCCGGCGGAGCGCCTTCCGAATATGATGTGCCGCTGGGTACCGGGCAGGTGGACTTTCCCGCACTGCTGCGTGCCGCCCGGGATGCCGGTGTGGAGTATTACTGGATAGAGGATGAGACGGAAAATGTCGTGGAACGGGTTCCGCAAAGCAGGGAATACATCCGGTCCATTCGGAATTGAACCTTCGCTTTCGATTTATTAAAATATTTTGGTATAATGGAAGTGTTCCCGTGACCGGGGTATGATTATTCAACATTATTAGCCCGCCCCGGTCACCGGAACATCAGCAAGTATTGATCCTCCGCGGCGCAACAAGCCGGGACCAGCAGCACAACAAGCCGGGGCCATAAACACAACTAACCGGCACCATCAGCACAACATTTCGGAGCAATCAGCACAACAATCCGGGGCAATCGGCGCAATAATCCGGGGTAGGCAGCGCAACATCCCGGGGCAGGTATTACAGCGTCTCGCTAAATATCAATAACGGAAAGGCAGCATACAGAATCGGGAGCTCATTATGGTGGTACAGGAGCAGAAAACCGGGGAGAAGCCGAAGAAGGACAACCGCCGCAAACTGGTGGATGCCACAATGCGTCGGCACGGCCACTCCTCCTATGCATTAATCGAAACATTACATACGGTCCAGGAAGCATACGGCTATCTGGACGAGGAAAATCTCAAGTATGTGGCCCGGGCTTTGCGTGTGCCGCTGAGCAAGGTGTATGGCGTCGCGACATTTTATCATTTTTTCACGCTGAAACCGCAGGGAGAGCACACCACCGTTATCTGTACAGGAACCGCCTGTTATATCAAAGGGGTTCCGGCCATATTCAAAGCGATCAGAGAGCACTTCGATGTAGAACCCGGTGAGACTACCAGGGATGGCCAATTGTCTGTACTCACTGCGAGATGTATCGGATCGTGCGGTCTGGCACCTGCGATGGTTTTTGACGGGGAAATAGCCGGTTTGTTGAAACCGGGAGACGTTGTGGAAAGAATTGGCGGGTTAATCGGCAATCATGGTGAAGCAATCAAGAGGTAACTCCAAATGACTCCTGAAGAATTCAAGAAAATCGGGGATGCGCACCGGAAAAAACGGAAGGATTTTCCCAATAATATCAATGTGTGCACTGCTGCGGGCTGCGTATCGCTGCACAGCGAAAAGGTTAAAGAGGCCCTGGAAGGGGAGGTTAAAAAACAGGAGAAGCACAAAACCTGCCGGGTCAGCGGTACCGGCTGCCTCGGCCCGTGCGCATCCGGACCCCTGGTCTCGATCAATGACGGCCAGGCACTTTATGCCGGGGTAACCACGGACGACGTGCCGGAAATTGTCAATAACATTGATAAGAACCCCGTCAAAAGACTCGTGGTGCCCCCCGATACGCCATTTTTTGCACATCAGAAAAGAGTGGCCCTTGAACATTGCGGCAAAACCGACCCGGAGAGCCTCAACGACTATTTAGCCATGGATGGCTACCAGGCTCTGTACGACACGCTTACTACCATGTCTCCGTTGGAGGTAATCGAAGTGATGGTAAACAGCGGTCTGCGCGGACGGGGCGGGGGCGGTTATCCCGCCGGACTTAAATGGAGTACGGTTGAAAAAGCGGTCGGAGAGAAAAAATATGTGGTGTGTAATGCCGATGAAGGGGATCCTGGTGCATTCATGGACCGCAGCATGCTGGAAAGTGATCCCCACAGCGTTCTGGAAGGGATGGCTGTTGCCGCTTATGCCGTAGGTGCCTCGCAAGGGTACGTCTATATACGGGGCGAATACCCGCTGGCGATAAAAAGGCTGAGAAATGCCATTCGACAGGCCGAAAAAAGTAATCTGCTCGGCAAACATATCTGTGAGACTCCGTTCAGTTTTGATGTGGATATCAGGCTGGGTGCCGGCGCTTTTGTCTGCGGCGAAGAAACCGCACTCATCGCTTCCATTGAAGGTCATCGTGGTATTCCCCGGCCCCGGCCGCCCTACCCGGCCGAATATGGGCTGTGGGGTTGTCCGACCCTCATCAACAATGTGGAAACCTTTGCCAACGTGACCCCCATCATCCGGAACGGAGCGGATTTTTTTGCTGGAATAGGCACCGAAAAAAGCAAAGGCACCAAAGTGTTCGCCCTTGCCGGAAGCATTAAGAACACCGGATTGATCGAAGTTCCGATGGGGATATCGCTCCGCGAAATTGTCTATGACATCGGAGGAGGGATCATCGAAGGCAGAAAGTTCAAGGCGGTTCAAACCGGCGGACCTTCGGGCGGATGCATCCCCGAAGAGTACCTGGATATGCCGGTCGATTACGAGTCGCTCGCCAAGGCCGGTTCGATCATGGGTTCCGGCGGCATGATCGTCATGGACGAAACCTCCTGCATGGTCGATGTGGCCAAGTACTTTATGGATTTCTGCCGGACCGAATCCTGCGGTAAATGTGTGCCGTGCCGGGTCGGAACGGCTCAAATGCACAATATTCTGACCAATATATCACGTGGACAGGCGTCCATGCATGAGCTGCAGCTGCTTGAGGAGCTCTGTGACGTGCTTAAACACACCAGTTTGTGTGGACTGGGACAGACAGCCGCCAACCCGGTACTCAGTACCATCCGTTTTTTCCGGGATGAGTACATCGCGCATATCACACATAAAACATGCCCGGCGGGGGTGTGTACTATTGAACCCGAAAAGGAAACGGTATCATGAGTGCATCCGTGAAAATTAAAACCCTGACCATCGACGACCGTCATGTCGGCGCGCGGGAAAATCAGACCATTCTCGAGGTGGCCCGTGAAAACGGGATCGAAATTCCTTCATTATGCTATATTGACGGACTTTCCGCCCATGGCGGCTGCCGGCTCTGTCTGGTGGAAGTGACCGGCATTCCCCAATTGCTGCCGGCCTGCATGACCGTCGTTGAAGAGCGAATGGAGGTATCCACCCAATCCGAACGGCTCAGAAAACTGCGGAAAAATATCCTTGAACTCTATTTTTCAGAACGCAATCATGTCTGTTCGGTATGTGTTTCCAACGGCAACTGCGAGCTGCAGGACATGGCCGGCGAAACCGGCATGGACCATGTCCATTTTCCCTATCTGTATCCCGATTTGGGGGTGGATATCACCCATGAACGGTTTGCGATGGACGACAACCGGTGCATTATGTGTACCCGCTGCGTCAGAGTTTGTGATGAAATCGAGGGGGCACATACGCTTGATATCAAGGACCGGGGCATCGAAACAAGGATTATCACGGACCTTGATCAAAACTGGGGCGACTCGGAAACCTGCACGCTTTGCGGAAAATGCGTGCACGTATGTCCCACAGGGGCCCTGTTCGAAAAAGGAAAATCGGTGGGAGAAATGTCCAAACGGAGACAGTTTCTGCCGTATCTGGCATTAATGCGGGAGGAAAAACGATGAAGAAGAAGAGTCTGGCTACGCTCTGGCTTGACGGCTGTTCGGGCTGCCATATGTCGCTTATCGATATTGATGACCGTATTGTTCAGCTGTCCGAATCCTTCGATATCCTGTACAGTCCGCTGGTGGATGTAAAAGAGTTTCCGGAACATGTGGATGTGACCTTGCTCGAGGGCGCTGTCAGTACGGATGAAGATCTGGAAATGGTCAAAAAAATTCGCCGGCAAACGGGCATGCTGATTTCATTCGGGGATTGTGCCGTGACCGGGAATGTGCCGGCAATGCGCAACAAATTTGAACTCGAACAGGTTCTGAACCGGGGATATATCGAAATGAGTCCGGATAACGAGATCATTCCGGATCAGTACGTCCCGAAGCTGCTCGACAAGGCCTACCCGGTACACCATATTGTGCATGTCGACCTTTTTCTTCAGGGATGTCCGCCTTCGGCGGATCTGATTTTTGATGCGCTGAGCGAAATCGCAGCGGGCAGAACACCGGTATTATCCGGGCGAACACGATTTGGATAGCTTGATGGGAACAGCATAATGGAACCGGGAAGTGACGATAATACCGGAACAGAACCGGGATTTGATGATAGCACCAGTATAGAACCGATACTTGACGGTCATACCAGAATGGAACTGAGCACAGTATAGGATACCTGTAAATGGCAAAAACCATAACCATAGAACCCCTGACCCGCATTGAAGGGCACGGCAAAGTGACGATTCACCTCAACGAAAAAGGAGAGGTGGAGGATGCCTTGTTTCATGTTACCCAGTTTCGCGGCTTTGAAAAACTCTGCGAGGGACGGCCATTTCGCGAAATGCCGTCACTGATGGCACGGATATGCGGAATATGTCCGGTAGCTCATCTTATTGCGGGGGCGAAAGCGTGCGACCAGATACTGGCGGTTCAGATTCCCAGGACCGGCGTTGCACTTCGGAAGGTCATAAATCTGGGCCAGATCATCCAGTCACACGCACTGAGTTTTTTCTACCTCTCCTCGCCCGATCTGGTATTGGGCATGGATGCGGATCCCGCCCAACGGAACATTTTCGGGGTACACAAGGAAAATCCGCAAATGGCGCGTGACGGAATACGGCTTCGCCAGTTCGGGCAAACTATTATCCAAATGCTTGCCGGTGAGCGGGTCCATCCGTCATGGATTATCGCCGGCGGGGTCAGTGAGCCCTGCAGCCGGGAAGCACGGGATACCATCCTTTCCGCGATCCCCGAAATGCAGAAAATCATCCAGCGCAACCTCGACTGGTTTAAAACATCGATACTTCAGGCCGGGCAGCAAACCGTACGGGTCAGCAAGTTTCGCGATGAGATCCGGACTTTTGGTAATATCCAGTCTTATTTTCTCGGGCTGGTTAATGATGACGGTGAGCTGGATTTTTATGATGGGAAAATCCGTGTGGTCGATGCATCCGGAAAGATCGTAGCCGATAAACTGGCCCCTGAGGATTATCCGGAATATATCGGCGAAAAGGTTGAGCCGTGGTCCTATCTGAAATTTCCCTACTACAAGCCCAAAGGCTATCCCGGCGGGATGTACCGGGTCGGGCCGCTGGCCCGGATGAATATCATTGATCGTTGCGGCACTCCGCAGGCAGATCAGGAACTGTCCGAATTTCGCGGCCTGTCACGCGGGTCGGTGCTGAGTTCTTTCTATTATCATTATGCCCGGCTGATTGAAATCCTGTATGCCATTGAAAAAATCGAGCAGCTGCTTGCCGGGCCGGATATTCTGGATACCCGTGTCAAGGCCATTGCAGGCCGGAACAATACCGAGGGCGTTGGTGTGGCCGAAGCGCCGCGCGGGACGCTGTTTCACCATTACAAAGTGCAAGACGACCATGGCATCATGAAATCGGCAAACCTGATTATTGCAACAGGTCACAACAACCTGGCCATGAACAAAGGCATTCTGCAGGTGGCCAGGCACTTTGTCAAGGGAGAACAATTTGTTAAAGACGGCACGGATCAACAGGGAGCCCTTAACCGCGTGGAAGCGGTGATCCGGGCATTTGACCCGTGCCTGAGCTGCTCGACGCACGCGGCCGGCAAGATGCCGTTCACTATGGACCTGGTCGGCAGCGACGGGGAAGTACGCGACAGCCTCCGCCGTTAGCAGGTTTTAGAAACCTTATTGCGGCGGGGCCGGTTGCTGCGGCTGGGCCGGCATCTGTTCCTGCATCATCATCTGCAGTTGCTGCTGTAAGCCGGGATCCTGCTGAACCGCCATATTGATTTCCTGGAAACGCTGCATGGCCATTCCTTCCTCCTCGACGGCCTCCGCCAGCTGATCCATCATTCCGGCTTCCACTTCCTGAATTCTGCCGGCGGCCTGTTCGAAACTTTCCATCTCATCAGCAGTGACATCGAGCTCCTCCGGAGTCTGTCCCATCTGTTGCGCCTGCATGATCTCGTTAAAAGTTTCGACCTCGATACCCTCCTCCTGGACAATAGCCATCATTTCCTGTTGAGCTTCCATCTGTATATGTTGTGCATTCATTGCCGCATCAATAAAAAGGCTCAGCTCCTCATCGGAGATATCGGTGTCGGGCTCAGGTGCATCGAAGGGCATGCCCTCGGCACCGGGCTGTTGCGGCTGTGCGCCGGGCTGTTGCTGTTGGGCGCCGGCTGGCGGAACCTCCTCGGCGACATCGTCGTTGCCGCATCCGATCAGTGTAATGGCAAAAATCATGGCGAAAAAATACTTGAACATTATGAACCCTCGTTGTTTATGAAGTATAATTACATGTTAACAGCCACTACAACGAAAGTTCTGCCGGAATCTTTTTCTTTTTTTTAAAAGGTTTTGAACACCTTTCCATTCCTGACGGTAAAATCCGGGGTTATCTGCGTGACAGATAGAGCGAAAGACCTGTATAGTAGACGGGATAATAGAGGGAGAGCAGAACGAGCCACCGGGGGGTGTCGCCAAAAAAGAGCAGCATGATGCCCAGCATGATGATATACGGCAGGGCCAGGAGCAGGGTGGTTTTTTGCAGGGTGGGTGTTCTGCTCGGGTAGACAAACTTGACCGGCATCAGCACAAGGACCGCAAGAAGTATCAGAATGATGGATGAAATCACCGCATCGGCCTCCAGCAGAAACAGGTAGAGAATCACCACATTCCAGTAGGAAGGAAAGCCGCGGAAAAAGTGATCCGGTGTCTTGGCACGGGTGTGGGCAAAGCCGATTACGCTGGAAAGCAGGACGACCGCACAGACTGCAAAAGGAATACCGAGAAAGCTCCAGGCCCAGACCATCGGAATAAAAACCCAGGTCAGGTAATCGACCAGATTGTCGATCAGTCCGCCATCGATATCGGGCATATGGCGTTTGATATCGAATTTCCGGGCCAGGGTACCGTCCACGGCATCGATAACGGCGGCAAGCGCCAGCAGTCGCAGGGCATTGTCCGCATCTTCCTGCATGATAAGCAGTAACGCCCACAATCCAATGACCACCCCGGATGCGGTCAACAGATGTACCGCTATGGATATTGCTTTTTTCAACATCATGACCACTAAAATAATACGAATTGAATTGGAATGCCTCACCATAGCATGCGTAAGAGGGCTCCGCTACCGGGGTCAGCTTTTGTTCATGACAAGGGCCCCGTTTTTGTTCATGACCAGGGCCCGCGTCTGCGCTTGACCGGCGCCGGGCTCTTCACAAAGCCGGAAGTATATTAATATTTTTTAATAATTAGACGCTAATTGCCGGATTTAAAGTGATTATTCGCTTAAACATCCTGATAACATCAACATGGGTTCAGGTAGATTGTACTTAGTAAGTTGTGCCGTTAACCCCTTAAAAATAAAGGAACTTAGTGTTGACATTGACGTTTATTACTTAATAAGTTAATGGGGTGCGTAAGCGCTTTCTTGTGTTCCGTACAGGGATATTAAAAAAAAACAAGAAATAGAAAGCGTCTTGAATTATTAAACCAGGGACAAAACAAAATTGCGTCCTGAAGCACGGAATGCATTAAGGCATCCGGATCATGCCAGAACTCCCAAATAACTGGCATAACAACCACAACTATCACCCAAATCCAAAGATTATGAAATATAGTTACATGTCCGGGCTTCTGGCGATCGTGTTTCTGATCTCCGGGTTTTCTCAACTACAAGCCCAGGAGATTTCCGGAACCATCACCGAAGCCGATACCGACGAACCCCTGCCCGGGGCAAGCGTAGTGGTTATGGGCACCCAAATCGGGGCCGCTACGAATATCGATGGTGAATATACGCTGACCGTACCCTCGCTGCAGGATACACTGGTGGTATCCATGGTGGGATTTGCGCAGCAGACCGTCCCGATCGACGGCCGGGAGGTCGTTAATATCGAAATGGAAGCCACCGTTTTGCGAATGGATGATGTGGTCTTCATCGGTTATGGTGAGGTCCGGCAGGATCAGGTGACCGCAGCGGTATCCTCGCTGAGTCCGGATGATCTCAACATTGATCCGTCGACCAGTACCGATATGGCCCGGACGCTGCAGGGACAGGTCACCGGACTGACGGTGACAACACCCCGGGGCGGGGATCCGAATCAGTCTTTCGAACTGCGCCTGAGAGGGGTCTCCAGTATCAGTGCCGGTCAGGAGCCGCTTGTTGTGGTGGACGGGGTACCCGGTGCCGATTTCAATCAGCTCAACCCCGGTGATATCTCCTCGATCGACGTGCTGAAGGGAGCTTCCGGTGCGGCCATTTACGGTTCCCGGGGTACCAACGGCGTTATTGTGGTGGAAACCAGGGATGGCGAGATGGCAGAGGCCCTTGGCTACAATGTCACCTACTCATCGCAGGTCTTCACCGAAACCGTGCACCGGCAGACCGAGATGCTTTCGGCCGAAGAATACATCCAGGCCGGCCATGATCTGGGGCGTACCGTTCATGACTACGGTTTCGATACCAACTGGTTTGACGAAATTCAGCGGGATCCCACTTTCAGTCACAGCCATAACCTTGCTGTGGAAGGGGGTTCTTCAGATATGACCTACCGCCTCTCCGGTTCTTACACCGATCATCAGGGTTTGTTCATCAATACGGACCGGAAACAGTACCGGGCCAATTTGAATCTGACCCAGCGCGCCATGGGTGACCGCCTGCTCGTCCGGGCACAGCTCGGTGCCGGTGAAACCGTCTCTACTCCAACCGACGATGAAGCCTACCGGCAGGCCATGAACTACAATCCCACTCAGCCCGTCTATGTGGGTGGGGATTCGGACAACGACCTGTTTGAGGATTACGACGCCTGGGAGTATGTCAATCCCGTCGGGGTTCTCCGGCAGCGGACGGCAGATAACAAGAGTTCCCGGTACCATTCCCGTGTTACCGGTAATTTTTCACCGACGCAGACGCTGACGTTCACCATTCGCTCCGGATATGAAGTGCAGAATGGTCTGGACGGCTTTTATCGCCCCAGCTATTCGCACGGGCAGGTAGAGTCGGGTACGTTCGGATATGCTTCACGGACGGCCAATCGTTCGGAAACTTTGACTTTTGAAGCTACCGGTGAGTGGAATCAGAGTTTCAATGAGCATGAGGTGAATGTTGTAGGTGGATACTCTTACCAGGATTTTACGTATGAGGGCTCCTGGATGGATAACACCAACTTCATGAGCGACGCCTTCGATTACAACAACATGGGTGCCGGAACCTATCTGGAAGAGGGTCTGGCCAGTCTGGACACCTGGAAATCGGGAAGTGAGCTGGCCGCCTATTTCGGACGGGTACGGTATAATTACGATGCCCGGTACAGCCTAACCGCCAGTACCCGGTACGAAGGTTCGACCAAGTTCGGTGCAGGAAACAAATGGGGTGTCTTCCCCGCCGTATCGGCCGGATGGACGATCTCCAATGAAGACTTTATGGCCGGTGTGGACTGGCTGAATCACCTGCGGCTGCGCGGCGGTTACGGAGTGACCGGAAATCAGGATTTCGATCCCTATCAGTCGCTTGTCAGGATGGCCCCGTCCGGCTTCTTCTTCTTCGACGGACAGTACCAGCAGAGCTACTCGCCGGTCAGTAACCCCAATCCGGACCTGAGGTGGGAGACCAAGTATGAATACAACATTGGTCTGCACTGGGAGGTGGTTGACGGCCGGGTTGGCGGTGTGATCGATTTGTACAACCGGCGGACCGAGGACTTGCTGCATAACTATGACGTTCCCGTTCCACCCAACCTCTTCTCCACCACCTTTGCCAATGTCGGAACGATGCGCAACCGGGGTATTGAGCTTGAATTCAATACCATTCCGATCCTGACCGAAGATCTGAGATGGAATGTCGATTTCGGGGTTAACTACCGGACCCAGGAACTGGTATCCCTGTCGGATGAACGGTTTGAGCTGGAATTCCACGATGCCGGCTGGCTGGGTGCGCCCGGTGTTCAGACCTGGACCCACCGTTATGGCGAAGGACAGGATATGGGTAACTTCCACGGTTATGTTTTCGAGGAAATTGACGAAAACGGACAGTGGGTATTCGCCGAGCTGGAAACCGACGACGACCGGACCATCATCGGTAATGGAATTCCCGACTGGTATCTGAATTTCAATACGCGGGTCAGTTACCAAAACTGGGATTTCAGAGTTATGATGCGGGGAGAGTTCGGGCATGATATTCTCAACGCCAAGCGGCTCTACTACGAAAATCCGGGACTGTTCCCCAATAACCTTTTGGCCGACTACAACAGTGAGTTGCGGCAGGAGCCCCAGTTTTCAGATTATTATCTGGAAAGAGGCGATTGGGTGAAAGTGGACAACATCACCATAGGATATAATTTTCCGCTGCATGATGTTCCCTCCATTCACGATCTGAGGGTGTATTTCTCCGGACGCAACCTGTTTACCTTCACCGCTTCTACGGTGAACGATCCGGAACTGTCGTTCGGCGGTGGCCTGACACCCGGTGTCAGCGGTAGATGGGACTATCCCACCACCCGGACCTTTACCCTCGGTGTCGAGGTTAAACTCTGATCAACCCGTTTTCAATTTTAAAACAAGAGATTATGAGACTTAATAACAGCATTATTCTATTGGGCATGATCCTGCTGCTGAGTTCCTGCACCGATCATGCGTTGAATGAAACGACTTACGACACACTGGTCGAAGATGAGTTCTTCCAGACGGAACGTCAGGTGATGTCGGCGGTCGGACCGGTTTATAACCAGGTGACCGGAGGCTTTCACGATCACGGGAATATGTGGGGTGTTAATGAACTGACCACTGATGTCGGTATCATCCCCACACGAGGCCGGCACTGGTGGGACGGCGGAGCACATCTCCGCATGCACCGTCACAATTGGAACCTGACGGAAGGATCGGTTAATAACGCCTGGAACTATGTATTTGACGGGGTTTCCAACGCCAACCGGATCAAGTACCAGATTGAGCAGCTGGATGAACCCAGCGAGGCGGCTTTGGGAATGCTTCCGGAGCTTGATGCCCTGCGTGCTTGGTTCTATTTCTGGGGACTCGATCTGTTCGGTAACATCCCCATTGTAACGGACCATGATGTAGAACCCGGATTTGCCCCGACCAACGAGTCCAGGGAAGATGTGTTCCATTTCGTTGTGGACGAGCTGGAGGAGGCCATTCCGCAACTGAGTCCCGAAGTGTCGAATCTGACCTACGGACGATTTCACCGGTGGGCGGCCCATACGCTGCTTGCCAAGGTATACCTGAATTCCAGGGTATATACCGGTGATCCGAATCAGGTCGATGACGGCACGGCGTACTGGGACAAAGTGATCGAACACA
>SLOL01000175.1 GCA_007132495.1 Balneolales bacterium
ACAGAAGACAGAGGACAGGGAAGAGATAGCTGGAGACAGTAAACAGGGATCAGAGAACAGGGATCAGTGGATTGCGTCTCAGCAGCATGTATTGCGGGATACCGGGGGGCAACATCGCACGCGGCACAAACGCGGTCGGTCAAGACTTCTTGTAGTGTCTCACAGTTGTGAGCTGTACGGTGCTGAACGATCACTTTTTACCGCGCTGCAAGGTCTGAAAGAAACCGGCCGATACGAAATTCTTGTCCTGGTTCCCGGGGAGGGAACGTTGACGGAAAGGTTGCGCAGTGCCGGGATGGATTACCGGATTGCATCTGTTCCCCGCTGGATTGGCAAACGCTACCATTTCATAACACGGTATTACCGCAGGGTTTTGGCCGGGCTGCAAATGCCGGCACTGGTCCGTATTGCATTGCAGTGGCGACCGGATCTGGTCTACACAAATACACTGGCGACTCCGGCCGGATCACTGCTGAAAAAACATCTTCCCTGGAATCCGCCTCATATCTGGCATGCACGGGAACTTCCGGGGCATCCGGATTTCGGCTACTTCGATTGGGGTGAGAGGAATGCTTTTAAACATATCGCACAGAATTCCGATCGGTTGATCAGCAACTCACGGTTTCTCGCAAATGAGCTTGGGTCTGCTCTTGCACCCTATATATCGCAGCGAAATATTGATATCATTTATAATGGATTCGATTTGCCGAAGTCTTCATTCAGAACGAAAGATATTGAATCCTGTCAATCCGGTTCCCGGCCTGAAGATTCAACCGGAGAGAAAAAGAGGCGGATGATCATGGCCGGAAGTATTACACCGCTGAAGAATCACGGTGACGCCATAGAAGCGTTGCGAATTCTGACGGACGAGGGCTTCGATTTCAGACTTGATATCTATGGCAACGGTCCTGCTGCCTGGATCAGAAAACTGAAGAAGCAGATAATGGCTGCAAACCTGAAAAAGCGCATCACCTGGCGGGGTTATGATCCCGATATCGCTTCCCGGTATACCGAAGCCGACATGTTGTTGATTACATCCCGAATGGAATCATTTGGCAGGGTTGCTGTGGAAGCGATGCTGGCCGGATGTCCGGTTATCAGTTCGGATGCCGGTGGTCTGCCGGAAGTGGTTGTGGATGGAGAAACCGGTCTGCTCTATCGGGCGGGTTGTCCCGATCATCTGGCGGAGCGGATTCGATTACTTAATAGCGATCCTGATCTGAAGTATTCTCTTTCAGATGAAGCCGTGAAGCGTGTTATCGAGAAATTTGGCAGGAACAATTACATTGCTGCCATCGACCGGTTGCTGCAGGAAGAAATGTCAAATATCCAGCCTATGGAGCCATAAATGCAATCAGGACAATCCGAAACACGCATTGCCATTCTGCTGTCCACCTGCAATGGTGAACGCTATTTACCGGAGCTGCTGGACAGTCTGCTTGGACAGCACTACCGGCAGTGGGACTTATGGATTCGTGATGACGGATCGACCGATGGTACGGTCGATCTTCTCAACACTTTTCACCGGAATGCGGCTGAAGATCACCCTGACAACCGCATTCAGATTACCACAGGGGAGAATATCGGGATTGTCGGCAGTTTTTTTTCATTACTGGCTGATGTCCCGGATACTTATTCCGGATACGCTTTCTGTGACCAGGACGATGTCTGGCAGCCGGAAAAGCTGGACCGTGCCGTGGATCAGCTCAATCGACACCTGGGCCGATCCGAAAACCCTTTTTTGTACCATGCCCGTCAATTTATTATGGATGAGCGGGGAACCGTTCAGGGCGTCAGTCCGGTGCCTCAACATTGCGGACTCTTCAATGCCCTGATCCAGAACCAGGTGGTCGGATGCACGATGGTAATCGATTCAAACTTGCGGAAACGGGTCATTGGTGACCGTGAAAGGCCGTTTCATCCCGATCCAGCCATCATTATGCATGACTGGTGGTGTTATCTTCTGGCATCGGCTTTCGGTATTATATATTACGATGACAGACCTGTCATCAAATTTCGTCGACATGAGCAAAGTTCAACTCCTGCAAAATCCGGGCGATATCGTGCCTGGGCTGCCCGTGCTGCCGCTCTGGGCAATCGATCCTGGTCAATTACCCATATCCTGGATCAGGCAGAACTCTTTCACAACCGGTACATTGTTTCGGAGGGCGGCAAAGTGACCGGGGAATGTTCGCCGGATAATGTCAATATGGTTAACTGTTTGCTCAAACTTAAGAAGGCCGGCTTCGGTAAACGTCTGGAGTACGTTCTGCGGTCGCCGCATTACAGATCGACCTGGCCGGAGACTCTGGTGTTCCGGTTCATGGTACTCTTCCGCCGTTTTTGAAATGCCACTTATTTTCCGACACCCCACTATGCTTCGACTTCTCACTATGTTTTCGGTATTCCACTTGGTATTCCACTATGTTTTGAACTTTTAAATGACTTTGTCTTCCGTTTCTGACTTTTAATTGCTCTGTCTCTCAATTACAAAGTTGACGCCAATACATCCCGGGCTGTTTTTTCACTGCAAGCTCCATCGAGATAGGCCCGGACCCAGTAAGAGATCCGTTTCCTCCGGTTATTCACCCCTTGATCACAGGATGAGTACAATCCCAAGAGTTCATCACGGTAGGCTTCCATATCCCGTCGAACGGTCTCTTTTATAGATGACGGTAGATCATTCCAGCCAAAAATGGCGAATACATCGGTTTGATCGATGTTGTGTTGTAAAATCATCCGGACTCTTCGGGCATTTCTGCCATGACCGGTATAAGATGGGGTACCGGTTTGATTATTTTCCGACACATTAACCGGATTGGCTGCACGGATTTCAGTGTGATCAGTATCAGTGCGGTCGGTATCTGGAATAGCTATGGCTGTATTCATAATTATCCTCTGTATTTATGGTGTTTGGTTCAATTTTTGGTGTTTGTTTCAACTTTCAACCGCAACTTAATCACTCCCGGTGACAACGTAGTGTCACCCTGGAATAAAATATTTCAAAAAAACTGTTTTTTTTTGTTCCGGCACCACAGTGGGATCAATTTTTTGTTATGTTTTGCCTCATGGATTATTTCGAATTTCTTGATCTGCCTTTCAGTGACCCGGTGCTCATTTTTGGCTTGGTGATGGTGATCATCCTGGTCGTGCCGATATTAGCCAAAAAGCTCAGAACACCGGATATCGTAGGTTTGATTTTCGCAGGAGCGGTAATTGGTCAGGGCGCACTGGGTCTGCTTGAACGGGACGACACCATTATCCTCCTGGGCACGGTCGGGCTGCTCTACCTTATGTTCATAGCGGGTATATCGATCGACCTGGAGAAATTCAGCAAATTCCGGAGCATCAGCTTGTCGTTCGGCCTTCTTTCTTTCGGATTTCCCATGGCCGGAAGTCTTTTGCTGGCACCATCGCTTTTGGGATTTGATTTTGAAAGCTCATTGCTTCTGGGTGCTATCGTCGGATCTCATACTTTGCTGGCCTATCCGATTGCCAACCGGCTCGGCATTGGGAAAAACAAGGCCGTGACGATGAGTCTCGGGGCTACGATCGTCACCGATTCGCTTTCGTTAACCGTCCTGGCCATTGTCGCGGCAACCATACATGGAGATATCAGCCTTTCTTTCTGGATGACCTTTATCGGGTTTGTATCCCTTTATCTGGCTGCGATACTATTTACGCTTCCCCGCCTTGGAAGGTGGTTTTTCCGCAATGTCCGCGGCCAGACCAACATCGAGTATGTGTTTTTACTGGCGGTCCTGTTTGTAACGGCATATGCGGCTCAACAGGTCGGCCTGGCAGCGATCATCGGAGCGTTCCTTGCCGGGCTAACCATGAACCGGCTGGTTCCGGAAAACAGTACATTGATGAGCCGGGTTCATTTTGTCGGAAACGCCCTTTTTATTCCTTTTTTTCTGATCTCGGTGGGTATGCTGGTCGACATAAGGTTTCTGGTTACAGTGGAAGTCTGGCTGGTGGCGGCCCTGTTCACGGCACTGGTATTGGTGGGCAAATTTCTGGCTGCCCGCATTGCACAGCTATTTTTCCGGCTTTCAGGTGATGAAAGATGGGTCATGTTCGGACTCACGAGTCCACAGGCTGCAGCTACCCTTGCGGTGACATTGATCGGATTCGACCTGGGCCTTTTCGATGAACTGGCGGTCAACGCTGTGGTTATCCTCATATTGGCTAGTTGTTTCGTGGGGCCCTGGCTGGTGGACTTTTACGGGAGAAAGGTGGTGTTGCATGAGGAGAAGGAGTCACTGAAATCAACGGATGCTCCGGAACGTATTCTGATCCCTCTTTCCAACCCGGAGAACGCTGAAGCCCTGATGGATATCGCTCTTATGATCCGGGGAAAAAAAAGCTCCGAGCCCGTTTTCCCCCTAACGGTAGCCCGGGATTCGCCGAATGTCGAGGCGGCAGTAGCAACCGGAGAAAAACTATTAAGTCATGCAGTAGTTCATGCGGCAGCGGCCGATATCCCGGTCATTCCGGTGACCAGGGTCGATCACAATATTGCTTCGGGGATTCTTCGTGCCACCAAAGAACTGCGGATCTCCGATATCGTCATCGGTTGGAATGGGGAAATAACCGCACGTCAGCGCATATTCGGCTCCATCCTCGACCAGTTGCTGGAGCAGTCCGACGAAACCGTCCTGGTGTCCAAGCTGGACCAGCCTGTCAATACAACCGGGCGTGTACTGCTGGCCATCCCGCCGATGTCACAATACGAGCCCGGTTTCGGTAACAGTTTCCAGACGATAAAAAAGCTGATCAATCAGTTGGGAGCAAAACCGGTAGTCCTTGCCACCGAAAGCAACCTGACACTGCTTAAGCCGTTCATTGAGAAGCAGGATCCGGAACTATCGGCCGAATACAAAACTGTTCACAACTGGAACAAGATAGCCGAAATTCTTGAAGAGCATTACGATGATAATGATCTTGTCATACTGTTCAGTTCCCGGCGCGGTTCCATTGCCTGGCATCCTTTATTTGAGCGTCTTCCCGGTCAGATCATCCGGGGCTTCAACCCGGGGAACCTGATTATTGCCTACCCTGCCGAGGTGGAAGAGCACCACAAGCCGACGGCGGTATTGCGATTTGATGAATCGCCACTGGTGCCTGATATATCGGCCAATCAGATTTATATAGCCAGTGACGGGGAATCGAGTCATCATAATGCCATCGAAAAGATGGTTCAGTCGTTTTTTTCCGATCGCAAGGACGTTACCACGGAAATAGCGCAACAGCTGAAAGTGTTGGATCCGGATAATCTTCCGGGGGATCTTCCCGGAGTCATGCTGATGCATCACTCGACGCATCATGTTACAGAGCCGGTACTGCTCCTGGCGGTCAACGGTGATGGATTTCATGTCAGGAAAGTGGGAGAACCGGTCAAGATCATGTTTATCCTGTTGAGTCCGACTCATATGAGTGTGCAGCGAAATCTCCTGATACTGAACCGGCTGGGCCGCATGATTGGCAGAGCAGAGATCAAAAACAGGCTGGGCCGGGCAAAAAATATTGACGAGATCAAGGAGATTCTCTCTGCGAAGCTGACCATAAATATCGGCAAATAACGATCAGGATGATTCGACCAACTGATCACTGAAGCGGTTAATCAGAGAGGCGGTTAATAGCAGAAGCGTGCGGTTTACCTGAAAACCGCAGACCATTTAATCTTTCGGGTAGATGGAATTTTTGGCTGCAAGCAGGGTGTTTTTCATCAACATGGCCACGGTCATGGGTCCCACGCCACCGGGAACCGGAGTAATAAGACTTGCTTTTTCGCAAACACTGTCAAAATCGCAATCCCCTACCAGCTTATAGCCCTTTTCACTGTCGGCATCAGATACGCGGTTGATACCGACATCGATAATGACCACTCCTTCTTTAATCATCTGGCCGGTAATCAGCTTCGGAGATCCGACAGCTACAACAAGGATATCAGCCTGTATGGTATGCTGTGTAAGATTACGTGTATATTTGTGACAAAGTGTGGTTGTGGCCTTCCCGTTGTCATTCTCACGCGAAAGCATAATGGCCATCGGGGAGCCTACGATATTGCTGGCTCCGACGACAACGGCATGTTTGCCTTTGGTCATCACACTGTAGTAGCGGAAAAGTTCAAGAATACCGGCCGGAGTGCATGAGCGAAAAGTTGGCTGACCAACGGCCAGCCGTCCGACATTCATCGGATGGAAGCCGTCCACATCCTTGCGGTGATCGATGGTTTCGATCAGTTGTGAGGGGTGCAGATGGCCGGGCAGCGGAAGCTGCAGCAAAATACCGTCAATGTCATCGTCTCGGTTGAAATTGATGATTTCGTCCTTGAGCTCCCGTACCGAGATGGTATCGGGATATGTAGCCGTTTCCGATTCAATACCAACCTCCTTGCAGGCTTTGGTTTTTGCACCGACATAAGTTCGGGAGGCCGGGTCATTGCCAATTAATATAGCTTGCAATTTCGGGTGGCGGTTTCCACGTCCCACCCATTCCTGGACATCCTCACGAACCTGCTGCCGAAGGATACCGGCTACTTTTTTCCCGTCAATAATATTTGTTGCCATAAACCTTATCCGCCACTTCTTTAGATACGTACAAAATGCTCTTCTTCTGCCCGGAAATGTTTGATTATGGATTCTTTGTCCGTACTTGACAGAAGCTTTTCCCGGAATGCGGAGCTGTTCAACAACCGGGATATTCTGCTGAGCATTTTTATATGAACACTGTTTTGAGATTCCGGACCGACCAGTAAAAAAAGAATCTGAACCGGTTCGTTGTCAATGGCCTCATAAGCTATCGGTTCATGCAATTTTGCGAAGGCGGCATAGGTTTGTGAGAGGTGTGAGGATTTTCCGTGCGGTATCGCCAGCCCTTTCCCTACCCCCGTTGACATAATATTTTCCCGCTCCATCACCGCATTACGCACCGATGTGATGGTATCTTCATCAAGTTTTGAAGAGAGCGCCCCAACCAGCTTGTCTATCGCCTCTTTTTTGTCATCAGCCGACAAATCCGGTATGACGTTTGAATTATCTAAAAGGTCGCTAATTTTCATGTATGTTTGTTAATTACAGAACCTCGAAAACAATACCAAATATACAGATCGTAGCCCAATTCTCACAAATTATAATAGACTATAACTTTTTTTCCTGATTGTGTTACAAGAGGTTTTGAGGAGTGGAACGATCCGTTTTTTTTTACACGCATTCTGCATGTTTTCTGGTAAAAAATACTGTACTGTCTTACCTTTCCATATGCGTTTTTTTGAACAATCCATTGCCCTGTTTTTAAAAGATGTTCGTTTGGAATGGCGGTCCCGCTTCGGTATCAGCACGGTTTTGGCGTTTATCGCCTCCACTCTGCTCATCGTGCTTTTTTCGTTGCGAGCCGATCAATTACCGCTGCCCGTACAATCCGGGTTGATGTGGATCATCGTGCTTTTTGCTTCGTTAACGACCCTTTCAAGGGTATTCGTATCGGAAAGTGAACGGGGTACTATGGATACACTTCGTCTCAATGCAACGGCGACTTCGGTCTTTTTGGGAAAACTGTTATACAATTTTTTATTTACACTTTTGATTACGCTTGTGACCATGTTTCTCTTTATCATCATGGTTAATATGACCATAGTGAACGGTGTGCTTCTGGCAGTGATCATCTTTCTGGGATCATCTGGCCTTGCCGGGGCCACTACCATGCTGGGTGCACTGGTTTCACAGGCTACCCGCAAAGGTACGGTCTTTCCGGTCCTGGCTCTGCCTCTTCTGATCCCGCTTATGCTCATATTGGTACGCGTAACTCAGTCTGTTTTTACATTGGATGGCACTCCGCCGGCAAATGATCTTGCTGCTTTGGTGGGTTTTTCCGGAGTCACCATATCGGCTTCGATTGTCCTTTTTGATAACCTTTGGGAAGATTAATCATGAGTGAAACGAATTTGTCCGGCAACGATACTGCTCCCGGCGGGGATGCACATACAGCCGGTGGTGATACCGGCAATGTATCTGATGGGACTTCGCGGACCCGCGGCAATAACACGCTTGGCGAGAAGCGGCTGATAGGCCAGGAACGTCTGCGCAGCCAAATCAGACACCTTATCTCAGAAGACCGAATTGGTCATGCCTATCTGATCAGCGGTCAACCGGGTACGGGAAAGAAAGCACTTGCACTGGCCTTTGCCGAAGCCATAAACGGAGTTGAAAATCTGGGAGATCCGGGATCGGAAAAAAAATCAATTCGAAGATCGTGGTTCTATCATCCGGATATCCATGTATTTCTGCCTCTGCCCTCCAAAGTAACCACGGAAGAGTTGAGAGCCAGACTGGAGCTGCTGGCTGCGGATCCTTACGAAGTTGTCGATTTTTCAATGCGTCCGGCACTTACCGATCAGGAGGTATCCGGGAACCGGCAGGCGTTCTATTCGGTGGAGTATTTCAATACCGGGGTGCGCCGGGCTGCCTGTCTCAAGCCCAATGAAGGTCGGCGTAACATCATTATCATCACCAATGTGGAGAAGATGCGGACCGAAGTCGTCAACGCTTTTCTCAAGATGCTGGAAGAGCCGGGTGAGGATGTCATGTTCATCCTGACCACCGACAATATCAACGCGCTGCTCCCTACAGTGATTTCCCGCTGCCAATTGCTCCCATGCCGGCCGCTTGACGCGGAACAAATCTATGAGGGACTTCGCACCTACGACCGGATTCCTGAACAGGAGGCCCGTTTTCTGTCCCGGATTGCCGGCGGCAATTACAGCTACACGCGATTTTTCGACCTGGAGACCCTGCAGGAAAACCGGGAGGATATCATTCGTTTTCTCAGGATGTCGTATACCGTCGATGTGGGGGGGTTATTGGAGTTAAGCCAGAAATGGCATTCTGAATACAACAAAGAGGGGCAACTTGCCCTCATCAATATGATAGAAACCTTTTTGAGGGATATTGCACTACACTCTGCAGGTGTGGAAACGTCGATGATTACCAACAGTGACCGGTTGGATGTGATCGACAACTTCTGCTCACATCTTAAAGAGGCCCGGATTGAGGATATGATTGAAACATTGGAAGAGTCTCGTACGTTGCTATCACAAAATGTACAGGCCCGGCTGCTGTTTACCGTTATCGCTAACCGGTTTGCTGCATGGATGCGGGGAACGGAGGCTTCGATCTCTGTTGACGAACCCTGGAAACATATGCCGGCATACACTGATTAACTCCGATACATTACGTTATTTACATGGGTTTTTCTATAAAAAAACAGAAACCGTTGCATTTGCTGTATAACCGGCCCGCCGGCCATTCACTGCCGGTTTCAACGTCAAAACCAGTCCTAATATCTTTGGAAGCATGCCGCATGAGTTAGAATTTGTAAAGATGCACGGTGCCGGAAATGATTTCATCGTCATGGATGCACGGGCAGACGATTTTCCCTATGGGGATGTCAGAAAACGAACCGCGGAACTGTGTCACCGCAGGACCGGAATCGGCGCCGACGGTGTTCTTATGCTGGGCCGGTCCGACATATCAGATTATGCCATGCACTACCTGAATGCCGATGGCTCTGAAGCCGGGATGTGCGGCAACGGAGCCCGCTGTCTGGCACGTTTTGCGGTGATGCAGGGATTTTCTGTAAATCTGACATTTGAGGTTCGGGGCACCATCTACCGTTCCGAAGTTCAGGACGACTATGTATCGGTCCATTTTCCGGTCGACCCGCAACCCCGGATCATCACCATTGAGGACCGCTCCTGGTGTGAGCTCAATACGGGCACCGAACATGTGGTTTCGATTGATCCCGAACATGCAGAGGCTTCCGAAGAAATCTTTCGGCAAACCGGGCGCCGTATTCGCAACCGGTCTGATCTGTTTCCTGCCGGTACCAATGTCAACTTTGCCCATATCATCAATGAAAACCGGGTAAACCTGGTAACCTATGAACGAGGTGTGGAAGATCTGACACTGGCATGCGGAACCGGAGCTATTGCCACGGCCATCACTCTGAAGTTTCTCAACAATGTGGGTTATAACCCCGGTGAAAGCGGCCCCTTCAGCTCAGCAATACCTGATAGTCCCGTTGAAAGTAATTCGTCCGAACCCGGTGAAACCGAACACCATGTGCAGGTGGACTGTCCCGGCGGTCCTCTTGAGGTTTCTTTCAAAGAGCATCGACACGGGAAGCGGCAACAATACCTGAACATCATTTTACACGGACCGGCGGTAACGGTTTATCATGGACGTATTCGCATTTAAATTCACAACGTTATACCGGCTGTTATTTATTACTGCTATAACCATTCATGCCGGATTCGCTTGCACGAGCGAACAGTTGCAGAACCGTCAGGACGGCCTGCCTGCTCCCGCGATGCTCCGAAACAGTCCCATGGTGGATGGTGAAGTGGCACCGCCCGACAATATCAAGAGCATTCAACTGTATCGAGGTGACCGAAAGACATCAGTTCCGGCCATTGAACTGGGGTCTAATGAATATGTGACACTCCGCTTTGATGAACTGGGTGAGTCGGGCAGGATGTTCCGGGTCAGAGTGCGCCACCGCGATTCCGACTGGTCCCACAGCAGTGTAATGCGAGGGTTTTATCTGAGTGGCTATCAGGAGGACCTCATATCCGGAGGGCAGCCCAGTGCGGTTCAAAGACCTTACTACACCCACTACAGCTACCAATTTCCGAATGATAACATGCAGGTGCAATTCAGTGGTAATTATCTGCTTGAAGTGCTGGATTATGAGACGTCTCAACCTCTTTTTTCGGTTCCGTTTTTTGTGTATGAAAACACCGGCAGGATCGACATGAATCTGGAGGAACTGTACGGCATGGATGCCAGGTATCTGGTCCATCATCAACCATTTGCGCGTTATCATTACCCCTCCTTTGTTATCTCGCCAAACCTTGATTTACAGTTTTACTTTGTCCAGAACCGTTTTTGGGGCCGGGCTAGGGCGGCCGACACCCATGATATGTCGGAAACCGGTGTTTACCGCTCCTATCTTACTCGTCCTCAGTCCTTTGTCGGAGTCTATGAATTCCGTCCATTGAATCTCCAAAGATACGACGATCCGGGGCCCGAGGTCATTGATATCCAGCCCGAAACCACTCCACCCAGGGTGCGTCTTTACCGTGATGTGGTCAATCTGGATGTAAATCCACGCAGAAGAACACCAGCCCTTCACGGTTTTCCGAGAGACGACAATCGTGCCCGTTATGTGGATGTGCGATTTGAGCTGCAGCTTCCGGCCCGGGAGGCCACCGATCTGCCTGTTTATATTTACGGTCCGTTCAACAACTGGACGATCCGGGAGCAAAACCGGATGGAATATCGGGAGGCTACCGATTCGTACGTTGGTCGTGCCGTAGTAAAAGAGGGAGACTACGACTATAAGTACGCCATCGTCGAGGATGGAGAGGTTGATGACCTGAGGCTGGATGCCAGCTTTGCAACTACCTCACAGGAATACACAACACTGGTATATTATCGGGATCCGGAGTTTCGCTCCGACCGTCTGTTACAGATTTTGACCGGATTTCCACAGTAAACGGGTCACAAGTCTTTACCCATGTCCCAGGGCTAATGTCGCAGGGATGTCCTGCCCCATCTAAAAGTCCAGGCCTATACTGAAGTAGTGGACGGCATTCTGATGAAAGCCTCTGCCCTCTTCAAGTTCATATGCCCAGGCGATATCATACCGGAATGGCAAGCCAAGGAGAATGGTTCGCAATCCGAAACCGGCTCCGGCAAGTGCGGCATCCCGTTCGGTGCCATCCCAGGTTGCGCCGATATCCATAAAAGCTGCTCCCTGGATATTGTACAGCGGTAGGATGGGGATGGGGCCGGGCAGCATCGCCGCAATAAGCGGAAAGCGGAATTCCGCATTAAACAGGCCGAATCGATCCCCCATGGCCGAATTCAGGTAGTGTCCGCGCATGGGCAGAGCCGGCAGTGTGAAAAAGATATCCTCGAGTCTTTCGGCTAGCATTCCGCGCTCCTCCCAACGGAAATTGATCCAGTTCTGCATTCCTCCCATAAAGAAATTCTGTGAATCAGGTCCGAAAGAAGTCGCCCCGGAGGCGCGAAGTGCGATGACATAATTCATTCCGAGATGAAAATATCGCCGATAGTCACCCAGAAGCGATGCAAAGCCGATCATCTCCGAGGTAATCGGCGGACTCCCGGTCAGGCTCAATGCGTAGCGTGGCCCCGAAAGGGGTGCGAGAAAGCCGGGACGGGTCAAATCCCGTGTAAATGTCACTTCCGGATAGAGAAACTGTGTGTCTTCAGAGTCACTTACCCCGGCATACACTCTGCTGAAATCCCGGGAGATGTTGATAAAACTCAAACCATAATCGAGTCTGGTAAACTTGTTAAAAGGGTATTGAAGACTGGCCCCGCCCCCGTAAAAACGATATCGAACCTGTTGGATATCCAGTCGACCGGTATTCGGGTCCTGAACCAGGACCCGGTAATTGCGGGCGGTGTGAAAATAGCGTGCCAGATAATTGGTGCGTTGGGCAAAATACCCGTATCCGATCTGATAATCACTGTTCCTCATGTCGAACTGGAGGTTGGTCACCAGATTGATGCGGTGATTGCCGAGCAAATCGGAAAAGGTAAAAGCAGCCATGGCGTAGGTACCATAATAGGTGGATACCCCCCCCTGGCCGTATGTGATATCGGGAGTAAACTCAAGCCGGTACCGACGTGGTATATAGCGGCCGTCATCGGTACGTTGTTCCCGCCCTTCCCGGGCTTCCTGAATATGCGTCGTAGTGATCAGATCATCCACATCATCCCCGAATACGTAGTCCCGAAAATTAATAGCAGGCTCACCGGTCTCAAGTGTATCCTCTTCGGCTTCGGTATCTTCCCGCTCTTCATCGAGCAATTGCTGATCCTGAAGCAGCATGTCCATGATGGTGGAAGACTGCCCAAGTAATAACGAGCTGTCCATCCGTTCCAGATCTTCCGGAAACAGATTAAAGGCATGCCGGTAGGCCGGCACACGCTCTTCCCTTGATTCCCGGAGCCGGCGTTCGGCCCAGTGGTTGCGCTCCAGGGGCTCTGTCATCCGCCTGTCAAAGGGATCTTCAATGGTAAAGATATGTACAAAGCCTCTGTTATAGGAGTTGATGGCCAGGAGCCGTCCATCTGCACTTAAGGACATCTGCATGACCCCGGTTATAAGATCGGTCAGCGGATAACTGGTGCGGGTATCCAGATCCATCTCGTAGACATTCGGAATACCGTTCTGATCCGAGATGTAGATCAGCCGGTTATCCCGTGTCATGATAGGTCGTGATTCGTTCCAGTTCGGGGTATTGGTAAGACGTGTGGCACGGTTGGAGCCAAGGCGCAACTGATAGATGTCACTCTGGCCTAAACTGGGATTCAGCAGAACATTGGCATTGGTGCGGAAGGTATTGACGCGGGTCTGTTGTCCCCGGTCGGAAGCAAACAGAATGGACTCGGAGTCGGGTGTCCAAGACGGATCCCAGTCGCTGAAAACATCGTTGGTTGCACTGATGAAATCACCTGTTTCCAGCTCGTAAACATAGATATTGGTATAGGGGCCACTGTTTCCCTGGAAAGCGATCTTTTCTCCGTCCGGTGACCAGGAAACCGATCCGATGGCATCCAGCTCAGAGAAAACGATTTTCTGCACCTCTTCGGTTCTGTAATCCACAACAGCCAGGTCTACAGACCCTCCCGACCGTGTGGAAAGGGTGATCTTTTCTCCGTCCGGTGACCAGGACAAGTTGGGCCGGAGGATATTAAGCTCTTCAAAATCGACATTATCTTCTCCTCTGATGAGGGTCTTGATCCGGCTTCCGTCACTGGCATTCAGCACAATGACATCAAAAAAGCCTCTGGCGTTGGAGATCATGGCCACACGATCACCGTTCGGGGAAACAGCGGGACTTGTGTTGTAGGCCCTGCGGAAATTGCCGGTGGTCAGGTTATTGCCGATATCCCTCAAATCCTCACGGACATCCACTTCCGGGAAATACCGTCTGCGCAGCCAGTCATGAAAACGTTCATTGAGTTCAGACATCTCCAGTCCGGTTGCCTGCCGAAGTCCGGCTTCCACACTTCGCCGTTGCCGGACCCGGTGCAAAATTTCACTGATCTTTTCACGGCCATACTCCTCCACAATATAATTCCAGAAGGCCTGGCCACCGCGATAAGCCGCCCAGCCTCTCATTTGTGGTATCGGGGGAAGGTAATTGTTGATTACGGCATCCCGGATGAACATATCGGTTTCGCTGTCCCAGCCCAGTGACACATATTCGGCGAGACCTTCTTCAAACCAGAGCGGTATCCTCAGTTGGATGTTGTTCTGAAGGATGGATTGTATGGTTCCGCCATAGAACATATCGTTGAATACGGCGTGCACCAGTTCGTGATGCAATACCTGGCGATAATCTCCATAGTGGCCCATAAAGGGCATGGTGATCCGGTTTTTAAATTTGTCTGTGACCCCTCCTATCCCCTGTGCGTCGACCGGGAGCGGGACGACATTGGTCTGGGTGAAGTCGATATGCGAGTCGTAGATGATGGTCGCAATCCGGTCGTTCAGTTCATGGTTGAAATCGTTCCTAAGCTGTGCATAGGCTGCTTCAAGGCTTTTAGCCGTAAACTCGGCAAGATAGTAATTTTCCGATCCGTAGTAGTACACATCGAAGTGATCGGACTGGATAAACCGCCAGTCAAATTGCTGATACTGCACCCGGTTTTTACCGAAACC
>SLOL01000121.1 GCA_007132495.1 Balneolales bacterium
CAGAAAACAGTAAACAGAAAACAGGTGTGAGATGAAGGAAATAAATGCATTGCTGACGTTCATGGTTTTATTGGCACTGACTTCCGCGGTATGGGGGCAGGATGTCGTTGACGATCGGGTTGTCGCTTCGGAAGAGGAAGTGCTCTATTTTACATCGGACTGGGATGGTGAAAGGCTCTCCGACGGCCGGCCGAAAGTGCCGGATGATCTGTTGGAGAGGCTGAAACATATAAAGGTTGAGGATGTTTGGCAGTTTCTCAACGAAATGGGATACCGCAACCAGTTCGAAGACGGCTGGGAGATGATTCATGAGGACCGTCCCATTGTCGGCCGTGCGCTGACCACCCAATATATGCCGAGCCGGCCCGACATCGAGAAGAGATTGACGGAGCAGGGATTGGAGGCCGGGCATATTGGTGCCATGAACTCCTGGCCGATCGATATGTTGCAGGACGGCGATGTCTATCTTGCTGACTCGTTCGGAAAAATTGCCGCCGGCACGCTGATCGGCGATAAGCTGGGCAACTCCATCTTTGCCAATTCAGGTAACGGAGTGGTTTTCAACGGATCACTTCGTGATGTGGAAACACTGGCTGAACTTGACGGATTCAACGCTTTTGCCCGGGGCTGGCATCCGACATTCCTCGAGGAGGTCATGCTGACGGGCATCAATGTGCCGATTCGGATCGGAAACGTGTCCGTGATGCCCGGTGATGTGATATTGGCCAAGAAAATGGGCGTGGTATTCATTCCGCCCCACCTGGTCGAAGAGGTCGTAGTTACCGCGGAAATCGTACAGTTACGGGATGAATTCGTCCATGAAAGGGTGCAGCAGCGGGTGTACACTCCCGGACAGGTGGATGCGCGTTGGACCGATGAGATTGAAGAGGATTTTCTGGGCTGGCTGGAGGAGGATCCCGGACGCATGGAGCGGCTTCCGGTCCCGCTGGATGAGATGCAGAACTTCCTGCAGCAAAGAACCTGGTAAAAGCAGAGCGAAGTGCAAGGTCATCCTGCAGTAATTAACCTGGAACACTCAGAGCAGGGCACAGAACCTTTTACAGCAACGAACCTTGTAAACTCCGCAGAAAATGAAGAACTTTCTGCAGCAACAGCCCGGTTAAACAGTATTGAGACATAAAAATCTGAGCTTATGAGCAATCTGAATGGGTGGTACAGAGCTATTCTCGGCCTGGCGGGTCTGTCGCTGGTCGTCTTCATTATCGTGCTTTTAATGGGCGATGCGTCTGCGGCCGGCTGGCCGGCTATCGCCTTTTTTGCTTTTCTGGCCATCGGCATCAGAGGGATTGCAAATTTGAAAAACTTCTCTTTCACCATATGGGTGTTTGCAGCGGTGACCTTCTCCATGTTTTACCCGTCACTGATCACCGAAGTGCGGGGGTACAACACGGAAGGCTTGATTGTCCCATTGATCCAGCTGATTATGTTCGGCATGGGAACCGCCATGAGTCTTCAGGATTTTGCCGGGGTGATAAAAATGCCGAAGGGCGTGTTTGTCGGATTGATCTGTCAGTTCTCCATCATGCCGGTTCTCGGGATATCCATTGCTCTTATGTTCGGTTTCCCGCCTGAAATAGCCGCCGGAGTGGTATTGATCGGCTCATCACCCAGCGGGGTCGCATCCAATGTCATGGCTTTTCTTGCCAAGGGGAATGTAGCCCTCTCCATTACGCTAACGGCGACGGCCACGCTCCTGGCCCCGGTGATGACCCCCTTTTTAATGCAGACCTTTGCCGGTCAGTTTGTTCCGATCGACTTTCTCAGCATGATGTTCAGTATCATAAATATGATCATCCTGCCGGTTGCCGCCGGTATCCTTTTTAACTGGATATTTCGGGGCAGGGCCCAGTGGCTGCACGACATGATGCCGGCCGTTTCCATGGCGGGCATCGTCATCATTATTGCCGTCATTACAGCCTCGGGACGTGAATATCTGCTTGCGGTCGGGTTATTCCTGATCATGGCCGCCATTCTCCATAATACCGCCGGCTATTTTCTCGGTTACTGGGGCAGCCGGCTGATCGGTATGGAAGAGCGGGATTGCCGGACCATCGCCTTCGAAGTCGGCATGCAGAATGGCGGAATGGCATCGGGCATTGCCGTGGAGATGGGCCGGACGGCGACCATGGGACTGGCACCGGCTGTGTTCGGTCCCTGGATGAATATTTCCGGCTCATTCCTGGCCAACTGGTGGCGGGAACGCCCCCCGGTTGACCGGTCCGATGAAGTGCAGGGGAGCCCGGCGGCCGGAGAGCAAGAGGGGTAACTGTCGGATCATCAGGCGAACCAGTCTGTAGATTGAATTATTGCATGGACCAGTCATTGGTTTGTATTGTAGCGGGATGTTGAGCCGGCATATCTTATCAGTCCGGTAGGTACCGGACAGTATCTGACGGGAGTTCCGGTCTGTAAACATCCTCATGACCTGAGAAACAGCCTGACGACATGAGAAACATCCTCATGACCTGAGAAACAGCCTGACGACATGAGAAACAGCCTGATGACATGAGAAACAACCTGACGAACGGCAGTATATATAAATATGCTCCTGTTTGCTTTTGAAGCAGGTTATTTGCAATATACCCGACTGTTTCAGCCACTATTAGTTTTGACTCCGTTTCATTACTTGTGAAAATCTTCGCTCTGCTTATGACTCTGTTCCTGTCCGGATTGCTGTCCATCATCGGCTGTTCTAATCCTGTGTCGGATGATCCGGAAAATGGGAACAACCAGGCCTTCACCGACAAAGATGTCGTGATCAGTGAATTTATGGTTGTTCAGGAGAATACACTGTCCGATCCTGATTTCGGTGAATTCGGCGGGTGGATTGAGCTGCACAACCGCGAGGATGAGGAGGTGGATCTGGGCGGATGGATTCTGGCAGGAGATGATCCGGCGTTGCAGCCGGATATGGCTGATGTGCTGCCCGAAGGGACCACGATCGGACCGGACAGCTATCTGCTGATCTGGACCAATGGCCTCGGTGAGACGGGAGAAGCGATTCATCTCGGGTTCTCGCTCTCCGAAGCGGGAGGGACCATCGGTTTGTTCGGTCCCGAAAAGGCCGAAGCCCCCGTCATCGACACCGTTTCATATACGGCTATGGATGTCGTCCCGGATATCTCATGGGGCCGTATGAATTTCGACGGAAGCGACCATAAAGGGTTCCTTCTTCCTATGAACAACCCGACTCCGGGAGAAGCCAACCGGCTGGCCCGTCTGCAGAAACGTAATTCTTTTGAACTCAATATCGGCGACCCCTCCGGACTGGATGTGGACCATACCGGCAATTATCTCTGGACGGTCAGTGACAATCCGGGAGGAAGCATCTATAAAATCACCCGCGAGGGGGAGATCGTCAAAGAACTGGAAGTCGGCGGAGAGGATATGGAAGGCATCTCCCAGCATCCGACCAACCATAACCATCTGCTATATGTCGTCGAAGAGCGGCAGCGGAAAATCGTGCAATATGATACCGACGGAAACCTGATACAGTCCGATTCGGTGGCGGTCGAAATAACGAATGAAAACGACGGACTGGAAGGCATTGCCATCAATCCGGTGAATAATCATGTATTTGTGGTGAACAAAAGGTTGCCCCGGGCGCTCATTGAACTGGATCTAAGAGCGGCTGAGCAGCAGGTCCGGTATACTCCGATCAACTTCGGGGCGGAGGATGATGCCCCGGGTTTGAGTCTTGCAGGGCTGTTTTTTGATCAGGAAGATGAGGTGTTATGGCTCGTCAGCGATGAGGCGCGCGCTGTTTTTGTGCTGGACCTGACAGGGCGACCGCTGGCCGCTTTTGATGCCCGTGAAAAGGATCTGGAGTCCATTGCACTGATCAGGGAAGAGAACCGGATCTACATGACAAGTGACGGTGACCATACGCTGTACGAATTTGAATATCCACAACCGCTTCTCAAACTGCCCGTGAGCCCTTGAGCGGAGGAATGAATGAACGGTCATTTGGTGGAATGAATAAACCGGTTTTTAGTGGAATGAACGGACTCATGAAGAATTGCACGGACTTTTGAAGGTATGATTAAACAGAATTTGGAGGAGTGAATGAGCTTATTGTTGAAAAAAGAGGTGAATTGCGGTGTTGAAGCAGAACCCAATAAACCGTTTGCTGGTCTTTTTTTTGCAGTTTTGCTGTTGATCTTGACAGGATTCATCGGGATCGGGGAAAAGACTGATCAGTCGGGTGTCGTAACGGAACAGGATTACCGGAGGGCTGAAGCGTTGTTGAACCGCAACGTGCAGGCGAAAGTGCTGTACAGTGATATCCGGCCGCAATGGTTGGATGATGACCGGTTCTGGTACCGGGTCCGGACCGGGGAGGGCTTCCGTTTTTACCTGGTGAATCCCGAAACCGCGGAGCGTGACGATGCTTTTGATCACGATGAGCTTGCGGAGTCGCTGGAAGAGGCTCTTGGACGGAACATCCGTGCCTCAGATCTCCCATTCAGCACTTTTCGCTATGTGAAGGGAGAGTCGGCGATCCGGTTTGTGATTGACGGAGACCGGTGGGAGTGTGATCTGGATCAGTACCAATGTGTGGATCCGGACTTGCCGGACCGGCCGCCCAATAGTCTACTCTCACCGGACCGGCGGTGGGCGGCATATATCCGCGATCATAATTTGTGGGTGCGGGATATGGAGAACGGAGATGACATCGCACTCACTGAGGGCGGGGAGCAGCACTACGGTTTTGCAACGAATTCTCAGGGCTGGTTCCGGTCCGATCGCCCGGTGCTGAACTGGTCGCCCGACTCCCGCAAGATTGCCACCTATCGTCTGGATGAACGCGATGTCGCCGAGATGCATCTGCTCGAGACGGCCGAAGGTCGTCCGGTTCACGAGTCATGGCCCTACGCGCTGCCCGGTGATGACAAGGTGCCGATGCATGAGCGAGTAGTGCTGGATGTCGAAAACCGGACCAAAGTATGGCTGGATATCGAACCGTCACACCAGCGTACATCCAACTGTTGCGGACTTGAGCGGGGTGACCGGTGGGCCGATATCGACTGGAGGGATGATGCGTCAGAGCTGGCCTTTGTGACCACGTCCCGGGATTACCGGGAAGTCAATCTCTATATTGCCGATACCGAAACCGGAAGTGTGAGACATGTCTACCGGGAAAAGGAGGAGCCATTTTTCGAATCGAATCTGACCTCGCGCGGTGTGCCGAACTGGCGGGTGCTATTCGACCGCAAGACTTTCCTCTGGTTTTCGAGACGGGACGAGTGGGGACATCTGTACTATCACCGGCTGGATGATGCCGGTCGCATCGGACGAATCACTTCTGGAGAATGGAATGTGGTGGATCTGCTTCATGTCGATGAACAGATGGGGACGGTATTTTTTACCGCGGTTGGCAAAGAGCCGGAGCGTGACCCCTACCGGACACACTTTTACAAAACGGAACTGCCGGACGGAAATAATGCGGATTCGCCGAATGAAGATAATGCGGAACTTCTTGACGGAAACTCGGTGCCGGTTGATAACAGCCGGACCGGTGATACGCCATCCATCGATAACCGGACCGGTGATACATCGTCCGATGGGACAACCGGCCGGCATTATGCGATTTCGGAGCCCTTGCTGTTAACCGCAGAAGATGCCAACCACGAAATATCCGTGTCACCATCAGGGCGCTTTTTTGTCGACGAATATTCCGGTTTCAGGAGTCCGTCGGTCACCATGTTGCGCTCATCAGACGGCTCCGATGTGATGCCCCTTGAAGAGGCGGATATTACACCTCTGGAAGAGACGGCCTGGACCATGCCTGAACCTTTTGTGGTGAAGGCTCGTGCTGGGGAGACGGATCTGTACGGGTTGATATACAAACCCTCGGACTTCGATTCGACGAAATCCTACCCTGTTGTGGTCAATCTCTATCCGGGTCCGCAGATCGGCAGTGTGGGCACACGGAGCTTTACACCGGTCCGGCGGGGACAGACTCATGCGCTTGCCGAACTCGGATTTATTGTGGTACAGATGGATGCGCTCGGTACACCCTTGCGATCCAGGTCGTTTCATACGCACTGGTATGGGGATATGAGCGATAACGGATTGGAAGACCAGATCGCCGGCATTCGGCAGCTGGGCGAACGCCATGACTGGCTGGACAGTGACCGGGCCGGAATTTACGGTCATTCGGGGGGAGGATACGCTACGGCAAGTGCGCTGCTCCGTTTCCCGGGGGTGTTCAAAGCCGGAGTGGCCAGTGCCGGTAACATGGACAACCGGGGTTACACCTTCTATTGGGGTGAAAAATATCAGGGGCTCCGGAATGTGGAAGAGGTAGAAGGAGAAGACCCCTACAAATCACAGGCCATCTGGAAAAAAGCGGGACAGCTTGAAGACCATCTGCTGCTTTCCTACGGTACCATGGACAATAACGTACATCCGAATATGACGTTGCTGCTGGTGAATGAATTGATCAGGGAGAATAAAGATTTCGATTTGCTTGTCATGCCCAACAGAAATCACGGATATGCCAATGAATCCTATCATGTTCGCCGTACCTGGGACTACTTTGTGCGTCATCTGCTGAAGGCGGAGCCTCCGCATGAATACGAATTCAATTGAATATATCTGACTTCCAACGATTCACCTGCTACAGCATATAACACTGCGGGAACGCATACGTTACCCTGACGTGTTGATAGCAAATATCCATATATTCCAAACAAATATTTTAGCATAATATAAAACACACATGCAATGCCCATGACGGCAACCCGCCGAACAGAAGATGATTATAATGGTTGTGTACATGCATGTGACATTACAAAACAAATCTGAAATTGCATACATATGAAATTAGTAGATCAGGAAGGCAATGAAATAACAAGCAATAAGAATGAAGAGGCGCAGGAGCTGGAGAAGCAGCTTGCACGTATGGCTCAGGCGATAGTAGAGCCGATCTTGAACAAGCTTCAGCTGTCCAATCAGCAGATCAGCCAGGAGCAGTTGATGCAGATTACTTCCATGGCTCATCAGATGATCTTTAACCGGATGATATTCAATCTGATTCAGAAGGTCGGTGTTAAGGACATGAAGGAGCTGGTATCGGATAACGACGTGGAAGAGCTCAAAACCTCATTCTCAAATCAGTTCAAGTCCGGATCCGGAGACCAACAGCAGCAGGAGCCGCCCGAGGCATGATTCTTCTTGAAAATTCAGCAGTAAACCCGTAATCCGGTCAATTGCATCTGTTTATAATTTTGTTCCAAGCGGTCAGATGAACCGAAGGTCACGAAGTGAAATGTCCATGACGGTTATAATCATACTCTTGTGTGACGTATTGCCGTTATGAACATTTCATGTTGTCAACAGAAAGTTGAATGGCAGTATGAACCGGTATGCGGGTTCACAATGCAGGTCCAGTCCAATCCAAGCCGGTTCCCGGAAACTATATGAGTACAAATAGTCTGTTCACCATACCGATGCTGGTATTCTTGCTGACTACCGGTATACCGGTAAAAGGGGGTGCTGGAATCACACAAGAACTAAATACCATGACAAACGAGAACAAAGCGACTTTTGGAGCCGGGTGCTTTTGGTGTGTTGAAGCGGTCTTTAAACGGGTAGAGGGCGTGAAGTCGGTAGTTTCCGGGTATTCCGGCGGACGCAAAGACGAGGCTTCGTACCGGATTGTGAGCACCGGTGATACCGGTCATGCTGAAGTGGTGCAGGTTACCTGGGATCCCGACATTGTAAGCTATGATGAGCTGCTGGAAATCTTCTGGCGGACTCACGATCCTACAACGCTGAACCGCCAGGGGGCGGATGTGGGCCCGCAGTACCGTTCCGTGGTGTTTTATCATGACGATTTTCAGAGGGAGCGAGCTGAATACTACAAGCAGAAGCTGGATGAGGCGGGTATTTTCGATGACCCTGTCGTAACCGGGATTACACCATTCGAAGCGTTTTATGAGGCGGAAGACTACCATCAGAACTACTTTGAGAACAATCCGGACCAGGGCTATTGCCAGTTGGTAATTCGCCCCAAACTGGACAAGTTCAAGACGCTTTTTGAAGATAAACTGCGGCCGGAATATCGCCCCGGTTCATCGCAATGATCGGTGTACCATTGTATTGGCATTTCTTGTTATCTTCCGTTTAGCACACTTGCGAGGACCGGCGGGAAGGGTATAGGCTCTCGGTCCGATATGCCAATAATATTGCACACAAACCCCTCTGAATATGAAATTGCACCGGATTTTTCGCATATCCCTGATTCTGCCATTAGCTTTTATCATGATATTGCCGGCTGGAACCGCTGTTCAGGCCCAGCTCAGCCCGGATGAGGTGGCGGATATTCAACAAGTCGGGCAGGTTCAGCTTCATCCCCGGAGTACTCATGTGGCCTACACTTTGCGGGTGCCCCGGGAAGCGGGTGAAGCGGTTGGACGTGATTATCAGGAACTTTATGTGCGCGACCTGGTAACCGGAGAAGAACGTGGTATTGTCACCGCGCCGAAGAGTGCCTCGTCTCCATACTGGATTCCGGGCTCTGATGAACTGGCCTTTACGATGGTTGACGGGGAGGAGCACGATCAAAATCAGGTTTACGCTTATGATGTCGTGGAAGAAGAAATCCGTCGGATCACCTCGGCACCGGAAGGGGTGATGGCGTACCGGTTTTCCGATGACGGTCTCCATCTGGTTTATACCATGCGAGAACCATTGCCCGATGCGGTTATGGAACGCAGACAGCAGGGGTATGATATGGAGGTGTCCGGTGAAAATAAACAGCATGTGCGGCTCTGGTTGCACGATGATCGGGAACCGAGGCCTGTTACTCCTGATGATATGACGGTATGGGATTTTGCATGGGCGCCGGACAGCGATCATCTGGCGGTCCGGATAACACACGGTACCGGCATAGACGATGAAATGATGTTCAGCGAGATTCTGCTGCTGGATATCCATGAAGGAAGTCTGGAGCTGCTGACCGAGAGTCAGGGGAAAGTGGGGCCGATGGACTTCTCACCCGATGGAACCCGGTTCGCATTTCTCGCCGCCAAAGCCATCAATGATCCGCTGCCCCAGCGCATCTATGTAAGTGATCTTGAAGATTATCGTCCGGTCGATATCACCCCCGATGGTTATGAGGGAACCGCGGAATGGTTGGAGTGGAAAGATGCAAATACGCTCCGTTTTGTAGCGGTAGAAGGGACACGCACAGCTTTACGGGAGATTCCGGCATCGGGCGGACAAACCGAACTCATAGCCGGAGGGGGGGCTGAAATTTTCCGGTCGGTCAGTTTTGACGCGTCCGGTGACCGGTTTGCCGCACCGGTTCATCGACGCAACCATCCCGCCGAAGTGTATCTGGGAACACTGCCCGGACCGGACTGGGAGCGGCAGACCTATAACAACGAGTTTCTGGAAGAGCGGGAGCTGGGCCGGCAGGAGACAATAACATGGGAGGGCCCGGACGGACTGCTTATCGAAGGCGTGATCACCTATCCTGTGGGTTTTGAAGAGGGTCAGACCTATCCGCTCGCGATTCTGCCCCATGGGGGTCCTGAGGGAGTCAGTATCGACGGCTGGAATACCCGTCCGCTGTATCCTGCCCAGCTGCTTGCTTCCGAAGGGTATGTGGTGCTTAAACCCAACTACCGGGGAAGCGGCGGACGTGGATCGGAATTCACCATGGCCAACCACCGCGATCTGGGAGGTAAAGAGTTTGAGGATGTCATAATGGGCATCGATTATCTGTCGTATCAGGGTGTTGTTGATCCCCGGCGTGTGGGTATTTCCGGTACATCGTATGGCGGATATTTTTCGGCCTGGGCCGGCACCCGATACTCGGACCGTTTCGCGGCGGCCATAACCTTTGCGGGTCTTTCCAACTGGATTTCATTTATGGGAACGACCGACATCCCGCATGAAATGTCGATTACACACTGGGATCTGTGGTGGTTCGAAAATCAGGGCCTCACCTGGGACCGGTCGCCGGTAGCCAATCTGGAGCATGCCCGGACGCCGATACTGGTGGCTCACGGCCTGGCCGATGAGCGGGTACACCCCGAACAGTCCATTCAGTTGCATCAATTTCTGAAACTCAACGATATCACAACCCAACTGGTAATGTATCCGCGACAACCCCATGGTCTGACAGAGCGCGCTCACCGCATTGATTTTATGGAACGGGTGGTTGACTGGTTCGATCTATATGTAAAGTAGATTCACGTCATACGGCTGGTTTAAAGCGGCTAATCATACGGATCTTCAAGTCGAATTTCCAGATCGGCTTTAATTCCTTCCTGATGCATGCGAATTTTCAGGTTCTGCTCAAGATTTTTCTGTATTTCTTTAACCACTCTTGACTCCACCTCATCGTGTATCATCTCTTCACGAAGAAAGTATTTTGCCACGAAAGCAGAAACCCGGCCTTTCCGCTTCTTTACGATTTCAAGGATGTTCTTGATATCGATATCAATGACGAGGCGTTTCATATGCTTCTTTTTTAAAGTCTATGGACAATGCAATGTTCATGTCGAAAATAATCATGCTCTTGAGTGACGGTTTGCCGTCATGGCCATTTCATGTGTTTAAATGTTTGGATTTATATCGTCAGATGAACCGAAGGTCACGAAGTGAAATGCCATGACCGTATTTAATGATACGCCTGTGTGTCCGGGCGTCAGTCCGGTCATGGGTACTTCAAAGGCTTGTCATGTTGCTGTTTTCAAAACCGGGTCAAGAATATAGCAAGATTACAACAATATCGATAAAAAAGCAGTTCAGTCATCATTAACGGTCATGGTCATTCGTGTATGCGTTGTCAGGGTACTTTGACAGGTCCGGGTATTTATGTATAAAGCGGCATTCCATGAGAAAATTTATCAATTACAGGGCAGGGCAATGAGAAATACAGGGATAATGAGCAGAAAGAGAGACGGCAAATGCCATTTGTTTAGCACAAGCATACTTGTAATGATCACAATTGCATTTTTCAAGATATCCTGTAGCAGTCCCACAGAATCAGAGAATGGCGATGATGATCAACCGGCGGGACCGGCAACAGAATTGCTCATAGACACGGATGAGAGAAAGCAGGTTATCGACGGATTCGGCTTTTTCGGTTCGCGGACGGTTTGGTGGGATTCCAATCCGCAGAACCATTTTACCGAAAAGTGGGGTCGTATGATTATAGAGGATTTGGGACTTACTATCTGGCGCAACGAATATTATCCGGCTGAAACCGATCTTTCATCACAGGACACCGATTGGGAATTTCAAAAACCGGTGGTCGAAGGTATTGCCGATGCCGCCGAAGAAGCCGGAGTGGACCTGAAGATGATTTTTACGGTATGGTCACCGCCCGATCACATGAAGATCGCCATCAGTGACGATGGTACGCAACTGCCCGGAGCCGCCGGCAGAAAACGGTATGTAGATCAAGCGCATCCCGGTGGAGCAAAATGGGGCGGAACACTCAATCCGGAGATGTACGAGGAGTTCGGCAACTGGCTGGCTGACGGCATTTCGCTCTACGAGGAAATCGGCATTGATATCTACGCAATCAGTCCACAGAACGAGCCGCTGTTTGAACAGTTTTTCAACTCGTGCTACTACCGGGTCGACTGGTATGCCGAGATGCTGGAATATGCCATGCCGGTTGTCAGAGAGCGTTATCCCGACGTTAAGGTCTTCGGATCGGAAAATATGCTGGGGATGGAGGGGTTGCGGGATCGTCGCTGGTTCTATCACTATGAACTGATGAACCGGAATCCGTCAGCACTGGAAGAGCTGGATGTCTGGGCCGTGCACGGCTATGTGGATGGCGTGGTGCCTGCGGAGACGGCCAGAGCCTCTGAGGCCTGGCGCAATCACTACGAGGACTATGTCGCCCCCACCGGCAAACCGGTCTGGATGACCGAGACTTCCGGATATCATGACCACTGGGAGACCGAAGACGGCCGGGCCGGGGCTCTGGCTTTGGGTCTGGCCATTCACGCCGCCCTCTATCACGGTAATGCCTCGGCCTGGGTCTGGTGGCAGGGAAGCGATTACAACGAACTGGGAGAGTTCAATCTGATGCAAACTGAAAACAACCCCGGCCTGCGTTATTATGTCTCCCGGCAGTTTTACCGGTTCATTCGTCCGGGTGCCGAGCGGGTGGAACTGGTGTATGATGAAGACGAGGGAGTATTTGCCACGGCCTATGTACACGATGAAATGGACACCTTTACTATTGTGGCGATTAACACCAACAACGAGCCGGTCGATTTGTTCCTGGAAGGTGACGACCTGCCGGAGACATACGAAATGCATGTAACCACACAATCCCTTCATGGTGAGGTACAGGGGATAAAAGGTGCCGGTGAAATTGTATTGCCGGCGAGCAGTGTTGTGACATTGGTTCACGGCAATGTCTTTGAACACAAATAGACCGGCATAATTTCTTCAATGCGTTTTTTAGGGGTATCTGACCAGGCGGAATTCATCAAACAAGCCGTAATCAAGGGTATGATAATCTGTACCGGCCGGCTGGTCTTCCGGAGCAAAGAAGAAACTCCACGGTGTTACAAACCCCACCCCGGGATCATTATGGTGCGGCCCGAGCGTGTTTTTGAGGGATCCCGTTACAATGATTTCAATTTCGTTACTCCCGACAGCGAGATGCTCGCTGACATCCAGTTGATATGGCTGCCAGCCAATCACCCCGGCCGACTCTCCGTTTACGATTACTTCCGCCACGGTGCCGGACCATTCGTCCAGTTCTACCCGATAGACCCCCTCTGTTTCTTCAATTTCAAACGCAGTGCTGTACGAAACCCGGTGGCCGAATAACGGCATTCCCTGTTGTTTCCATGAACCGATTTTCAGGGGTTCGGGGTTCTTGAGCATAAAACCCTGATCCGCAGCTTCAATATGAAAATCACCCAGAAGATAGACCGGCTCCAGCTCTGCATGGATGGAAATGGGTGACGCCTGAATCGTAAGATCGTTTCTTCCGGTTTGTACATGCTCACCGATCTCAAATACTCCGAAAGCGCGATCGAGCCACCATTGATCCTCCAGTGGTTCAACAGGTTCGCCATTGATACTGATTGTGTAAAGATGCGGGCGTTCAATGACGGCCTGAAGGGAAGACCGGTTTGTCAGCTCTTCGGATACATAAAACGGAAAAGTTGCCGTGAAGCTGCTCTCGTCGCCGAATTTGTCGGCCATATCCAGTATATTGGTCTGATACTGAACGCCGACATTCCATGGGTTGTGCCCGAAACTGTACCACTCAAAACCGTGCGACTCGTAGATCAAATCCGCCGCATCATAAAAATAGATCCCTTCTGCCTCATGATCTTTTACCGAAAGATCAACATAATCGATCGTCAGCACATTGGGATCTTCTCTCTCCACCGTGAGCGCTTCAACGGGGATGATCTCTTCACCGTTTAAAGCTTTTTCGACAAATGGAAGGGTTTCAAGATCCATTTCATCATCAGAGATAAAGAGCATTTTACTGCCGGTTGGCGGCAGGCTGAACGAAACGCTTACCATGCCTCCATCCCTCTCGAACGGGATTGATCTGATGGAACCATCTCCCGGATCAAACTCGGTTACGTCATTCCCTTCAGCAACAAACCGGATATTGCCTTCTTCCAAGGTGCTCCAGTTGCTCCAGAATATGAGCCGGCCGTCTTCAAGCTGCCTGCGCTGATGAAATATTTTGCCTCCGTAATTTTCCGGTGATTCCGGCACAAACCCGGGACTGGCCAGCCTTGCCAGAACGTCATCGTTTAATTCTTCGAACGGAAGCCACTGAGCGGAAAAATGATCTGCAAGAGCTGACAGCTCATCACTTTGCGCTCCGTCCACACGACCCGGTACACCCGACAGATCGAGAATCGTTCCGCCTTGTTCCAGATACCGGTTCAGTAAATCCACCGTTGCCCGGTTCAGGTTATCGGTACCTTCCGGCAGGATCACCTGATCATAAGAACGCTCGCCAATGATAAATTGTCCCTCATCCACAGAGCCCCAGTGTTTGATGATGAATTCGCTGCCCATGTCGTACTCGACTTTATGCAGCTCAAGCTGATCCAGCAGCGATTTGAAGGAATCACCAATCCAATCCCTTCGTTCATGGATGCCGTTGGCTCCCTGATACATCCAGGTGGCGGTGGTGGGATCCATCACAAGCGTGTGGTTCACCTGCCGGCCGGCTGACAGTGCCAGTGACAGCCGGGCAAAATAGTTCGAAAGTTCGGGATAATGTTCCCACCAAGGGGCATGACAGGATATCGATTGCGGGAAATCCCTTTTCCTGGACCCTTTCAGGGTGCCGTAGTACATATGTTCGGCCAAAAAGTTGATCCCGAGGGCGTACATCCAGTCGCCATGGCGTTTCATATCTTCGAATCCGAGTTCCCAGCCGGAAGCACCGTATGTTTCACTCAGCGTCCGGGTTCGCCCAAGCTGGTTTGCCACACTACGCACTTCTCTCACATTTCGGACATTACCGAACTGATCAGGCCGTTCTTCCGGTGTGTTGAACAGCAGGTCAATTCCCGGCATCTGCTTGTAGGCATAGATCGCCATGTTGTCGGGTACCCGGATCGGATCGGGCCAGGTGTGCTCCCAGTAATGGCCGGTCCAGATCAGGTTGTTCTCTTCGGTGTACTCATACCACGGCTTGCCCCATCGCTCGATGAACATATCCAGCAGCACCTGGTAATAGTTGTGCCTTACCCGCTGCCAATCGCCCGTTTCTGCGTAGAGGGAGGGCAGGTGTTCGCGAAGATCATAGCCCCAGGTATTTTCAAAAACGTCGAACAGTTCCGGGGTATACCGGATAGCCCGGCCGTGGGGATCGTCCTGGGGAACCGAGGGCGGCTGGATGTGCGGTTCATCCGTAAAAATACCCGGCACGTGCTTTCCAAATTCATCGCCAAAGCGATCTTCATAGCCGGTCATCGTCAGCTCGATGAATTTTTCGGTGACTCCATCAACAAGCAGATCCACATAGGAATATCCGCCGTACCGGCCGGTTTCGCTGTAGTGATGCATCCGAAAACCATAGACGGCCTCACTCAAATCGGAATGATCGGCAATCACCTCATACCCATCGCCGCCTTCCCAATGGCTGCCATCTTCATTGTTGCCTTCTCCATCGCTGCTTTCTCGCAAAAACAGGTGATAATCTGAAAGTTCAGAGACGTCGACATCCTCCATCGGCACCATCTGCAGGCCCTGACCGTGAATGTACGAATCCGGCATTTCGGCTGCCACATGACCGCCTGCATAACCGCTGGGCCAGGCATTTTCATCATACAGCCATATATGAAGATCCTCCTGTTTAGCTGTTTTCACGGCATGATTTGCGAGATCAAACCATTCCTCCGAAAGGTATTCGGTAATCATTCCGGGGCGGGCATGAAGAAATCCGCCCCCCATTCCGTGCTCTTTCATATCCGTGAGCTGCAAGTCGATTTCTTCTTCCGTGACATCTCCGGCCCATACCCAAAACGGTGCAGACCGGTACTCAATGGGAGGATCCTGGAATCTTTCCAGGATGTATGCCGAGCTGTCTTTATTTTCAGTTTCGGTGACGGTATCAAAATCGCAGGCAGCCAAAACAAAAAGAACCGTAAAAAACGTTGAAATACGGAGAGTAACAGATCTTTCAAGTTTTTTCATAAATTTATGATATGTCATTGCGTTACGTCACCTGTCGGTTTGAGTACAGATATAATCGCTTTAAAGGCTGTTGACCATTCAGTGACAGAATTATTTTTTAACCACAGCCACCCAAAAACCGGTTTCTTCCGGTGTTTGTAACCTCAGTCCTGTTTCAGGATTCAGCTCTGCAATCTGTGATGTCCATTCATTTTCCATTACGTTGAGCCAGATCAGATTTGCCTCTTCAGAATTTATTTTGGAAATATCGAGAGATACATTGCCGCCGTTCATAAAGGCGACGGCGTACGTATTTCCATCATCAGCCAGAACATAAGCTTCATTTTCCTGCCTGTTGTGCAGTAAGCTGTTATCCGGTCGCAGTCTGGTAAAATCATGAATCAGCTCGTTCATCAGAAGGCTCATGCTTTTCACATGCCTCAGAGCATATTCGTTATTCCCCTCTCCGTAGGGCTGGCGATGAAAACGCGCGGATGCATGCCCGGCAAATATATTGCGCCAAAACCGCTCAGCAGCCTCCTGTCTGTTTCCTGTCCAGATCCACTCCTCCCCGGCACCGTAAATTTTGGTGTTGTTGGTCGGCCGTAATTTTGTGGATTGCTGAACTTCATTCCATATATAAAGACCCGTTTTATAATGTGTTTCGCCGGTCTGAAAATTGTGATTGGATATATCGAGATATGTGTAGTTTTCTGTGTCGTACAGGGTGTTCGATACACTTGCCCTCTTGCTGAAAAAGTGCGAAGCATATGACTGACGTTCTGCCCCTTCAACATTTCCGTCAGTCGGATCAAACGAATCCCACAACTCCGTTACCTCAATCTGACGATGGTGATCGGCTGCAATTTTATTGATAAACTGCGACCAGTATCTCGGCCATTTAGGATCGGCATTCGTTTCATTGTCGATCACATATAGAACATGATCGTAGGCCAGGCTGGTTTCCATCACTTTTCTGACAAAACGCTGCTGATAATTAAGCAGCGTTGGCCGGATGGAAAAATCAAAAGGTTCAGGCAGAGGAAGCACGGTGTAAAAAAAGGGATTCACCAGGTAGTCGTGATCCGACTGAAAATTGGAAACCAGGCCCGAGTCGCGTCCTTCTTCGTAGTTACTGTTATTTCGTGGGTTAAAAGGATTTCGCTGCCATGCTGTGAGTCCGTCGCGGGTGTGAGAGTCGCGCGTGTAAAAGTCATAGGTTGCCCAAATTTCCAACTGTACAATTACTCCGCGCTCATGGGTAGCCTGCAGAAAACGATCGAACATTTCCCAGTAATCGTCATTCCATTTGCCAAGGTCGTATGCCCCTGTTTCCTCATCAAAGTGGAACGCCTGAATATTACCGGGGTCACGGTTCGACATGGTATTTCGCACATAATTCCCCCCGTATTCAACCAGTTTATCAAGTTCAGCAACCAGATCATCGTACGAATGCTGAAAAAGATTGTCGTTACTGCTGCCACTAATCAGTAAAATTGGATCGCAGTTATACTGCCAGTATACAGGATTTCCGGAATAGGGTTGAATGCGCTCTTCGCTGTTGGAGGATAATTCGGTTGAGTTTGATGCAGCCTCGGATTGTCTGATCAGATTGGCATTCAATCCGAACGAAAAAATGGTGATCAGAAAAATAAATTGTATTGAGCGGTTCATCTGTTTACCTGTTTCGTTTCCTATGATTATTTGTAAAGCACAATGGATCTGTTATGTTCAATTGCCGGTGTTTTATGCAACTATCATAGAAGGCAGAGCTTTAGTTGTTTACACTGACTGTATTAACGGATTTTTTGAATATGCAGAACCCAATCCCTGAATTCCACTCTTCCGGGGTAATCCTCAACCGGTGAAATAGTCCGGATTCCACCGCCTGAGACCTCTCCTTCCGAATAAAATTCTCCTGTGGCAGGATTGAACCAGCGGTATGCAAAGCGTTTTTTCTCATCGGCTGAACTCAGATCAATGGTTGCAGGACCTCCCCACCGCAGGTAAACCACATATTCTTCACCCTCGTTTGCCAGGCAGTATGGTTCTCTGTAGTCATGAACCAGTTCAGGTGCCGGGTGCATTTTCCACCATTCCACATCCTCAAAAAATCCGGCCATGTAGCTCATGGAGCGAGCCCCCGGATAATCCAGTGTATTTACATCAAAGCTCTCTTCCAGTGGCCAGGGACCGCCGCCGGCCGGCGATTCGGGCAAATGAGCCAACCAGATGTGGCCACCACCGTAGGTGTGACCCGCCGCACCCGACAATATCGACGACCAGGCCCCGATACGGACTTCACGACCGGATGGATTCCCCTCGATAAACTCGTACCAGGGTTCGGTCACCAGTGTCGGTTTGGCCGGCTCTCGGCGATAGTCGGCAGCGATGATCGAGGGTGTCATTTCCAATCGCCAGCGTCCGTGTCCCGGCTGACTCTGATTGTAATCGAGCCAATTGCGGTCGTGCAGCACTTCGCCGGTCGACCACTGTGGGGCATCGGCACCTCCCGACCAACCCGGAGGTGTCGGGTGTGTACTGATGATGCGATCCCAGGGATCCTCCCGGCGTATCATTGTTCCCAGCTCATCCCAAAAAGACAGATCGAATCCCCCGTAATTATTCATATTGTATTCACCGGCGAGAACCCATATCACATTATAGGCACCCAGCCGGTGGACCAGATAGCGCCACCAGCGGCGCATGTTTTCCTCTCCGATGGTTTCAGCGATGTTATCCCGGCTCCACCAGGCGTGTACCCAGACCGTCATTCCGTTTTCGTTGGCATATTCGACCATCCGGTCGACTCGCTGCATCAGTTCCATATCCAGGGAGGTCCAGGTTTCATCCAGCAGCGAGGCCTCTCTGCCCCAGCCATTACCGGCAACGAACAACTGCCCGATGTTAAAGCCTTTACCGGCTCGGTCATCGACCAGATTCCGGAAGGATGAGAAATGTATGCTCCGTTTGGTCCAGTTCCACCAGGTATCTCCGACCCAGAGCATGGGAGTCCCGTCGTAGTAGGCAAAATGGCGCCCGGTCCGTGGACCGGAGTTGCTGACTTGCAGCAAGCCGCGTCGGGTCGGATTATCGGCAAGCTCCTCATCACTCCAACCGGTTACCCGGAAGGTGCCCTCCCGGCCGTCAAGTCCGGCATCAGCCGATTTGGTCCGGTAGGTCCAGCTCCCCGGCACCGGCGGGGCGAACCGGATCTTCCACCGGTCGTCACCATCCCAAAAGCCGGTCACTTTCATTGAACGTCCCTCCGCTTCTCCTTCCGTACCGGTAAAAACGGCTGTAAGGAGATCATCGCCTGCATGGGCTTCGATCTCCCGGTAGGGATTATCACGGCTTTCGCCGGCGGTCAGTTCGATCTCATAAACCTGCCAGGTCCGGCCGATGGTTTCAGCTCTCAATAGTTCTGAACAGGTCAAAGATAACGTGACAAGCAACAATATCACGTGCAATATTGGATGTGCCGGAGCTTTCTTCACAAATATCATGTGTTTATAGTTAATGATTTTGATGTCACATGCTCAATGAACCGCGTAAGCGAATCGAAGATCACGAAGTGAAATGTCCATGACCGTATGTAATCATACGCCCGTGTGTCCGGGCGCCTGCCCGATTCGAAGCCAAATTTAAAATAAAACAGAAGAAGGAATACAGGAAGCAAAAAAGTGTGGTGCTTCATTTGACGATTAAAGGTTTGATGAGTGTTGATACTTGAATATAGTTGGTGGTTCAGTATTAACTTCCGGATGAACGACAGTCAAAATCTCAGTCCTTTTAAATATTGTGAAGCTGAGTGCAAACAGCCCAGGCCGTCTTCGGCATTGTCTTTTTCCACGTTGAAATGCGCTATTCCCTGGTTGACTGATTCAGCAAATACCGGCTCCCACTCAATGATACCGTCACCGGGGCAGACAAAATCCTGCTCCTCGCCGGGCGCCATATCTTTTACATGTAGAATCCTGTATCTGCCGGGGTATCGTTTCAGCACTTCAACCGGCTTCAGCCCGATGTCGCTGCAAAAAGCCAAAAAAGAGCTTGCCGATTCACCCAGGTAATTGCCGATTTCTATTTCAGAATAACCGAAATCAACAGTTTGTCTGAAAATAGATTGCCAGTCTCTTTCTTCCAGGTTCGGCCCCAAAATGCCGGAAATATATCCGATATTTTCCAGCCTTCTTTCTGAGATGCATGACATTAATAACCTGCCGCACCGCCATCGCGCCGCGGATCGGAGACCCCGATCAGGGTGCCGTCATCCAGGGCCCGGATCATCTGAACTCCGCCGAAGTACATGTTCATGGGATAGTTGGAGGGATCCACCACATAGCCGCGTTCATGCAGGCTTTTAAGAGCGTTTGGGGCGAAACCACGTTCGAGTTCTACCCGGCGATTCTCGATCATGGGATAGATCCGGGGCATGCGGACAGCATCGGCCGGATGCAGTTCATAGATCATCGTGTGTATGATGGTATTTACAATGGCGGGAGGGATCCGTCCCGATCCGGGAGAGCCTGTCACCAAAGCAACCCGGTCACCGGTCAGTACCAGGGTCGGGGCTGTGCTGGAGTTGGCCGATCGTTCCGGACCGCGGATACTGCCGTAACTGCCTCCGAAGTTGCCGGCCGCCGAATTGTAAAACACTCCGTCGGAATAGACACCCGATCCGAAATAGAGTCCCAGGGTATTGGTCATCGAGACGGCATTTCCGTTGCGGTCAACTACCGCTATGTGGGTAGTGTGTTGTTCGGGATTATCCGGGTTATCATCATTGTGCGGATGTTCGATGTGCGGTTGCTCAGTCTCGTACAGATGCCGGAACTCCTCCGGAACATGTTTCAGAAGTTCAGTGTCGTCCGGGCGGCTGATACCGGTCGAAAGTTCAAAATAGCCGTCACCGGTACAAGCGGCGGGAGCAGTGTAGGATGCCGTATCCTGCCAGGGGTCGCCGGCCTCCAGAGAGTCGGGAACCATCACGGATTCTGATACCGTCAGGGATACCGGCCGGGCTTGTGAATCGGAGACAGTTCCGGAATCGGGGGTAGTTCCGGGGTCAGGGACAGACCGGGAATCAGGTAGGGCAATTCCCATCATTTTGCGGCGGCGGTTGAGGTATTCTTCAGTGAAAAGGCCGGCCACGGGCAGGTCTACAAAATCGGGATCCCCGTCCCACCGGCTTCGGTCGGCGCGCGCGATGCGAAGGGCGTCGGTTATGGCGACAAGGGATTCTCCGCTGGATATGGGATGGCCCGAAACGGTCAGATTTTTGTGCTCGAGGAGTTTGAGGGCCAGGATGACTTCATGTCCGGCCAGGGATGGTGGAGCGGTAAGGATGCGGTGTCCATGCCACTCTTCACATAAAGCACCGCGCCAGCGGGGACGGTAATTTTCGAAATCTTCCGGGGTGAGCGGACTTCCGCCTTCGTTGAGCATGGCGATGGCACGTTCGGCAATTTCGCCGGAGTAGAATCCGTCGCGCCCTTCAGCGGCAATCCTGCGCAGAACACCGGCAAGATCAGACTGTATCAGTTGCTGTCCGGCACGCAGGGGGTTGTCGTCCGGATAAAACAGTTCAGCCGAATCGGGATCGTAGGTGAGCCGGTCGCCGTAGTTATCAATGACATAGGCCAGAAGATGGTGGACGATAAAGCCCTCTTCGGCCAGCTGTATGGCCGGTTCCATGACGGTTTGACGGTCGAGCGTCCCGTATTTCTCAAGGGCTTCCAACAATCCGGCCACCATGCCCGGCACCGCTACGCCCCGTTCACGCGAGATCAGAGAGTCGGGAACGCTGTCGCGGGCGTAATCGGGATCGGCGCCGGTAGCTGCGTAGAAATCAACATAGTCGGCCTGCTGCCGCTCCCGTATCCAAAGGGTCATGGCACCGCTGCCTCCGAGACCGGACATGTTCGGCTCCAGTACGGCGACGGCAAAAGCGGCGGCCACGGCGGCATCAACGGCGTTTCCTCCGGCCCGGAGCATGGATCGGCCTGCTTCACTTGCCAGGGGATGGGCGGTGACCACCATACCCTGTGTTCCGGTATCCTGCTTGTAGAAGGCAGGTGCGTCCGCTTTCCGGAAACGGGGATCCTCGATGAGGAATACGTCACCGGTCGTAAGCGTGGCCCGCCCGGCGGTCAGGGTGGCCGTGTCGGCAGTTACTATCGCCTCATCAGCCTGGATAGAAGAGTCCCGGGTGCTTCGGCACGCGGTGAAGAGCAGCAGGAGGAGAAAGAATGTTATCAATTCCGGTTTGGTTATCATCGCTCAGCTCTTATCATCCTCGTTTTCATTCTCGTCCTTATCCTCATCCTCATAACGCGAACCGATCGAACCGGGCAGTTTTTTAGAAGCACGGGCACCCAGATCGCGGATTTTTTCGGCCTGCCGGACCAGGTTTCCGCGTCCGTCCTGCAGCTTGTTCATCGCCCCGTCATAGCTTTTCCGGGTCTGATCCAGCCGTTTGCCGAGATCGACGAGATCTTCGGTGAATCCGACAAATTTGTCGTAGAGCCTTCCGCCCGCCTCGGCAATCTCCAGGGCGTTGCGGTTCTGGTATTCCTGCTTCCAGACGTTGGAGATGGTGGCCAGAGTGGCTAAAAGGGTGGTCGGAGAGACCATGACGATATTCTTGTCGAAAGCCTCATTGTAGAGTTCGGTATCCTGCTGGATGGCCAGACCGAATGCCGGTTCGACGGGCAGGAACAAAAGCACAAAATCGGGGCTGTTGATGTCATACAGGTTCTGGTAGCTTTTATCGCTCAGGTCGCGGATATGGCGGCGAACGGACTGGATGTGCTCCCGTGCCCATTTTTGACGCTCTTCTTCCGTTTCAGCGGAGACAAATTTCTCATAAGCAGTAAGTGAGACTTTTGAGTCAATGACCAGCTGCTTGTCATCCGGCAGGTGGATGATTACATCGGGCTGTTTGCGCCGGCCTTCTTCGGTAAATGAGGGCTGGATGACAAATTCGCGATCTTTACGCAGGCCCGATTTCTCGAGGATGCGTTCCAGAATCACTTCACCCCAGGAACCCTGTGCTTTGGATTCGCCCTTCAGCGCACGGGTCAGGTTTCCCGCCTCCTGCGTCATTTTATTGTTGAGTTCGCTGAGCTGCGAGATCTGCTCTTTAAGGGTAATGCGGTCGCGCATATCCTCCTTGTAGGTGTCGTCCACCTTTTTTTCGAAGCTTTTTATTTTCTCTCCAAGCGGATTGAGCAGCTGCTCCAGACTCACCTTGTTCTGCTCGCTGAACCGTTTGCTCTTCTCTTCCAGAATCTCGTTGGCCAGCACCTTGAACTGATCCTTGTAGGACTCCTGAATTTCGGAGATCTCCTTTTTGAAGGAAGTCAGTTTCTCTTCCAGATGCCGGTTGGTGGTTTTGGTCTCGGTCAGCTCCTCATGATACCGGAAGTTCCTATCCTGCAATTCTTTCTTTTCCTGCTCCAGGGTTTCGACTCTGCTCTGCAGTCCGCTGTTGCGCTCCCGGAGTCGTGAGGTCTCCTCGTTGAGATTGTTCTGTGATTCCAGGAGCTCTTCAACACGTTTCCGGTGTTTATCCGCATCCCTGCGGATCACAAAATAGGTTATCAGGGCGCCGGCCGCCAGGCCGATGAGCAGCAGGAAGAGAAAGACGATATCCATATGGGGGAGCAGGTAGCCGTGGTTGGGTATTTACGCAATGATACTACGGATTCAAGGTAAAAAAAAACGGCTCCTTTATCTTCCGGGAAAAGATGCGGATATTCGTGGATTAGCCAACTATTTGTCGGTTCTTTTCCGTTTGTAATTGGCATACCGGGCCCCGTAGATCCGGATCATCTGTTCATCCCGGAACCGGATCGCCTGCTGCAGGACGGTATCATAGTTCTTCTTGAACTCTCTCTTTGTGCGGGCTTTGGGGATATAAAAGGATTTGTTTTTATGCACCCCCTTTTCAGGCGTATAGGAGACCTGGAATACATGCTCCTGGTGGATCTGCCCGTTTCGTTTCCGGGATTTTACACAATAACTGATGCCCGAGTAGCCGATATTGCTGATTTTGCCCAGATGCATCGCGCGATCGTGATTTTTTGCAAACTTTTCCCATTCGGTGAGATTTTTGTTCCGGAAATCCCGGGCAGCAGACAGGGACTTGTTTTTTCCACCGTATTTTCCATCACTGAAAAAACGGCTGATCCTGTTGCCGTCACGGCGTATGCGTACAAACCATCCATAGGTGTTCTTGGAGGGCTGATCAATTCGGCTGATATTTTTAAGGTCATCAGTCATTATACAACAGATGGGTACGTGCAATTATTTAATAATAAGTAATTTATGCATAACATTCCAATTAATCACTTTAAAACATTCGGATGGGAGTGTTGATTTGCCCCACTTCGTTATGGTAAGAGAGCCGGTAACTTTTGTATATTGAACCGAAAAGCGGTTTCAATGAGATCAGCAGTCTTATGATCCGGGCAGAAAAACTACAGGCGACTTATGAAATGGATGGGATCTCTGGAAGAAATAAAAGAAGATATCTGGAGAAATTTACTTGCAGCGGTGGATAAAAAAAACACGGCGTTTCGACATCCCGTCGTTGCTACCATTTCGGACGGCATACCGGTGCAACGCACTGTCGTTCTTCGTAATATCTTTATATCCAACCGAACACTGCTGTTTCATACGGATCGCCGGTCTCTGAAAGTTCGTGATCTTGAAGCGAATCCGCATCTGAGCTGGCTTTTCTATGATGACCGGTCTCGCGTTCAGTTGCATATCCGGAGTGTGGCTCAGATTCATGATGCCGGCAGCGAACTGCATGAAAATGAGTGGAATTCCACGGAAGCCGCAGAACAAAGGATGTATTGTGTTACCGAACCTCCGGGAACCCCTGTCGAAGACCCCATGGAGGTCTGGCCCGAAAAGTTCCGAAAGCCGTCACTCACTCTGGATGACACATCCATGGGAAAAGCCAATTTCAGAGTTGTGTCGGCAGAGGTGGATCATATGGATTGGCTGCAGCTGCATCCGGAAGGAGAGTACCGGGCGATCTTCGAATGGAAAGATGACCGTTGGCAGGGAAACTGGGTGTGTCCATGAAGTGCATGGGAAGCACAGTGCGGTAGTACAGCTTTAAACCGGCGATACCGGATGGGTAGCGCTATGGGGGCAAACGGATTTGCAGCGGATCAGGTCCGGTGGGATGAAGGCGGCGGATCGAGATAGGCTATGGTGGCACCCCAGGTTCCGCTTCCGGGCCCGGCCAGATGGTAGCGATTCACCCAGGGAATGGCTTCCAGCGTGGCGTGTACGGTTCGCCTGAGTGCACCGGTTCCTTTGCCGTGGATAATGCGGACCGTTAGAATGTGTTTGTCACGACAGGCACGCAGATATTCGGGAACCAGATCCCGCACTTCCGCCGGCGGGAAAATGTGCAGATCCAGAACTCCGTCGATGGGATATTCCATCGGCTCCTCCGGTGGACCGTCAGGATATTCGGGAGTATCGTTCATGACATATCAGAAAACGGTGGTAATGGATTCGAGTGGTTTGCGTTTCAGGTCGGGCACGGTGATGTCATCATCCGGAAATCCGACCGGGAAAAGTACGGTCGGGACCTCGTTGGAGGGCCGCTTCAGGATTCCATTCAGGAATTTCATGGGACTCGGGGTGTGCGGAAGAGCCACCAGACCCGAATAGTGCAGCGCTGTAATGAGCAGTCCGGTGGCGATGCCGACCGATTCGTTGACATAGTAGTTTTTTCGCCGCACCTGGTTTTCGTCAATCCTGTACGACTCTTTGAAGACGACTATGAGTACCGGAGCCTCTTCCAGATACGGTTTTTCAAACCGGGTTTCCAGCCGTGCGATATCCATTTTCATTTCCGCCGAATAGCGCATTTCATAGTTGGTCTTCTCCTCTTTTTCCGCAGCCTCCCGGATTTGCTTTTTGATGACCGGATCTTTAACAACCACAAAATGCCAGGGCTGCATGTGGGCACCCGATGGTGCGGTTCCTGCCGCTTCGATGCAGTTCATGATCACTTCATCGGGTACGGGCCGGGTAGAGAATTCGCGTACTGTTCGCCGTTTTTTCATCATTTTGAGGAATGCCTGCGACCTGTTGAGCAGTTCCTCTTCAGTGGGTGCCCGGTAGTCCAGGGGGACGAAATCAACCTTGTTGTTCATGCCGGATTACAGATTATGTGTTGTTGACGATATAGCAAGTTTATTGGAATTATCAGATTGTATCAACAAACGGTTTATTTGAAGTTGACATATGAGAATATTTGGTGTAAGTCCCGAAGTGAAACAAAAAATCAGGATCTTTGATAATGGCTCCAGAAATCCCTTGAAAACAGCACAATAACGGCCAGAATCTCCAGGCGTCCAATGAGCATAAAAACGGAGAGAATCCATTTACCGGTCGCCGGAATAGCGGCGTAATTTTCGATTGGACCAAATTCACCGAATGCGGGACCGATGTTTCCTATACAGGCGATACTGGCACTGATGGATGAGAGCAAATCAAACCCCAGAAGGGTCAATACCAGTCCGCCCAGCGCAAAAAGCAGCAGGTAGATAGCGAAAAAACTCATGACGGTGCGAATTGCCTTGTCACTGAGAACCCGGTCACCAACCCGTACCGGAATAACGGCTTTGGGATGTACTGCCTGCCGGATTTCGGCACCCATCACCCGTAATACAATCATCCAGCGGGTCATTTTGATGCCGCCACTCGTAGAACCGGTGGATCCGCCGGAAAAGAAGAGCATGAACAGAAGAAACAAAGGTAGTATGGGCCAGACGGCATAATTGTCGGTGCCGTAACCGGTTGTGGTCAGAATGGAGATCGCCTGAAAGGCACCATAGCGGAAAGCGTCAACAACGGAATAATATTGAGTGAGCCAAAGTGACAGGGTGATGGCGATGACCATTGCCAATGCCACCAGTATATAAAAACGAAGCTCCCGGTTTTGGGTGACAATGGTGAAACGACCGGTTAAGAGACGGAAATGAAGGATGAAGTTAATACCGGCCAGAAACATAAAGAGTGTGATGACCATGTCTATATAGATCGAATCGAATCCTCCGATGCTGGCGTCGAGGGTTGAAAATCCGCCCGTAGCAAGTGTGGAGAAAGCATGATTCAAGGCGTGGAACCAGTCCATGGCCGGGTGCACCCACAGTGAAAGAAAGTGAACGAAGGTCAGGCCGACATAGATAAGCCATAGCGATTTGGCCGTCTGGCGAAAACGGGGAAGGAGCTTGTCGGTACCGAGCAGTGAGGACTCGGCCTGGAACAGGTGCATACCGCCCGACCCGAGCATGGGCAGGATGGCAATGGAGAGTACGATAAATCCCATACCACCGAACCAGTGCAGTGTCGATCGCCAGAGCAGCAGGGATTTCGGAAGGGTTTCGATGTCGGGGTTCTGAAATCCCGATGAAGTGACACCACCAAAAATGGTGGCTCCGGTGGTGGTAAGACCACTCATCGTTTCGAAAAAGGCATCGGTATAGGTGGTGACCGATCCGGAAGTGTAAAACGGTATGGCACCGAACAGGCAGATGGTCAGCCAGGTAAGTGATACAATTAAAAAGACTTCACGGAGCTGCAGGTCGCGGTTTCGTTCAAACTGCAGGAACAGCGCACCGCCGACCGTTGCGGTGAGTGCCGTGAGTATCAGATACTGGAACCGCATCTCCTCTATCCAGAGAAAGGAGAGCAAGCCGAGGATCAGGAATATGACGGACAGCAATATCAGAAAAAAGCCGATGATCCCGAAGACCTGCGGCAGGTTGATTAAAGGAGAAGGTTTCCGCGGTTCAAACATGGATGCCGATTTGTTGCACGTTACTCACGAGAAATAACCGGTTACCCGGTCCAGGGAATCCGGAAAGCAAAAAACGATGACATGATCACCGCCATGAATTTCTGTTTTCCCGGTAGCGATGGTGGTCTGATCGCCCTTGATGATTGCTCCGATGAGGGTTTTGGGAGGCAGTTTAAGTGCTTCCACCTTTTTCCCGGCAGCGCGGCTTTTCTCAGAAACCTGTAATTCCACAATCTCGGCATCGGTACCATAGGGCGAGTAGTTGGATATCACCCGGCCGTGCCGGATCTGGCGATGGATTTCGTTGGTGACCGAAAGCTTTTTATTGACAGCGGCATCCAGTCCGATCGTTTGGCTCATCGGTATATATTCGGCCTTGGATACCAGTGCCACGGTTTTATTGACTCCCAAATGTTTCGCCAAAAGACAACTGATGATGTTGGACTCTTCGTCTTGTGTAACTGAAATAAATGCATCGGTACTTGCAATACCTTCGGTGACCAAAAGATCGGGGTCGGTGGGTTCTCCATGCAGTACCAGAACATTACGGAACCTGCTTGCCAGGCGGAGTGATTTCTCTTGGTCCGGTTCAATCAGCTTGATTCGCCAGTCGGACTCATCCCGGGACAGCAGATTTGTTACACGGTTACCGGTTGATGTACCACCGGCAATCATGATGTGTCTGATGGCACGTTCCTTGCGTCCGGTGGAGGCGATAACCTGGGGAACATCTTCGGTGCGGGCAATGATAAATATATGATCATTGATTTTGAATGTTGAACTTCCATCGGGAATGATGGTTCGTCCGCCCCGGAGAATGGCTACGACCCGGAAAGGGGGTTGCCGTAATGACTGGTCGTATTCCTGCAAAGTCTTATTGATCAGTGTTGTAGTTTCATCAAGACGTATGGCAATAAGCTGCAGGCGATCATTGGCAAGACTCACCAGCTCGGATGCGGCGGCCCGCTTGATGAGGCGAACGATCTCCCGGGCGACATGCTCTTCCGGGTGGATGAGTACGTCGATGCCCATGTCCGAGGGGCTCAGCGGAGAGTCGGAGCTGCACAGCTCCTCGTTCCGGATACGTGCAATCACCCGGGGGTTGCCGAGTCTTTTGGTAATCATGGCAATGACCATGTTTACCTCATCGACATCCGTGGCCGCTACAATGAGATCGGCGGTATCGGCTCCTGCCGACAACAAATCCTTGATGGAAGTACCTTCTCCTTCAATGGTCAGTACATCACAATGCTCATTCACCTTCTGAAGTGTATCGGTGTCATGGTCAAGAACCGTGACATCGTGTTTCTCCTCAGACAGCATTTTGCTCAGGTGAAAACCTATTTCACCGGAACCGATTATGACGATTTTCAATACAGATATCCTTAAATTGATGCCTCATGAATTTCGAATGTTGTGATTGCCACAATATAACACTAATGACCCGTCACTTGGCAACAGAAATCAGAGAACAGAATACAGAATACAGAAGTCAGAGAACAGAATACAGAAGACAGAGAACAGAAGACAGAGAACAGAAGACAGAGAACAGAAGACAGAGGGTAGGAAACAGATGAAATGGCCATGACCGGGCATCTGCCCGGAGACAGGGGTGTATGATTAAATATGGTCATGGTCATTTCACTTCGTGACCTTTGGTTCATCTGTCCATAGAAAAAAATTAACTATGAAATTTATTACCTCGGAGCTGAGTTTCTTTTTCCAGAGGAAATCGACCCGGATCAATCTCAAAAGATTATTGATATTTGTGGGATTGCTAATTGGGGTGATTTTGCTGTTCACGGTGTTGTTCCATGTTATCAGTGTGTATGAGGGGCAGGATCACAGCTGGATTTCCGGATTTTATTGGACACTGGTGACCATGTCCACCCTTGGCTTCGGGGATATCGTTTTTGAAACGGATATCGGTCGTCTTTTTTCAGCTATTGTATTGATCACCGGGGTGGTGTTCTTGCTGGTTATGCTGCCGTTCACCTTCATCCAGTTTTTTTATGCCCCGTGGCTGGAGGCCCAGGCACAGGCCCGTGCACCGAAGCGGTTGCCGGATGATACTTGTGATCACATCATCATCACCCAATACAACAGTGTCGCCGTTGCGCTTATAGAAAAGCTGAAACTGTTCGATTACAACTACTGGATTATGGTTCCGGAGCTGAATAAAGCGCTCGATCTCAGTGATATCGGGTACAACGTGATCCATGGAAGTGTGGATGATCCGGAAACCTGGCGGAAAGTACGCGTGGAAGCGGCTGCCATGGTGGTGGCGAACGACAATGAACGGGTCAATACCAACGTCGCATTTACGGTCAGGGAACTGACCCAATCGGTACCGATCGTATCCTTCACCAATGTTGATGAGGCTGTAGATATTCTGAAGCTGGCAGGGAGCAATCACGTCCTCAATCTGGCCGAAATGATGGGTCAGTCATTGGTCCGGCGTGTTGTAAGCGGAAGTGCACGGGTGCATGTCATCGGACGGTTTCAGGAGCTGGTCATCGCCGAAGCACCGGCACTGGAGACGCCGATTGCCGGTAAAACACTTGCCGAAACCCGGCTGAGAGAGGTAACCGGAGTGAATATTGTGGGGATCTGGGAGCGTGGGGCCTACCGTGTCGCGAGTTCAGACTCCGTCATCAATGAGAACAGTATCCTGGTTATGGCCGGAACCGTGGATAATCTGCGGAAATATGACGAATTGCTGGGTATCTATCATGCCACCGATGCCCCGGTTGTAATTCTCGGCGGAGGACGTGTGGGAGTCGTGGTGGCCGAATCACTGAAGGAGCGTCAGATCCCTTTTAAAATCGTTGAGCGATCGGGTAATCTGGAGAAGTTTAAAAAGTACCAGGTAGTTGGAGATGCTGCTGACCTCAGCGTTTTGAAAAAGGCGGGACTCGAAGAGGCCCATACTGTGATCATCACCCCGAATGAAGACGATACCAATATTTACCTTACGCTCTATTGCCGTCGCCTGCGACCCGATATACAGATCATTTCCCGGGCTACGCTCGACCGGAACCTGTACACGTTGCGTCGCGCAGGTGCTGATTTCTCATTATCCTATTCCACCATGGGGGCCAATGCGGTTTTCAATTTTCTGCAGCGAGGCGAGGTGGTGATGCTTGCCGAGGGACTCAATATCTTCAAGGTTCCCATGCCGGATAAAATGCTGAACAAAAGGATTTCGGAACTGGATGTGCGGGACAAAACGGGCTGTACCATAGTCGGTATCGAGGAAGAGGGGCAGATAATTCTTCAGCCCGAGCCGGATTTCCGGTTGCTGAAGGAACACAAGCTTATCCTGATCGGCACCATTGAGTGTGAAAAAGAGTTCTGGAAATGTTATGATAAAAGTAAACCGTCATCGGGGCGTCAAAGGGCTGCATTGCGAAGCATTAACAAGTCGGAATAAAAATCGGAGGAGAAGGATTGATGATACGTAACCGTTTGGTTGGGGGAGTTCTGTTGCAAGATATAAAAGGAGTAACCTTGAAAGGGATCGAAAACTTATTCAAATGCCTGCTGTACCTTATTATCCTTCATCCGGCTTTCACATCCAATCAGATCATGGCACAGGACCGGGTCATGGAGGTGGAAGATATCATGGAATTCCGTCACATCAGCAATGCCGGTATATCTCAAAACGGAGATCTGGTCAGTTATGAACGGGCTCCCGATCGCGGTGACGGCTCCGTGCATGTGGTGGACGATGCGGGCCGGGAGCAGTTGCATATAGCACGGGGCACATCACCGGAGCTGAGCAGTGACGGCAACTGGCTGATGACCATGGTGTGCAAGCCTTACCGGGAGCAGCTCCGGGAAACGGGGCCGGCAGACAGCCTGGTGGTGATTCGGACAGATCGTTCCGACACCTTGATGCTGGGGGGCATCGAACGGGCCGTTTTTTCCCAAGACAGCCGCTGGCTGGCGGTTCTGACGGTGCCTGAACAGGAGGCCGAGGAGGGGAAACGCACTCCGCCGGGCGGACATCTTTCACTGTATTCGCTGGAGGATGGGTTTGGTGCCCGCCTGGATGGAGAAGCAGATTCATCCAGTGAAGGAAATTCGGATGAGCGACGGCACAGAGGCTCCGATGATCGTGAGACCGGATTCCGGCGAAGCGTTTTCGAAACCGGGAGCGTCCGTGCGCTTACCATGGACAGCCTCTCCACACACCTTGTCTATACGGTAGTCGACTCAACCGGTGAACGGAACGGACTGTACCGGGTTGCCCTGGATGCTGCTTCGCTTCATGAGGAGGCTATACACCGGCAGCGGCACGCCGTCTATGACGGTTTATCATGGCATGAGAAAGGGCGCCGTCTGGCGTTTCTCTTCAGCCGGGAAGATGATTTTGGAAATCCCTCTCCATCCACCCTTCATGTTTGGGATGCCGGAGAGGAGGAGCTGGAGCAGTTGGTCACATCGGATCTGCTTTCAGAGAACCGTGTACTTCCGCTGCACAGTTCACTGACCTGGTCGGAGGACGGCAACAGACTTTTTTTCGGGTGGCAGCAGCGATCCATGTACCGGCTTTCACGCTATGTTGAGGAGGAGGATAAGTTCGCGATTACCGACCGGGATACGATCCTGGCAGATGCCGGTGTTGATATCTGGCATGGACAGGATCCGCTGATAAAGACAAACGAAAAAAACACCTGGCAGGAGCGGCGCGACCACACCTATCTGGCGGTCTTTCACGTTAACCGGAACAGGATCGTGGAACTTGCCGACGAGCGGGTGCCTTATGTTGAACCGGTTGATAATCCCAGGTATGCTCTTGGCAGCAATCCCCGTCCCTACAAAAGGGAGATTACATGGGACGGACGTTACAGCGACTACCATATCATCGACCTTCAGGACGGTTCCCGAACCGAAATCATCGACCGCTTGCGATCGACAACCGTTTCCCAGTCACCGGATGGACGTTATGTGCTTTTCTATGAATCGGAAAACTGGCATTTGTTTGACGCCGATCGCAATACCATCCGCAATATCACCGAATCCATTAATGTGCCGTTCTACAATGAAGATCACGACTACCCCTATCCGGTTCCCGGTTACGGCATGGCGGGATGGGTTGAAGGCGATCGCGCGGTGCTCATCTATGATAAATATGACATATGGCAGATTGACACGAGGTCGGAGACCGCTTATAATCTGACCGGTGGAGATGGGCGAAGCCGGCAGCGGCAGTACCGTGTGGTTCCGACCGATCCGGACCGGGACGCGTTTCAGAGAAATGAGCACCTGCTGGTTCGGGGTTTCGGCGAACGTGACAAGACCTATGGCTTTTACGGGATCCGGACCGGCCGCGAAGGCATCGAGCGTTTTACTGAAGGGCCCTACCGGTATGAGTTTATTGCAGCCGGCAGGAACAGCAATCGGATACTCTATACCCGGGAAAGCTATCGTGAATTTCCGGATCTCTGGATGGCAGACCGGCGACTCCGCTCACCGCAGAAATTAACAGACGTTAATCCGCAGATCGGGGACTTCGACTGGGGCCGGGCGCAACTGGTCCGTTGGCTGGATCAGGATGGAGAGGAGCTGGACGGGGTGCTGATAACTCCGGATAACTATGAAGAGGGCGAACGGATACCGGTTCTGGTCTACTTCTATGAACAGTTTTCACAACGACTGCACCACTTCAATGAGCAGGTAATCAATCACCGGCCGAGCTTCCCTTATTACGTGAGCAACGGGTATGCGGTGTTCCTTCCGGATGTACGATATGATGTCGGAATTCCGGGGTATTCGGCCACGCGATCGATCGTTCCGGGAGTCACCAAACTGATTGATATGGGTATTGCCGATCCGGATGCCATAGCGCTGCACGGGCACTCCTGGAGCGGTTATCAGGCGGCGCATATGGCAACCCAGACCCATATTTTTGCTGCAGTCATTGCCGGAGCGCCGGTATCCAACATGACCAGTGCCTATAGCGGCATCCGGTGGGGCACCGGACTGGCCCGACAGTTCCAATATGAGCAGACACAAAGCCGGATCGGCGGCAGCTTATGGGAGATGCGGGAGCGTTACATCGAAAATTCTCCGGTCTTTTATGCCGACCGGATCCGCACGCCAATGCTCATCATGTTCGGTGATGAGGATGAGGCGGTGCCGTGGGAGCAGGGAATTGAGCTCTATCTGGCGATGCGAAGACTGCACAAGGATGTGATCTTTCTCCAGTACCGCGGAGAGCCGCACCATCCGCAGGAGTATGCCAACAAACTGGACTATTTTCTGCGGATGAAAGAGTATCTGGATCACCATCTGAAGGGTGATCCGGCAACCGATTGGATCAGAGAGGGAGTCCCTTACATTGGAGAATGAAAGGCCTTCTGAACCTTTACATTGTGAATACCGGGGAAATCCTTTGCAAATTCCCGGGGTAATGTAGTGTATGACCCCGGGGGGCTGAATATACCCCCCGGTATTCAGTGCATACCAATAACTGTCGGTTCCGGGAACGGATTACGACATGGGCACCCAGGAGTTGCACCATCCGGCCGGGTGGACCGGGCCGGCAAACAGCGTGCAACCACCGCATTGGGGACCGTGTTCGTCGGCAACCCAGTATTCGCAATTGTCACACCGTTCATCGGGAATCGGTGTCTCGGCAGTGTACTCCAGGGTTTCGCGAAGCTGAATATCGGATTCGCTAAGGCCCGACAGGTCGGCGCAAGGATCGTCAACTGCTTCTTCGCCATTGCCGCATCCTTTGAGGAAGACTCCGGCTCCGGCGCCTGCCAACCCCAACATGGAAAGTTTGCCCAGAAAAGCTTTTCTGCTAAGGGAATTATCTTTACTCATATCAATAGTTCTAAGTTTTAGGGGACACAATACATGGTACAACTGATCATCAGATTATCACACCGGATAACGAATGTAACATAACACCTGCTGCGAGTAATACAAAACTTAAAATTAAAAGAATCAGCCGGAAACGGGTAGAGAAAAATATCGGCCGCATCAACAGGCCGTAGCTCCAGTGGTGCCGGTCCAGCCAGTCATGGTAATGAGAGCGGTGCAGTGCTCCGAGTGCCATGGTCACATGACCGTGAAGAATGGTCAGGGTAAATGAAAACGAAAAACAGAACGTGCCGATATACAGCAGCTCTTCGGCGATATTGAAATTAATTCCAACTACCAGATACGGCCACGCAAACAGAATAAAGAGAAGGGGTGTCAGAAGAATGTTAATCCAGCTGATTCTCCGGAAATTCTGTTCACTCAATTCTGCCCGGCTTGCCATCATATACATAAAGGCGAATGATTTATAGATTAACAGCGGCGTTCCGGATGGCTTCCAGACGTGCCTGTTCAAACTCGTCACCGGGTACCCATTGGCGCATGGTCTCTTCATTGGCAATGCGCTTGCCCAGGAGATATACCAGTTTCAGGTCTTCCACGGCCCCGGAAAGGTCCCACCATTCGTGAATGCGGTCGTGAACCGTATGATAGATGAGGTCGCGGTATTCGGCCACCTGCTCATCGTAGTTATCAGGTTTATCGACATAGTCGCTACCCGGGTTGGGATAGAATGCCGGAATCCCCTGGCGGGCGAAAGAGAAGTGGTCGGAGCGATAGTACAATCCCTGTTCAGGACGCTGGTCCGGTTTTACACGGCGTCCGAGCCGGGTGGCTTCCTCATCCAGCAGATCGTCGATATTCGAGCGGCCATAGCCAATGGCAACAATATCCCGGGTTTCCCCGAAAATATTGGTGGCATCCAGGTTGATGTTGGCCGAGATACGGCCGGCGTGTACGGGCGGATTTTCAGCAAAATACCCGGATCCGAGCAGTCCGGACTCTTCGGCGGTGACGGTGACAAAATAGAGGGTGCGCCGAATCTCATCGGGATCCTGTGCATAGAGGCGTGCCAGATTGATTGCCAGGCTTACCCCGGTGGCATTGTCCCATGCACCGTTGAAAACCGAATCGCTCTCTACCGGATCGCCGAAGCCGAGGTGGTCGTGGTGAGCGGAAAATACGACCGCTTCATCAGACAGAACGGGGTCCTCTCCCGGAAGTTTTCCGACCACATTCCGGCCCTCTATGGAGCGGTAATCGGCAGTCAGGTCAATATCCAGCCTAACATCTCCCAACGGTATCGGTTCAAAATCGGGATCTTCGGCCGCCTCCAGCATCTTATCCAGGTCATAACCGGCCATTTCGAACAGCTGACGACTCCGGTCATGGGTTAACCATCCTTCAAATTCGGTATTGTGTTCTGTCTCGTCATAAACAAAAAATCGTTCCAGTGACCAGCTGTTACGCACCACATCCCAACCGTATCCGGCGGTTTCATCGGTATGGATGATGATTGCGCCAAGGGCCCCCTTTTCAATGGCCTGCTCATACTTGTAGGTCCAGCGTCCGTAGTACAGCCGGTTTCCGCCGTCGAAGCGGTCTTCGTGTGTGACGGGGTTGAAATTTTTGAATACGAGGATCTTTCCGGAGACATCGGTATCCTTGAAGTCGTCCCACTGCTCTTCGGGTGCCTCGATGCCGTATCCGACATAGACCAGTTCGGCATCCCGTAAGGAGACGTTCTCCTGCACATGCGCCGGCCATGCCATCATGTCGTCCTGGTAGGTCAGGTCAACGGATCGATCTCCATGCAATGTAAGTTCAGCGATGTTGGTTGACTGTCCCATCAGCGGTACCGCCTGGGTCCAGGATTCGTTGGGCATACCGGGTTCAAGGCCTGCTTCCCGGAATTGTTCGGTGATATATTCCACAGTCATCTCTTCATAAACGGTTCCGGGAGTTCGCCCTCCGAATTCGTTCGATGCAAGTACCTCAACGTGTTCCAGGATATGATCTTCGGTCAATTCCCCGGGCAGGATGTCTCTTTCCGTCGGGGGTGTGCATGAGGTGATGACCAGGAGGGCCGTGAAGAAAATAGTAATGGAAGTTGCGTGAATGATTTTCGGCAGGTTCATAGGTGATTTAGATCCGGCTGGCGATCAGCATTTCGATGTCACGGTAAGGGAGGTCGAAAAACTGGGCCAGTGATTTTTTGGTGAGTTGGTTTTTGTAGACATAGGTGCCGTTACGGAGGCTGACATTGGTCCATAACGCTTCCCGGATGCCGCCGGCGTCGCCGATATCCAGCAGAAAGGGAACCAGCAGGTTGTTCAGTGCCGAGGTGGCGGTCCGGGCGGCATTGGAGGGGATATTGGGGACGCAATAGTGTACCACGCCGGCTTCAATAAATACGGGGTCGGAGTGTGTGGTCATATGGCTGGATTCAATACATCCTCCCTGGTCAATGACGGCATCCACGATGACACTACCCTCTTTCATGACCTCGACCATGTCGCGTGTCACCCAGCAGGGGGCACGGTGACCTTCGACCATGGCGGCTCCGATGACCACATCGGCCACTTTGAGGGCCGAGGAGATATATTGATGGGTGGCCATGGCGGTGATGATACGCCGGTCAAGCGAGTTTTCCAGACGCCGAAGCTGAGCCAGGTCATTGTCCATGACGAAAACCTGGGCACCGTATCCGAGCGCGGTGCGGGCGGCATATTCGGCTATGATACCGGCCCCGAGAATAACCACGGTGGCCGGCGGGACACCGGAGATGCCCCCGAGCATGATACCCTGGCCGTCCTGGTTGTTTTCCAGGTAGTGGGCGGCGATTTGGATGGACATCGAACCGGTAATCTCATGCATCATACGGACAATAGGAAAACTGTTGTCCGGGGATTTGATGAACTCAAAGCCGATTCCGGTGATATTTTTCTTCATCAATTCCCTGAAATAGCGCTCGTTGGTGATTCCCAGATGGAGTGCGGAGATGATGATCTGGTCGGGCTGGAGCAGCTCGTGTTCCTCGTCATCAGGCGGGGCTACTTTCAGTATGATTTCGGATCGTTTATAGAGTTCTTCAGCCGTCCATGCAACAGAGGCGCCGGCATCGGAATACTCATGATCGGGGAATCGCGCATCCTTTCCGGCACCGGCCTCAATGCAGACTTCATGGCCATTGGCTATCAGGTCGGCAACGCCACCGGGGGTCACGGCCAGGCGACGCTCATCCTTGGAACGTTCCCGGGGTAACCCTATCTTCATGCTGACGCGGGTGCCTGTGCGTTCTTCGGGTTTTTCCAGCGTCTTGAGCCCGAATTGCTGCGCCACCTGATAGGGATTCATTATTTCCATGTACCGGCGATTTTATGAGAAATTGAGGTGCACATTATAATAATGTCTTAAAAAACCTCAAATTACACAAAAAATATGTCAGACGGAGACATTTCAGGAGAAAATCGTAGCTTTCTTTGCAGAAAAACGATGGAGGCATCCGTGGACGTATTCCGGAAATCATTATGACGATAAGTCCTAAAAAATCACTTGGTCAGCATTTTTTGGCGGACCGGAATGTGGCGGCGAAGATCGTGCATGCCATTGAAGCAGAACGCCATGACCGGGTGTTGGAAATTGGACCCGGAACCGGCGCGCTCACCGGATTACTTGTTGAAAAATTCGATGATGTGCATGTTTTTGAGGTGGACCGGAGGGCGGTCGCGGTAATCGAAGAGGCTTTTCCCGGCGTGAATATCCATCCCGTAAGCTTTCTGGATGTCGATTTGGCAGCATTTGCAAGGGAGCGCGGGAGCAGGCCGTTTATAGTGGGGAACCTGCCCTATTTCCTGACCAGTCCCATTCTGTTTCATGTCATGGATCAGGGAGACCAGGTCAGCCAGGCGGTGTTCATGATTCAGCGGGAAGTGGCACAGCGGCTGGTGGCGCGTCCGCGCACCAAGGAGTACGGTATTTTGAGTGTGCAGGCACAGGTTCTCGGCCGGGTGGAGCTGCTTTTTGCGGTATCCCGGCATGTTTTTCGTCCGCCGCCCAATGTTGAGAGCGCCGTGATTTCATGGCGGCCCGGCAATGACCGCTATCCGGGATCGATAGCGGATTTGCCGGTACCGTTGAATGTATTCAAGAACGTGGTCCGGACCGCCTTCCAGCAACGGCGCAAGCGATTGTCCAATGCCCTCAAGTCGCTTTTCGGCTCGGATTTTCCGGACGGGTTTGATGCCGGTCGCAGAGCTGAGGAACTTCGCCCGGAAGAATTTGTCGAACTAGCTGTACATTTGTATGACTCTTGCAGGGCAGATGGCAAACGGATATGAGCTTTACCGGATCGCCATTGGTGAAGAAGATTTCCTGCATCAGCAGGTGGAAGACTATCGCCGGCGGTTTGACGAATACCGGAGACCGAAGGAGTTACACCCGAACCGAGACGTTAGGCCCCGTTCATCGCCTCAAATATCACAAACTTGTACACCGTGCGCCAGTGCCTCCATGGGATCATCCCATGTCGGGATGAATTCCTGGCCGACATATCCGTCGAATCCCGTTTCATGAATGGCACGCATGATCGCCGGATAGTAAAGTTCCTGGGTTTCGTCGATTTCATTTCTGCCCGGAAC
>SLOL01000147.1 GCA_007132495.1 Balneolales bacterium
GTTAACAGCTATGATCGTTTCGGAATTTGCAACACCGATCATATGCTGTATGGCGCCCGATATACTGAAAGCCAAATAAAGTCTGGGACCCACAGAGGTGCCTGTCTGGCCCACCTGATGTCCCCGGTCAATAAAACCCTGTTCCACCGCGGACCGGGAGGCGCCACGTTCAACCGGGATATCGAAACATTCCCGCAAGGTCGAGCATATTTCACCGATATAATGCTCGTAATTTTCTCTGCTTTGCATGCCCTTGCCGCCACTGACAATAACATCGGCTTCAAAATTGGCCCCGCTGCCGCCATAATCTGTACTGATGATGTTCAGACTGACATCCTCTCCAGTCAATTCGGCACTGTAGGGTATCACTTCACCCTTTCTGGAAAAGTCCAATTCGGGCTTTTTCATAACGCCCGGCCTGACCGTGGCCATCTGGCAGCTCGAATCTTTCGTGCAGATTGTCGCCATAATATTGCCCCCCAGGGCAGGGCGTGTCTGCATCAATATTGCAATTTCCCCTTTTCTTGAGCGGTCTTTTATTTCGAGTTCGGTACAATCGGCCGTCAATCCGCAGCCCAGGCGGTAGGATATCATGGGTGCGAGAACCCTTCCCTGGGGAGTTGCCGCAAAAAGCACTATTTGAGGCTTGAACTCTGCAATGCAGGAGGATATGACTTTTCGACCGGCACATGGGTCAAATTCATCCAGAATCGGATTGTCAATCAGATAGACCTTGTCGGCTCCGGCTGCAAACAGTTCATCTTTCAGTGAATCCACTTGATAGCCCGCAAGAACAACACCTACGTTCACCTCAAGAGAGTCTGCAAGTTTTCGGGCTTCCCCGGTGAGTTCCAGTGTTCCTGTGTGAAGGCCATCCTCCGTTTCCTCGGCAACGACCCATACCTCACCATCGTAGGCCGGTTTGGTACACTTGAAGCCTTCGATAATCTCTTTCAGGGCTTTTCCCGGCAGAGAATCTTTGCAATCTTCGATAAGCTTTTCTGCAAGTTCATCGGTTATTTCATCCGGATGATGGATACCCTCCTGCATCAACTTTTCCGCAATAAGATGAAAATCGTTTACCTCTTTCTGTTTGCCCTCATAGCTTCGGTCAAGGAGACTGGCCCGATTAGCGGGCAAAACATAAGCTTCATGTTCGCTCTCCGGTTTTTCGGACTCATCCTGATCTTTGCCGGTCAGTTTATCCGAGATGATTTTTGCGAGTTCCCGGGCGTCATCGACTTTTTGTTGTTTTCGGGTCGTTTTTTCCGGCGGGAAGACTTGTATAACGTTGGTTTTTGAACCTTTGGCTCCGATGTGAGGTGCTTTTATATCGTCATTAGACCACTCAATAACATTAAAATCTTTTGCCCACCGCGTTCTTTCAAAAGTGGCATAAAGCGGATAATCAAAGTCGGCCACGGTCAGCATCGCCGGTTTATGGTTCAGGCTCACCTTTTGACTCCCACCGGAAATGATTTTTGTAAAGACGAACGTATCGTTCTCGTAAAGGCAATCGGTTACACAAGCCGCACAGCTGATTTGAAGCTCCTCGGCTATCTGGGCGGGTACCTGGGCGGTATCCCCATCCACAGACTGCATACCGGCTATCACATAATAATCTTCATTGCCTTCAAAGATCTCTTCAACGATCTTTCTGATGGCACAGGCAAGTGGATTGGCAGTTGCAAAGGTATCGGCCCCGCCGAGAGAACGATCGGTTAATAATATAGCCTGGTCTGCAGACCTGCTCAGAGAGTATCGCAGAACTTCCTCCGCCATCGGTGGTCCCATGCTCAACACAATTATTTTACCGTCATGAGCCATTGACTTTTTGCGCATATCATGGGCAAAAGCGAGCGCCTTCGCATCCAGCTCATTGATGGTGTTGGTTAATTTGTTGCGAATCAGATTCCCGGTTTCGGGATCAAAGGCGTTGTCGGTGATCTGGCTTACATCCGGTACCTGTTTTACCAATACAATGAAATTAGACATCGGAAACCTCCTTTAAGAATGGTTCATGATCATCCTGACATCAGGAATAAAAATGTCTGTCTTCCGGATTAAATAATATTTATACCGTCGTGCTGTTCAATTCCATTTATAATAGTAGCGGTATTTCTAATAATGTAATAGATTATATCGTATATATCGAGAATTAATTATATAGTTTATCGGTGCTTGTATGATGTGCTATCTTCTACAGTACTCTATCCCGCTCATACCTCCTGAATAATGAACATAGCCATACTTTCACCGGTCGCCTGGCGCACTCCTCCCCGCAGATACGGACCGTGGGAGCAGGTGGCATCCAATATTGCCGAGGGGTTGGTTCAAAACGGAGTGGAGGTAACGCTGTTTGCCACGGCAGACTCCATTACACAAGGAAAACTGGAAGCGGTTTGTGAATTCGGCTATTCGGAGCACCCCGAACTGGACCCCAAAGTGTGCGAGTGCCTGCATATAAGTAGTCTGATGGAGCAGGCCGGCAGATTCGACCTCATTCATAATCATTTCGATTTTCTGCCGCTTGCCTGGTCGCGCCTGATCGACACACCTATGGTGACCACGATTCACGGGTTTTCTTCCCCCAAAATTATGCCCGTCTATAAAAAGTACAACAGTACCAGCCACTACGTGTCGATCAGTGATTCCGACCGGAGTCCGGAGCTCGATTATACGGCCACCGTATATAATGGCATTCATGTCGCAGATTTCACATTTTGCCCTGAATCCGGGGATTATCTGTTGTTTTTCGGCAGGATACACCCCGACAAGGGGACTTTTGAAGCGATCCGTATTGCGAAAGAGTCCGGCAGAAAGCTGATTATTTCGGGCTTGATTCAGGACCAGGAGTACTTTAACAGCAAGGTCAAGCCATTTCTTAATGATGAGGATATCGTTTATGTGGGTAATTCGGGCCCCGGGGAGAGGGACAAATTGATGGGAGAGGCCCGCGCCCTGCTGCATCCCATCCGTTTTGAGGAGCCTTTCGGTCTGAGCGTAGTCGAATCCATGCTGTGCGGAACACCCGTAATTGCGTTCAACAAAGGATCCATGCCGGAATTGATCCGTAACGGGAAGAACGGGTTTCTGGTGGACGGTATAGCGGAAGCGGTGGACGCGGTCAATACAACCGGGACAATAGACCGGAAATTCTGCAGGGATTATGCCGTTTCAAAATTCAGCCGTGATAAAATGGTAGAGGGGTATCTTGAGGTGTACAGGAAAATCCTCTCCGGGTAAAGTAAACGGAATGATACTGAAATCGAGAAGCCGGACGATGGAATCATACAGTCGGACTTTTTTGTGTGCGCCCGGCAGGCTGCTCATATTTTCAACCAACTAAAACCGGTGGGTGTAGGATACCTTGAAGGTTCCACTGCGCTGAAGGGTGTGAAAGCGGGATTGCTCTTCGATCCAATTATGGGCGTACACCAGATACAGATCGGAGCCGGGCCTGATGATCCATCGAAGTCTGTTATTGGTAGCAAGCAAATTACTCAGGTTATCGTACTGTACACTGGAAGATAAGAACAGGGAATTGGTGAAATCCAGGTTGGCGGTAAACCTGAACAGGTCCGTGGAAAAGCTGCCTTCCTCCAGATCGACATTGGTACGTACATATTCGGGATTCAATTCGATACCGGTATAAGGTCTCAGCGTGATTTCCGCCTCGTATTCTGTCCGGGTGCCGGACCAAAAACCCCCTGTTTCAAGTTCGAGTTCAAGAGCCACTTTACGGTGCGAGGCGGTTGCAAATCTCGAACTGATGAACCAGTTAACATATTCATCCTCCGGAATCAGCAGGCTGCCGTCTCTTTTGATATCAAAAGGTTCTAAAAGTTGTTCGTAGTTTCTGGTGACGTCAAGCATGATCATTTCATCACTCATGAAATCGATATTGAAAATCGTAAAACGGATGTCCTGGGTGAGCAGGTTGTAATCGA
>SLOL01000110.1 GCA_007132495.1 Balneolales bacterium
ATCATAAATCCGGAAGGAAATGTAAAACTGCGAGATGAGCCGGGATTGGGGCTGGTATCAAATTGATTTTTTTTTTTTGTAACAATCGGCCATCAGCTTACTCCTTACTATAAAGAACACAGGTCTTATAGTTAATAACAAGGAGTAATAACACATGGACACTTTCGCACCTATCACAACTACGACACGGGTCGATTATTTCCCCAGAAAGATTTCAGGCAGGGGAGGTAACGGGATGGGCAGAATGCACCATCTTTTCAATAGTTCAGCTCTAATATCAAGTGCCGTAAAATCCCATATGAACGGGACAGGTTTGTCACTTATCTGCGGTGGGGAACATGATGTTATGAAAAATCCGGAAGAACAAAAGAAGGTGAGTCAGTCAGATAAGAAATACAGGGCCTTGCATATTGAAGATGATGAAGAAATACGTTTTCTTGTAAAAGCATTTCTGAAAGAATTCGTAGAAGTGGATCCTGCAGCTGACGGGTATGAAGCACTTAATTATACATCGGAGCACAAGTATGATTTAATCATCACCGATATCAATCTCGGCGCAGGAATAGACGGTATAGAAGCATCCCGGGAAATACGGAATATGAATTACTATCAGGACGTTCCGATCATTGCAGCAACGGCAAATGGGACATCCGAGATCCGTAATCAATGTATAAAAGTGGGGATGGATGCTTTTTTACTGAAACCGTTTATGAAGAATGACTTGATCAATACAATTGAACAGGTCATGGAAGACAGGTTACAATAAGAGCTATATTTAATGGAGCTGATAAGGTGAAAAAATCCGAGATACATAAAATACAAGAGCAGATTGATGCTTACAGACGAGGAGTGTTGACCCAGGATGAGATCGATGCTCTCTGGGTGAAGCTGGTCGAATATCCCGAACAGATGGAATATTTGATAAATACGGTTAACCTTGAAGCGGTGGCGGCAAAACGAGCTAAAGATTCTGAATGGGATGCCACAGAAAAGAGAACACCGGTTATTCAAACCTTTTTGAGAAATTGGAGTCGCGTTGCAGCGGTATTTCTTGTGGTTGCCGGTACGGTCTCTGCCATTTACCTCTTTGGTTCAGAATATGTAACCGAGCCCAGGCCGATAGCCGAGATTGAAATGGATAACTTCCGTACATCAATGATCCCTACGGTCGTTTTTGATTATGAAATTCAGAGGGCTATCAACCTGGCATCCATGGAAGAGTTCGAACAGGCGCTCGATAAACTTGAAGAGATCGACAGAGAGCATCTGACGGAGGAACAGCAGGTTAAGCTCCAGATTAACAAAGGATCCATCTATTTTAATCGGGGTGATTATGATTCAGCAATAGAAGTATTCAACGGCATTCTGGCAAATCACGACCAATTGCATGTTCTGACCGAAGAGCAGGTACATTGGTTCTTGGGGAATGCCTACCTGCAACTTGATGAGGAAGAGCTGGCGCAGAAACATATTCATGAAACATACGATCTGAATGGCGCCTACCGAAGACTCGCTGAACGATACCTGGATCAACTCCAGTAATTATGATCCCCGCATAAAGGAAAATCCGTAATATCTATACCATCCGGCAATCAGCGAGAAGATGCCGAGCAGGAATAAAAGGACACCTGCCAGAATGGTGTTCAGCGGTCGGACAACAGGATCGGTATTCCCATAAACGACAAATGAACCCCAGTAAGAGGGATTGCTGTTGCGGGTGTTGATATAATCGATTTTTGACTGACGCATGGCTTCGCTTTTGCTCATGCCTTCATTCAAGTATGAGTAAAACGAAACCGACAATTCGTAGGCCGACCGGTCTCTTATGGTCCACAGGTTAAGTACCAGACTTTGGACACCGGCATAGTTAAATGCACGACTGAACCCGACAATACCGCTTCCCTGAATATAATTGCCGGAACCGGATTCACAGGAGTTCAGCATTACCATTTCGTTGGAGAGATCCATTTCAAACAGCTCATAAGCATAGATCAAGCCGTCGCTTTCCTGCATTTCCGGCGATTGGGATTCAACCGGGTTGAGGTGGAGAATGGAATAAAGCGGGTCGCTGTCAAACACTTCACTGTGGGAGGCAAAGTGTAGAATCCTGCTGCTGCCGGCACTTCTGTGAAATTCACGGTCTGTTCCTGTCGAAGACAGGAATGAAGACCGGTTGGGTAGTTTATCAAGATTGGAGACAATGGTGGTTACTTCTTCCTCAGCCAGCGGAAGTGGAGGCAGAGATTGTCCCGGCAGCAGCTGACTTTCGGAATTGCCGAAGTGAGAGATTCCAAATCCGAGAAAGTCCAGTTCATACGACTTACTGTTATTGTGATCAAAGCTCCTTTCCAGATCTTTCAGAGAGTTAACATAGGATACAGAAGCATGCTCAATCAGGTAGGATGCCTCTCCATAGCTGTAGTCGCCGGAGACCTCACCGGTCGGCAATATTTCAAAGGGAATATGATAGAGAAACCCGTCCGGGATAATGTAGTAATTGGTTAAATGATCGCTTAGATTCATTTGATCAAGGACCTTTTCCCTGACCCATTGAAGCTCGGTAAGCCGGATGCGGTCGGATGACAGGTTTTCCACAATCTCATCGAAACGTTCGCGCTCCTGCCTGGAAAAAGCGATTTTCCGGATGTCATAAGATCCGGAAGTGATGGTAGCCGCAAACAGGTCATTTTCAAATACACTGAAATAGAGAATGGCATCCGATCTTTTTAGCTGTTTACGGAGGCTTCCGAGATCAGCCGGCTGAAAGTCGATATTGCGGAGTACCTTGCGCTGCAGTACGTTGAGTTCGGATATGGATTCCAGCAGCTGGTTGTTAAGCTGAGTGCGCCGCTGATCTTCCGCAGTTCGGATCTCTCTGCGAAGTCTTTCAATGCGGTTTCGCAGCGCAAAATCCATGATCAGTTCACTTTCCGAAAGAATGGAAGATTTGAGTGCCGGGTTTTGGTAGAAAGATGAAGCACTCAGATTTTTGATTTCATCCATCCAGTAGAAGGCCTCTTCGATTTGGTTTTGTTCAATCAGCAGGTCTACCAGAAGTTTGAATAATAAGAGATATTCTCGTTCTAAAAATAGATGACCGGCCTGAAGATCGGCACTGTTGTGCATTCTGGAAAGTATTTCATTGGCATATTCACGTAACAGTGGCATTTTTTCCTCTGTTCTGTTGTGATACCTTGAATTTTCAGTGAGTACAGTTACACGGTCTACCTCTATTTGAAAACGAGGAGGAATTTTATCCATAGAAGAAATTTTCTCAATATAAGGCTCCGCTTTCTCAGGAAGGTCAGACAGAAAGTACTGCCTGGCTATTTGGATATAACCGATTAATTCATAAAGTGAATTGTTTCGTTCACGGGCCAATTCTACTCGCTTATATTCGAATTCACGTGCTTTATCGTATTGTTCCATCAGTTCATAGGTTCTGGTAAATTCACCTATACTAATGTTCAATAATGAGAATTCATTCAACTCTTTACGTATCTCATAGGCTTTTTGGAGGTGTTCAAGGGCTCGGTCATAGTCATTCTTAAAATCTCTGTAATACAATCCAAAGTTTAATTCTACTCTTGCAATATTCTCTTTATCATTTTGCGATTCAGATATTTCTCTGATTTCTTCAAGATAATGATTTGAAGTAGACCAATTTTGTATTCTTCTATGGTATGTGTACAAATTAAGCAAGAAATGAACTTGATCTTGGAGAAGATTATTATTTTCCGCAAAATTCAGGGCTTCGATCTGAAGCTGTATATATTTGTCAAACATTCCGGTTTGTAGATATACAATCCCCAAATTGTTTAGAAGAGCAGACTGGTATCTCAGGTCTGAAAATTCTGTGATATTATCATAAACATATTGCAGAGTATTCAACGAAGCCTGGGTACTTCCAAGCGAATATAGACTGACTCCATAGTCCAAATGTGCCTGCATTTGGGTTTCATGCGAGAAGTATTCGGCAAGCGGCAGAACGATACTCCGGTGCATTTCAATGTCATGCTGGTAGTAGCCGCTGAGATATGAGGAGTAGGAGAGATAGTTGAAAATCCTCATTGTCAGTTCACTGATCGGCAAATCGTGATAGTCATTGATAAGTTGAGAGAGGTTGTGGATGAGTAATTCGCTTTCCCGGTTTCTGTAGAGTGCGTTGATGGTCACCAGATAATCACTGACGAAAGAAGTGCTACCGGTATCCCGCCGGGTTCTTAGACTGTCGGCCCAGTTCTCTGTAATGGCTTTGGTGTGGTCGCTGATGGAGTCGATTTCCACAATATTGAAATAGTAGAAATCCAGGATATCGATCTGATCAGCAACCAGGGTATTTTCATAGTTGTTAAAGCCGTTGCCCCTTTCAAATAAATAGTCCAGGTGAAGAGTATGTTTCTCATCCAATAATGATTCATCAAGGATTTCGGTAAAGCGTGATACAAATTGGTTCTCATCCCATTCCCCGTTATCCTTCAGTTCATGAAGATGTGAAATCGTCAGGTTCGGATCACCGGCACAAAGAACGAAGTGATCCAGGTAATTGCGTTCCGGATTATCCGCATTTTCATCGATGCAGGAAGTAATTTCGGCGTAAGCAGTGAATTCGCTCCTGTTCTGTTCCACGACCCGGTTGAGGACATGATATCTTTCGGCAGAGAAGGCAATAACGTGATAGATGAGCCAGAGGGATTGGCTGGAGCGACTGTTCTCATACTCATGCATATAGGAGTACAACTGCTCTTCCAGCACCTCCGAAGAATTTTGACGGCTATCTTCCCGGGGCTCCGAAGGATCAAACGCAAAAACCAGAAATAAAAGAAGAATGTAGCTCAATATATTACATATTCAATAGAGTGTTTACTACAAATCAATATGGAATATATTAATTATAAACAATAATTCAATCGGGTTGGACGCGGATCATGGTGGGTTCATCATCTTTGCTTTCAATGATGTCGGACTGATCCTGCATGTCGCGGGCCTCGATGTTCAGCGGCTGGTCCGGTTCCCCGGCCAGGTTGGCGTCGGTGATGCCGGCGCAGGAGGAGAACAGAAAAGCGAGGGTGAGCGTGGCGATAAGGGAGAGATTCTTGAAATGTTTCATGGGTCTGTTGGGCTTGGGTTAATGATGTTTAATTATGTGATGATAATTGGAGCGAACCGGATTCAATCGGGTTGGACGCGGATCATGGTGGGTTCTTCATCTTTGCTTTCAATGATATCGGACTGATCCTGCATGTCGCGGGCCTCGATGTTCAGCGGCTGGTCCGGTTCCCCGGCCATGTTGGCGTCGGTGATGCCGGCGCAGGAGGAGATCAGAAAAGTGAGGGTGAGCGTGGCGATAAGGGAGAGATTCTTGAAATGTTTCATGGGTCTGTTGGGCTTGGGTTAATGGTTATTATGATTCAATAAAAAAATTATGCTCAACTTATTCTCAATGTAATGTGCATACCCTATTACCTGGAGGAGTAACAAACATGTTAATTGTTACAAAAAAAATGTACGAAATGATAGTTTATTCGATATGTTACTTAATTTTTTATTGGATATGACGATAATATAACGGTATGCCAGAATGTTTCACTTTTTTTTATAAATATTAGGGTATCATAATACTTGGTCGGCTTATCAGGAATCGCCTTTTTTTGAATTACCTCCGACCTTCGCATAAAATTATGGATTATGTGGAAATCAGGTTTGCAAATTTTATTATACTCAATAGCTTTGGTTTGATCCGCTAAATTGTATATACCACTGAAGAGTTCAACTGTCTTGATCCATTCAACCTCAGATTATTCCGAGCTTATTGACGCCATACTTCGTGATGACAGAGTGGTTGCCAATCGGTTGGCTTCGAGTCTGTTGGAGCGGGTGGTTCTTTATCTCAAAGTCAGAATGGGTGCGCCGCAATCTGTGGCGGAGGAATGTGCTTATCAGGCTTTTTCCGATGTGTTTGAGATGATCAGGAGAGATAAAATATTGGACAGGAAATCGATCCTGAAATATTTCATTACGGCGGCACGCAATGAATATCTCAGGCTTATGAGCAAAGAGCAAAAATATGAACCGGATTTGGATGAAGATGATTTCTTCCTCCCGGAACCGGCGGATCAACTGGATAATCTGATAGATGAAGAAAGGCAGAATCAGTTAAATAAATGCCTTAACCGCCTTACAGAAAAACATCAGCAATTTATTCTTGCCATTTTTTCGGGTAAATCAGTCCATTTAACGGATATAGCACAAAGATTCGGTTTTTCTTACGCAAAAACCCGCACCCTGAAAACCAGAATCATTCAAAATCTGCAGGATTGCGTTAAAAAAAACCGGTAGTTTACACGTTTTTTCAATTTGATTGCGAATCTTTCCAGAAAAAGTTATAATCGTTAAGGTGGAGTGATTGCACGTGACCGGCTTCAGAATTCCAGGTTGCTGTTTATCAATACACCTGTGGAAACAATTTACAATTTTTAATGAGTCTTTGAACATATGTCAGAAGAACGAGAATCCGGTGTCGTCAAGTGGTTTAACGGTGCCAAAGGCTATGGTTTTATAAGCCGCGAAAGCGGTGAGGATCTTTTTGTTCACTTCAGTGAAATACAGTCGGAAGGTTACCGGGTATTGAATGAAGGGGAGAAAGTTGAATTTACGGTTGCAGAAAGCGAAAAAGGTCTGCAAGCGAAAGAAGTTGTAAAACTTTGATCACCACGCAGGGCGGTTTCAGGCCGCCTTGCATTTTGTTTGGGGAGCTGTTAAACGGCAGATGTTTGGCCGGGTACCGTACTGTCTCAGTATATGACGGTACGTTTTTACACTTCTGAATGTCTTATATACAGAAGTATAGCAGGAGAGTTGTGCGGAAAATCATGCAATACCATGGGGGCTGTTTTTACTGGTTAAGGAGCGTTATTTTACGGTCTTGCGAAGATGTTTCTGTTTCAGGTTTAGCTTGCCAAAATTATTGCCGCAAACAGAACACCCTTTTTTATTCATAACTACGTATGACATTAATAACTTTTGGTATTGCTCTGATTCTGCTCTGTGCTGTATTGGTAATAAGGACCTTACGGTATACCCGGCATCATGGAAAAAGAAACCGCACACTTCCCGCCGATGTTAACATTGATGAAGCGGCAAACCGCTTGAGCGAAGCTATTCGTTTTGAAACCATATCCACCCAGTCTCCTGAGGATTTTAATGAAAGCGAGTTTCTTAAAATGCACCGCTTTCTGGAGAAGGCCTTTCCCCGTATTCATGAATACCTGGATAAAGAGGTAATCAACAATTACAGCCTGCTGTATACCTGGAAGGGCTCCGATCCGGATCTGAAACCGGTCATGTTAACCTGCCATATCGATGTGGTTCCGGTAGAACCGGGGACAGAAGGGGAGTGGGAACACCCGCCTTTTCAGGGGGCTATTTCGGACGGATATATCTGGGGCAGAGGGACTATGGATGTCCAGGGCGGTGTGCTTGCCATTATGGAGGCCGTAGAAAACCTCATTGAATCGGGATATTCACCGGAAAGAACGATACTTCTCGGATTCGGACATGATGAGGAGATTGACGGGGACAAAGGCGCTTTTACAATTGCCAAAGTGCTCAATGAACGGGGGATTTTTCTGGAGTATCTGCTGGATGAAGGTACACCGATAGTGCACAATGTGCTGCCGGAGCTGCCCAATCCGGTGGCCCTTGTGGCCGTCGCAGAGAAGGGCTATTTAAGCCTTGAACTGTCGGTTAGTGCCGAAGGCGGACATTCATCGGTGCCCCAGGGCCTGACATCCATTGCCATTCTCAGTGAAGCTATTCATAAACTGGAGAACAACCCTGTTCCGGGAAGGATTAATGGAATCGTAAAAAAGACCATGGAAGCCATTGGTCCGCAGATGCCTTTCCTGTACCGGATTGTCATGGCCAACCTCTGGCTTTTCCGGAAACTGGTTAAAAGAGAGTTGGCGCAGATGCCGGCTACTAAAGCTGCCATGAGCACCACGATAGCCACCACCATTTTTGAATCGGGCATCAAGGAAAATGTTCTGCCTACTCAGGCGCGGGCTATTGTGAATTTTCGCATTCATCCGAATGACTCGATTGAGAGTATCAAGGAGCATGTGGAGCAGACCATGGATGACCCCAGAATAAACATTCGTGAAATGCGTGGCTCTATTGAACCGTCACACGTTTCGGATGTCGGTGATTCCTCCTATCATACTTTACGAAATACCATCCAGGAGGTATTCCCCGAAGTGGTTGTTGCACCAACCCTTATGGTGGGTGCCACCGATGCCCGCCATTATGCCGGTTTGACAGACAATATTTATCGTTTTATTCCACTCAGAGCCCGGGAAAGTGACCTGGAAAGGGTGCATGGCACAAATGAACGCCTCTCCAAGAAAAACTATCTTGAAATGATTTTCTTCTATAAACGGTTAATACTTAACTCAACAACCGGATTTCTTAATGGCAACCATTCGGAATAAAGCATGCGCGCTCTCTATATTTTCCCTCATCCTGATGACGAATCATTTGGACCGGCACCCGCTATCGCTTCTCAGCTGAGGGCCGGCCATGAGGTGCATCTGTTAACCTATACCCGGGGTGGCGCAACCAAAGTCAGGCATAAATACGGGTATTCCGTTGAAGAAATGGGAAAGGTCCGATATCACGAGATGCAGAACGTTTCCAGAACACTTGGTCTGTCAAGTCTGGAAGTGCTCGATCTGCCGGATAGCGGTTTGAAACATATGGATCCGATTGACCTTGAGCAAGTCACGGAAAATCATATCCGGAAAATTCGTCCGGATGTTATCGTTACTTATGCTGTTCACGGAATAAGCGGTTTTCATGACCATCTGGTGTCACACGCTGTCGTGAAACGTGTTTTTTGCAAACTTAGAAATGAAGAGCGCTCCGGATCACCCCGTCGCCTTGCATTTTTTACACTGGCACATTCTGAAGTAGATGACGGGAAGTTTCGGCTGCAAGTTTCCACGGAAGAGGAGATCGACTGCGCCACCCGTGTGGATGATGAAGATATCCAAAAAGGACGTATAGCGCTGGACTGCTACAAAACCTATCAGGATGTCATAAAAGCGGCCAACGTATTGGAACGGACCGGAAGGACTGTTTACTTCGAGTTTTTTCAGGAAAACTATAACCCTCACGCCTTGTCCCTGTTTCAGGATATCTCCCCAAACCGGGGTGCGCCTGCTGATCACGGAACAACACAAGAGTAACCTGCCGATGCTGTTTTTCAACGCCTCAAAATCCTCAATACCGGCCATTTTGGTGCTTCTGTTAGGTTCAATTCCGTACGCTTCAGCACAGGTCGTCAATGTGGAACGTCACAGAGTGGAAGTTGACACCGTGAATGTCTGGACCGGTGGACTCGGGTTCGGACTGAATGTATCTCAAAACAAAACAAAAGTTACACGGTTCAACACCACGGCTGACCTGACATATGTTGCCAGAAAACATGATTTTCTTCTGATCGGTCGGAACAATTTCCTCAGAGTGGAGGGGGATAATGTCCTGAATGATGGCCATGTTCATTTCAGAAGCGTTCTTTTTCGTGACAATACCTATGCCCCCGAGCTGTTTTTACAAGGGCAGTACAATCTGGACTGGGGTCTGCAGCGCAGAGCTTTGATCGGGGCAAACATCCGAGTCCGGCTGCATCAGTCCGAGCATTTTTCTGCATTTGTGAGTACCGGACTGATGTATGAAAACGAAATCTGGGAAGATGAAGAGCTGGAAGAGGTTTTCAGCCATATCAAATCGACGACCAGCATGAATGTACGGGGGCGTATTACCGAGGGGGTGGATGTTGCCGCCATAAGCTACTATCAGGCCCGGCCAGATCGTTTTTTTCAACCCCGGTTCACCTCCGATTGGCAGATTCGGTTTCGACTATCCCATAATCTGCGGTTTAATCTGCAGTTTGTGAGTACCTATGATGCCGATCCCCCGTTAAATTCCAATCAGTTTATCTACAGTATTAACAATTTACTGGAAATCCGGTTTTGACGATTTTTAAAACCTTGCAGAAGCACAATCATTTTCAGGACCAAACGTTTACCCGCAAGAATTTGTTTACACACTAAAATGCATATCTATATATTTATATCATAGCTTGAAATGAAAACACCGATTCTTTTAACTTTACTCCTGACCGTTCTGCTTGTTTCATGTGATTCGCAAGGTGATGCCGCCCCAAATCAAAGCGATAGTGCAAATCAAGTCAGTGGTGTGGATTATGACTTTTGGGTTTCTATTGAGGATGCTCAGGAAATGGCGTATGATGAGGGGAAACACATCGTGCTGGATATTTATGCCGAGTGGTGCGGCTTCTGTCGCCGGATGAATGAGGAGACGTATGGCGATGAACGTGTCCAGGAGGCGTTGAACAGCTACTATTATCCGGTGCGCATTGACGCAGAGTCCAACAGTGAAATCACTTTTCTCGGGGAGACCTATACGAAGAGCGAACTTGCGATGCAGTTTGGTGTCGGTTCTTACCCTACTACGGTCTTTCTCTCGCCAACAGGTGAACCCATTGCCGTCCAACCCGGATTTATTGATCCCCGGGAATTTCATCGCATGCTTACCTATGTAGGAACCGAAAGGTACGAGACCGAAAGTTATCAGGAATTTTCAGCAGCCAACTAAAACCGTTATTCCGTCCATTCATACTGCCATGCACTACAAACATCGTGTATTTCTGTTTCCTGTTGTCCTGTTATTCGCATACGGGCTTTTTGCTCCGGAGACCACTGCACAGCTTCGCGGAAGTTCGGAACAGGTGGATGTAGAAACCTATCTTTCGGTTGACCAGGTTCAGGCCGGCGAGTCGTTTAAAGCCGCAGTTATTCTGGATATTGCCGATAACTGGCATGTAAACGCTCACAGACCCACGCTCGAATACCTGATCGGGACCGAAGTCAATATGGAATCCAAAGACGGATTTATTATTGCAGATATCCGTTATCCCGAGCCTGACTCTTATGAATTCGCATTTGCAGGGGGAGAGGATCTGCTGGTCTACAGCGGGCGTGCTCCGGTATATCTTGAATATCGCGCTTCTTCTAATCTCAGTCCCGGTATTTATGAATTGTCCGGTACGGCGCGGGTACAGGCTTGTGATGATCAAAACTGTCTGGCACCGTCCAACCTTCCGGTCCGTTTGGAAGTTGAAGTGGCCGAAGAGGGTGCAGAGATCCGGTCCATTAATGAAGACATTTTTGAAGATTATGATACCGCTGTTACCGCTTCCGATATTCCCGTGCAGCCGACATCGATCAATGAAGTGGAAGCGATGTTTCAGGAGAGAGGACTGGTATTGGCATTTCTTGCACTTTTTCTGATCGGTCTGGCGCTCAATTTAACACCGTGCGTCTATCCCATGATGTCGGTAACAGTTTCGATTTTCGGTGCCCAAAATGATCCCAATATCTTCAGGGTGTTTTCCAAAGCCCTGGTTTATGTGCTCGGTATTGCCACGATGTACAGTGTTTTGGGCGTTCTGGCTTCGTTCAGTGGCGAGCTGTTCGGTTCCTGGTTGCAGCACCCGTGGGTTCTTGGAGCGATCGGCCTGCTTCTTTTCGGTTTGGCTCTCAGTATGTTCGGATTGTATGAAATCCAGGTGCCCTACTGGCTGGCATCACGGATAGGAACCAGCCAATCAACCGGATTTGCCGGCACCTACCTGTCCGGCCTTGTCGTCGGGGTTTTTGCAGCCCCCTGCATCGGACCGCCCATCATTGCTTTGTTGGCCTTTATCGGAGCTCAGGGAGATCCGGTTTTCGGCTTCTGGTCATTTTTCGTCTTATCCATGGGACTCGGACTGCCATACCTTATTCTGGGAACCTTTTCGGGGCTGCTTCCCAAAATGCCCAAATCGGGAATGTGGATGGTCTGGGTGAAAAAGGTATTTGGCGTCGTGCTCATTGCCCTTGCCCTCTTTTACCTGGCTATACCCTTTGTTTCAGTGAGTGACGCCTACTGGGTGATTCCATTGAGTCTGATTATTGGCGGCGTTTATCTCGGTTTTCTGGAATCATCCGGCCGGGGTACCCCGGTGTTTTCGAAAATCAAGATGGCTTTTGGAGTTATTGCCATTGTGGCAGGTATCTTTTTTGTAATGAATCTGCAGAAAGAGGGGATGCAGTGGGAGGAGTACAGTGAAGCCCGCCTGACGGATGCGCAGGCCAATGAACAGCCTGTTGTCCTTGATTTTTATGCCGATTGGTGTATTCCCTGTCTGGAGCTTGAGCGTATTACATTTACCGATTCCCGGGTAATTACCGCTACCGACAACATGATGCGGCTTAAGGTTGACCTTACCCAGTTTGACTCACCCGAATCCGAAGAGCTCCGGCGTGAGTATAATGTTGCCGGTGTGCCAACCATTGTTTTTCTGGATGAGAACGGCAATGAAGTTAGTGATGCGCGCGTCGTTGGGTTCGTAGGTCCCGACGAATTCATGAGCCGCATCGACAAGGTGAATAATTGAGTGGCTTATTCAAACCGTTGAAACGACAGAACCGGTGGTTTAATCCCGGGAAAAGAGGCGCCATGGTTTCTTGTCGGGCAAATCCAGATTAAAGTGCATGGGCTCACTGCGCGTGGGATGCTGAAACCCGAGCTCCTGGCAAATTAATGCGATACCGTCATCTGCTTCCGTGCGTGCACCATACTTTCGGTCCCCGGCAATGGGTGCTCCCGATGCGGCCAGCTGTGCTCTTATTTGGTGAAACCGCCCGGTTAGCAACGTAATTGCAACTAATGAAAGGTTGTTTCGACTTTGAAGATGAGCTGTTTCAAGTACAGCTTTCCGGCTGTCCGGATGTTCTTGATCGGAAACCAAAGCGACTTTTCGTTTTTCGTCTTTACGAAGATAGTGAATGAGTTTGCCGGTGGTTACGGTTGGGGATTCCACAACAGCCAGATATCTCTTATGAATATGCCGACCCCGAATCTGTTCCGACAGACGCGACGCAGCCTTGGATGTTCTGGCCAGGACCATGAGTCCGCCAACGGGCCGGTCCAGACGATGCACCAGAGCAAGAAAAACATTTCCCGGTTTTTGATATTTTTCTTTCAGATACGTTTTTAATATCGATTGGAGATCCGCATGCCCGGACTGATCGCCCTGGGAAAGCATGCCGGCCGGTTTATTCACAACCAGCAGATGGTTGTCTTCATAAATAATTTCGATATTGTGATAACGGGTTAAAATAAGGGTTCTCCGAAAGTTTACGGGTCGATATATTTCAAAATCGCAGTCAAGATAAACCAAATTCACCCGGGATCGAACACCATCGTGAAAATCCCAATAGTTATGACAGACAGCATTAAACAAAAGCTGGCAAGCCTGACATCCCATCCCGGTGTCTATCTCTTTAAGGATACAAAAAATGAAGTGATCTATGTCGGGAAAGCGAAACGCCTGAATCAGCGTGTTCGGTCCTATTTTCAGACCAGTGCCGATCATACAGGGAAAGTCAGGGCCCTGGTTCGGAAAATTTCTGATCTGGAGGTGGTCATCACAGACTCCGAAGCCGAAGCACTTATCCTGGAAAACAATTTCATCAAGAAGTATCAGCCCCGATACAATATATTGTACCGGGACGACAAGAGCTATCCCTACATATGTGTTACCAACGAGGAGCGGCCCCGTGTTTTTCCAACCCGAACGATCATCCGCAACGGCAGCCGCTATTTTGGTCCGTATGACCATGTCGGCAAAATGAAGCAGATGCTGGAGACCATACGAAAAGCTTTCGGATTTTGTACCTGTGCCTGCTCCTCGCGGTCCATTGACCAGAGCAGAGGTCTGCCCAAATGGGGAAAATGTTTTGAAGATTATTTTGAAAAGTGTTCTGTCGATCAACCGCCGGAGGAGTACCGGAACAAGATGGAACAGGTTGTGCGCCTGCTTAACGGCAAAACACAGGGACTGATCCGTGAGCTCAGAAAGGAGATGGAGGCGTATTCAGAGGTGATGGAATTCGAAAAAGCCGCGGTGGTCCGGGACGGCATCCTGGCGCTGGAGAAATACAGTGAAAAGATGAAAATGGTATCCGGTGACGCCCGGGACCGTGATGTATTTGCATTGGAGGCGGACTATGATGAAAATGTTGCGTGCGGTGTACTCTTTCAGGTACGGGAAGGCAAACTGGTGGGCAAATACCACCGCTATCTCAGGAATATCGATGGACGCGACCCGGAGCTGTTGATGCAGTCATTCATGGAGGATTACTATACGAGTAATCTTTCCACGGAACTGCCCGATGAGATATGCTGCAGTAGTGCATTGGCCGACGATGAACCGTTGTTTGAGTATATATGGGGAGAAAAGGGTAAAAAAGTCTCCATTATTGTACCCCAAAAAGGAGAAAAGGTGCAGTTGGTCAATATGGCGGCATCCAACGCACGCCTTTTGCTGAAGGAGTGGATTCTTGAAAAGGTGAAGGCGGATCAGGGGAGAATTCCCCATTCGGTACAGGCGCTGGAGAAAGATTTGCTGCTTGCCAGGACCCCAAGAAGGATCGAATGTTTCGATATCTCGAATTTTCAGGGAGCCCATACCGTGGCCTCCATGGTCTGTTTTGTAGATGGACAGCCGAGGAAAAGCGAATTCAAACGATACCACATTAAGTCGGTCAGCGGTCCGGATGACTTCGCCTCCATGCGTGAAGTGATTCAAAGAAGATATCAGCGACTCCGGAAAGATGGAGGTCAGCTTCCGGATCTGATTGTGGTTGACGGAGGAAAGGGACAGCTTTCCAGCGCGGTTGCAACCCTGGAGAAGCTGGGCATGCTTGATGATGTCCGGTTGATCGGACTGGCAAAACGGCTGGAAGAGGTATTTATGCCCGGATCGCCTGATCCTGTCATGATACCGAAGTCATCATCGAGCCTGAAGCTTCTGCAGAGGGTTCGCGATGAGGCACACCGTTTTGCCATCACGTTCCACAGGGATGTTCGCAGTAAAAAAACATTTCGCTCCGAGCTCCTTGAAATTCCCGGTATTGGTGTGAAAACCGCCGAAAAATTGATACGTCATTATGGATCGGTGCAGGAGATTGTCTCCCGGGATAAAGTGAGTCTGGGTAAAATCACGGGCCACAAGGTAGCGGAGGCCATTCATACCTATTTTCACGGAATACCTGAATGACCGTCTGACAAGATTAAAATTAATCGGTCGTGTTAATAGGTATCATACGCCACTCATTTGTAACAGCCATAACGGTGTAGCAGATATCGAAAACATCTGTTGCGAAATGATTTATTTAGCTTTATTGTTCATTATAATACATGCGACAACCATTACAAATCAAATAATACGGCTTATAGATCATTGTTACCGAACTCCCGCAAGGGAGATATTACCATGACAAACAATATCACACAAATACTCAGCGTTAAAAGGCCTATATGATGTCGCAAAAATCACATAAAACCTTGCAACAGATTGATGACCATGAATTGGTGCAGCGTTACCGCAAGCACAATGACCAGGAAGCATTCAAGCAGCTTCTGGATCGTCATCAGTCAAAAATATACTCCTACATCTACAGTATGGTTGGCAATGCTGAAATTGCCAATGACATATTTCAGGAGACGTTTACCAAGGTCATCACCAAGATGGATGAGACCTATAACGAGCAAGGTAAATGGATCGCCTGGGTCATGCGCATTGCTCACAATGCGACTATTGACTACTTGCGGAAAAAAAAGCGTTTCGTGGATGTAAACGCACAGGACGATCCCGACTATGATTTTTACGATCGACTGACCGATGAAACCCTGGATGATGCCCAGGAAGTTATCGAAAAAGGGGAAGCAAAAAACAGCTTGATGAAGCATATCTCAAAGCTTCCCAAAGAGCAGCGGGAAGTCGTTATGCTTCGCCATTACTATGAAATGTCTTTCAAAGAGATAGCCGAGCTGACCAACGTATCCATTAATACAGCACTTGGCCGAATGAGATACGCTCTTATTAACCTGAGAAAAATGTTTGACAAGGAACATGGAAAAGAAGTCAAATATGCCGAACGTCGATGAGCTATGTGTGAAATATGTTTTCGATGAGTTGGATCCTTCTGAGATAACGCTCGTCGAGCAGGCAATGATTGAGGATCAAAATTTGCTGATAGAGGTGGAAAGCCTCAGAAGCACGTGGAAGAAGCTGAAAAAAATGCCGGAAATGGATCCGCCGGCCAATATATCCCGGGCCATAATTGATCAGGCTATTGAGCATTCCAGCCAGCAGCAATTATTTGGAAACCGTTGGAATAATCCCGGGCTTCTGGCCACGGCTGCCGTGGTGCTGTTCAGTCTTCTGATCTCCACTGCTTACCTGCTTCCGGGTGATGAAGAGACCATCTCCGCAAACACAGATGCAAACATAGCCGGTACAGCAACCACCACGACAACCATGACATTCGATGTCCAGGATGCAGAAAATCCGTTCGGTCAGTGGTTCAATCGTGAAAATATCCTTACGATTTCCGTTCCGGAACGACAAGAGCATAATTTAACGCCGGATTCCATTAATAAGAATGAGATGCGGCCGGCAGAGCAGCCCATATTTATATCACCCACCTTCCGTGATATTCAGTTTACGGGAACAGAATTCTGATATCGCCTATAGAACTGTTCAGCTACGATTTTTTTGAGCATACATTTCCCGGAATTTTTGTGAATCCACAGTTTGGGACTGCTGCCTTTCTGTTTATATTCTTACCTTAAGAGGTTGAGGAAACAGTAAACAACACAAAGCGTCATTAATAGCCTTCCTCAGCATTAATCAATAACTTTATGGGAAAAGTAATATCCGTAGCAAACCAGAAAGGTGGTGTTGGCAAAACAACGACAGCCATAAATCTTGCAGCAAGTCTGGCAGCCATTGAGCATACTACGCTGCTAATTGACATCGATCCTCAGAGCAATTCAACGAGCGGCACCGGCTTTGAATACAAAGCCATTGACCACTCCATATACCAGGTTATGGTGGAAGGTTATAATGCCAAAGATGCTGTCAAAAAAACCGAAATGCCGTTTCTGGATGTCGTACCTTCCCATATCAATCTTGTAGGTGCTGAAATTGAGATGGTGGACCGTCCGCACCGGGAAAAGATTCTGCGATCCGCTATCAGCAACATGAGGGACGATTACGATTTCATTATTATTGATTGTCCGCCGTCACTCGGTTTGTTAACCATCAATGCACTGACCGCTTCCGACTCGGTTCTTATCCCCGTCCAGTGTGAGTATTTTGCATTGGAGGGTCTGGGGCAGCTTTTGAATACGATAAAAATTGTACGACAACATCTGAACACCAATCTGGATATTGAAGGGGTGGTGCTTACCATGTACGATAGCAGAACAAGACTTTCCAATCAGGTTGCTGATGAAGTAAAACGGTATTTTGACAACAGAGTTTTTGAAACGGTAATATCCAGAAATATCCGCCTTGCCGAAGCCCCCAGTTTCGGGAAACCGGTTTTGCTGTATGATTCTGTTTCGATCGGTTCCAAAAATTACCTTGCACTGGCGCGTGAAATTGTAACACGTAACAAAAAACTTTTCAAGAACAGCTCCGTTTTTACGGAAAAGGCGAAACAGGCTACAGATTAAACGGTAATCACTCATATCATGGCTAAGAAAGTATTAGGCAGGGGATTAGGAGCTTTTTTTCCGGAACACGAGTTGTCCGGTGGTGGCGATAATTCGGAAGCAACTGATTCCAACCGGGAGGAAAAAGCGCTCCACCGGGTAAATGTAACCATGAGCATTCCTGTTACCGACATCCGGCCCAACCCTCATCAACCCAGAGAGGATTTTGATGAGATGAAACTTCAGGAACTGTCGGATTCCATCAAGATGCATGGGCTCATTCAACCGGTTACGGTTCGATCCATCGGAAATGACAAATATGAGCTTATCAGTGGTGAGCGCAGATTGCGGGCCACAAAAATGGCCGGTCAGCCCACGATTCCGGCTTATATCCGCGAGGTTGATGATGATGACATTGTTGCGTTCGCCCTGATTGAAAATGTACAGCGTGAGCAATTGAACCCCATTGAAGTGGCTCTCGGCTACAAGCGCCTGCTTGAAGAGTGCAACTATACACAGGATCAGGTGGCGAAGAAACTGGGAAAGAACCGGACGACAATCACCAATATGCTGCGCTTGCTTAATCTGAGACCAACCATACAGTCCGCGCTGAAGGCTAATACCATTACCACCGGTCATGCCCGAACACTTATCGCTGTGGAGGATCCCAAAGTACAGGACAAACTCCTTGAAAAAACGGTTGAAGAGGATTGGTCTGTACGCCAGATTGAAGAAGCCGTTCGCAAACTGGATCAAAAACGGAAGCCCCGCAACAAGCTGCTTAATGAGAAGGATCAGAAGGATGTTCATCTGATGGAGATATCCAATCGATTGCGAAACAAGTACAGCACACGTGTTCAGATTAAAAAGAAAAATAAAGGCGGGGAGATCCGGTTTGAGTACTATTCAGATGACGATCTTGAACGGATCATTTCCATGCTTGAGTCGGTTGACGGGTAACTTCCGATCGCTGCGGTATTCACTGATGCTTCTGTTGACGGGTGGATGTTTCATCCCCTTGATTTTGTCCTCTTCAGCATCAGCTCTTGACCGGGATTATGAAGTGCTGTTTTCTGAATACCGGCCGAATCCGTTTTCAACCCGTACATTTACCCGGCCGGATCTCTACACGACCCGGGCATTTTCCACTCCGGATTCCGGTCGAATGCTGCGTGAACCTTTACCCGAAAACATCGACAATAATGAAGTATCCCGGGATACGGTCCCCGAACCCACCCATGTCATGAGGAGATCCATGATCGTACCGGGGTGGGGGCAGGTAGTCAACCGCCAGGTATGGAAAGTGCCAATCATTTACGGAATGCTGGCCGGCCTTGCCTATTACAGTATTCTGATGGATCAGAACTACCGCGATTACAGGGCAGCCTATTTTAATGTGGCAAATCCCGGTGAGGTACCGAAGTTCGGCCCCACACCGGGTCATATCGATCCCAATCTCAACCCGGAATCGTTGCGCTATAACAGGAACTTCTACCGGAATCGCCGGGATATGACGTTCATCGGAATCGTACTGGCATATGGTCTGAATATTGTGGACGCTTATGTATTTGCCCATATGCGTGATTTCGACGTCAGTGATGACCTGAGTGCATCCATGCATGTCGGCTCGAGCCGTGGTGTCATGGCTGTCGGTGATTTTTCAGGTGACTTGCACAGTTATCACGATTCGACTCCAGTTAATATGACCTTCACATTGCGGTTGAACTTCCCATAATCCAACTACATATCATGGAAAAAAAACGCAAACAGATCCAAAACCGATACGACGCCCGCTTTGAAAAAGATGTCTGGAGCGTATTTAAAGTAATGGGGGAGTTCGTCGATGGATATGAACGAATGTCGCATATAGGTCCATCGGTCTCTTTCTTCGGTTCCGCCAGGATAAAGGAAGGAACTCCCTATTATCAGCTGGCTGTGGATACGGCAAGAAAGCTGTCGGAACATGGATTCGGTATTATCACCGGTGGCGGACCCGGGATCATGGAAGCAGGTAACCGTGGTGCAAGAATGTCCGGGGGTACTTCGGTCGGTTTATGTATTTCCCTGCCGCATGAGGATGATAGCAATGATTATATAGAAAAAGAGTATCGTATTGACTTCAATTACTTCTTTGCGCGGAAAGTGATGTTTGTTAAATATGCCCAGGGATTTGTTGTATTGCCGGGGGGGTTGGGAACGCTGGACGAATTTTTTGAAGCGATGACCTTGATTCAAACCAGAAAAATTCAGCAGTTTCCGATTGTCATGATGGGAACGGAGTATTGGAGTGGACTGATCGACTGGATCAAAAACACCATGATAGCGGAAAAAACGATTGATGCAAAAGATCTGGATCTGTTTCATGTAACCGATGATTCGGAAGAGGCGGCCTCCATAATACACGAATTCTACCAGAACAAAGAGCTGAGACCCAATTTTTAAGCTTTCGGACCGGCTATATGATTGTTTTTTTATTTTTTTATTGTATAAAAATCTTAAAATGTTAAATTGTCCAACTTGTAAGTACGAACAAGGTATCCTTGTGCGTTATTTAGAGATATATCAATAACTAATGAAATCCAACTGATTATGAAAGCTGTCACAAGCTCATTGGCCGTATTAATGGTTTTGGCTATCACTTTCTCACTTTTTGATGTTTCTGAAGCTCAAACGAGAGAAGATGCCATCACCACCTTTAATGAAGGTTTTTCCTTGTTTAACGAGGAAGGCGACAACCTGGGTGCAATTGAGAAATTCAAAGAGACTGTTGAAATTGCTGATCAGGTCGGCCCGGAAGCGAATGATATCCGGGAGCGGGCGGTCGGACAAATTCCCAGGCTTGCTTTCATGCATGCCGCCCAATTTGTAAGGGAACGTCAACTCGAAGATGCCATAGACGCTTTTGAATATACCATAGAATTGGCCGAAGAGTACGGGGATGAACAGATTCTCAGCCGATCCAGGGGGAACCTGCCGCCGCTCTATCTGAATCTGGGTAATCAGTACTATCGCAATGAACAGAACGAGCAAGCCCTTGAGATGTATCAGGAAGCGCTGGAACTGAATCCTTCCTATGTCACTGCCTACTACCAGATGGGTCTCGTACATCGCAGATTCGGCGAAATGGATCAGGCTCTGGAGTATTTTGATACATCCATTGAACTTGCCCGGGAAGCCGGGGAAGGGGACCACGTGGAACGCTCACAGAGAGCGGCCAGAGACTATCTGGTCTATCGGGCCTCGGAGCAGATTGAAGAGGAAAACTACAACAGAGCCCTGGATCTGTTGAACAGGGCCGCCGGTTACGGTGAAAGTGGAAGCATGCACTACCGTTTTGCAGAAACTTATAACTTCCTCGAACGTCACGAAGATGCCCTGGCAAGTGCGCAGCAAGCTATTGAACTCGAAGACGGAGGGGCTTCCGACATGGCACGCATTTACTTTGAACTTGGTATTGCTCATAAGGGCCTTGGTAACACGACCGATGCATGCAGCGCCTTTGAAAACGCACTGCATGGTGATTTCAGATCACCGGCGGAACACGAAATCGAGCACGAACTCAACTGCAATTGAGTGTAACAGGATAAGCTCTGTAAATTGATTGTTTAAAAAAACTCCGGCAGTAACTGCCGGAGTTTTTTTTTTGCCAAATCGCTTTGCCTTATTTCAAATATCATTGTATCCTGATAATTCGACATGCAACAAAGATATCATGGAGACAGTGACGGGGCTATGAGTCATCGGATTTCGGTTGAATTTGAACAAAAATGCATTAATACCATCAGGGGACTTACCATCGATGCTGTACAAAAGGCGAATTCCGGACATCCCGGAATGCCGATGGGAATGGCTGATGTTGCCTTTGTTCTATGGACGGAATATCTGAGGTATAATCCCTCCAATCCGTCCTGGTTTGATCGGGACCGTTTTATCCTGTCGGCAGGACACGGCTCCATGTTATTGTACAGCCTGTTGCATTTGACGGGGTATGATCTGTCGCTTGATCAATTAAAAGCTTTCCGCCAATGGAACAGCAAGACTCCGGGTCATCCGGAATACGGCCTTACCGAAGGGGTGGAGACGACAACCGGTCCACTCGGCCAGGGTTTTGCCAATGGTGTGGGTTTTGCCATTGCGGAATCACATCTGGCAGGCCGGGTTAATACACGGGATATCGCCGTAGTTGATCATCATACCTATGCCATCGTCAGTGACGGGGATCTGATGGAAGGCGTCAGTCATGAATCCGCTTCATTGGCCGGACATCTTAAACTGGGGAAACTGATCTGTTTCTACGACGACAATGGTATCAGTATCGATGGATCAACCGATCTCGCCTTTTCAGAAAATGTCAAAGAGCGATTTGAAGCTTATGGATGGCAGTGCTCTACTGTAGATGGTCATGATCGCCCGGCCATCAGAAAGGCAATTACGGATGCGCGTCAAGAGACGGAAAAACCTTCACTGATTATATGCAAAACGAAAATCGGGTTTGGAAGTCCGAATAAAGAGGGGACCGCAGATACCCATGGAGCCCCGCTGGGAGAGGATGAGATCAGCATAACCAAAAAACGGCTTGGTCTGGATCCCGAGGTTTCATTTCAGGTGGATGACGATGTACGGAGTCATTACAGGCAAGCGGTAAGCAGAGGGAAGCAGCTGGAACGTGCATGGCACCGGAAACTCGACAAGCTGAGTGCCCGTTATCCGAAAAAATCCGAACTGTTTCATCGTCACAATCAGAAGGTGCAAAACGGTATTGATGATATCCTTCCCGAGTTTAAGGCCGACCGGCAAGGGATGGCCACCCGGAAAGCTTCGGGAAAAGTAATTGACGCCTGCATGCAGGCTATACCCAACATGATTGGCGGATCGGCCGATTTGACTCCGAGTAACAATACAAAATCGGGTGTGGCGGAGGTATATTCCGATGCCAACAGATGCGGACGATATATCCATTTCGGAGTGCGAGAGCATGCCATGTGGGGGGCCATGAATGGTATGGCCTTGCACGGTGGCGTGAGGCCTTTTGGAGGTACTTTCCTGATATTTTCGGATTATTGCAGACCGGCAATACGCCTTGCGGCCTTCTCCAATATCCCCACGATCGGAGTATTTACCCATGACAGCGTCGGGCTGGGAGAGGATGGACCAACTCATCAACCCGTGGAACATCTGGCTTCCTTGCGAGCCATCCCCAATGTGGTGCTCATCCGTCCCTGTGATGCCAACGAAACCGCCTACGCATGGAAAGTTGCCCTGGAGCGCTCGGACGGCCCCACACTGATCGCTCTGACCCGGCAGGCGGTACCCACACTGGATCGAACAGAGTATGCAAAAGCCTGCATGCTTGAAAAAGGGGCATACATATTGGCTGATGCCGAGGAAGGTGAACCGGCACTGATATTGATAGCGAGCGGTTCGGAAGTGCAACATGCGGTTGAAGCACGGAAAAAACTATCGGAGAAAGGGATAGCCGTTCGTGTGGTCTCCATGCCCAGTTGGGAGCTGTTCCGAAGCCAGCCCCACTATTATCGCCAGAAAGTACTCTTGTCCGATGACATCCCGAAGATATCTATAGAAGCGGGATCATCTGTTGGATGGTCCGAATGGACCGGGGATGACGGAGTGACGATCAGCCTGAATCAATTCGGGGTCTCCGCACCCTGTAAAACGATTTTTGAAAAACTTGGCTTTACAGCGGACGATCTGGTGGAAGAGGCCACAGGCCTTCTGGACGGTATGAGCGCATCCGGTTGAATTTGGTTACGATTTGCCCAGCAGCCGGCTTTTTTGAGCGTCCTGATGCATGTGTATACAAGTAAAGGTGATGTCATCAGCCAGTTTTTCATCTTCGATAAACTCTTCTACGGCTATTTGGATCTTATGACGGATGGTTGACGCATTGAGAGATCCATATAATTCAAACAGCTGAAGCAGGCGATACTCATCATATTGTTCTTTGTGGGGGTTGCGTGCTTCGGTAAGGCCATCAGTATAAAACAGCAAATTATCGCCCGGTTTCATGGAAAAGGTGATCTGTTTAAGATGGCGTTTGAAAATCGCTGCGTTGGCCATGCCCAAAGCCAGACCCGGCGACCTGAGTTCACTCACGGTATCCCGGGTAGTGTGATAGAGAAGCGGGGGGTTATGGCCGGCCCGGCACATGGTTGCCGGAGACCCGTCAGAAGGAAAAAATGCCGCACAAGCCGTAACAAATGTTTTGTCTTTCCTGCCGGACTTGATATAGTCATTCAGATGGATGAAAAGCTCTTTGGGATCCGGGTCCAGTTTTTCGATAATAAGATGTACAAGTGCTTGAATCCGAACCATATATAGTGCCGCAGACAGTCCTTTTCCAGACACATCGGCGATTACATAATAGGTTCCACGGTCTGTGGGGATGACATCGACATAATCACCTCCCACTTCGCTCGCCGTACTTGCAAAAGAAGCAAACTCCACCCGGCCATTTCGAATGTTGGAGCTTGGCAGCAGACTGACCTGAATATCCCTGGCCAGGTCAATTTCCTTTTTTACATCCGATTTTTCCAGCAGCTCCAGTAATAGCAACAGTATCATGGTAATGAAGGAGAGAGGAAGCATCAGGGCGGCTATGGGGCCGGTTGCTACAAAGTAAATGACAAGTCCGATGATGGATAGTCCGAAAGCAAGCCTCCTGGCAGGGGTGAGCCGTGACAGCAATGACGACAGCAGACGGAATACCTGAACCGGCGATTTTTCACGGGATTGATCGCTTTTTTTTATCCCTGCAGCATCGTAATAGAGTTCCATCAGGCGTCTGGAGTCATCATGAAACTCTTTTCCGATCCGTTCAGGCGTCATCCCCTGCGTATATTGACGGTAAAAACTTCTGGTTTTGTGAAATGCCTGGCGTGTTTCGTTATCCAATGTCATACAAAAGTTGTTCGTACCGGATGAGTGACTCAACCGGAGGTGGACTAAAAAAATAACATACTTACATATTTTGCTTTCTGTTATTCGAATGTTAATAATAAAAGTTGTGTCAAAATTCGTTTATTTTGACTGATTCAAACAGCCGCCGAATACCACCGGGAGCTGATAATGTTAACGCTTCATACCGATTACCATCCTGATATTATGCCTGAAAAGCTTTTTCTCATTGACGGTACAGCATTGGCTTATCGATCATATTTTGCCATGATCAACAGTAATTTACGAAATGCGGAGGGAATTCCTACCGGTGCCATTTACGGTTTTGCCAATGCTCTGGTTAATTTACTGGAGAAGGAACAACCTGCTTTCCTCGCCGTAGCCTGGGATACGCATGCTCCAACATTCCGGCACGAAATGGATGTCAATTACAAGGCCAACCGGCCTCCGCAGCCGGAGGATTTGCAGATTGCCATACCGATCATCAAGGAGATGGTCTCTCTTTTCGGGTTCGAAAATGTTGAAAAGGATGGATATGAGGCGGATGACCTGATCGGCACCCTGGCTGTCCAGGCAAAAAAGGAGCATGTTACAGTCTATATGGTAACCCCGGACAAGGATTTTATGCAACTGGTGGGAGATAATATTTATATGTACAAACCATTGAACAGGGGTGAAGGGTTTGAGCTGATCGACAACGAAGGGGTCCGGAACTACTTTGGTGTCGGCCCGGAGTCGGTTATTGATGTATTGGCGCTTATCGGGGATACCTCGGACAATATACCCGGTGTGCCGGGCATAGGGAAAAAGGGGGCAGCTACCATTATCAGTCAGTTTGGAAGCCTGGAAAAAGCCATAGAGGCGGCCCCATCCATGAAAAACAAGCGGGCCAGAGAAGGTCTGACAGAGAATCGGGAGCAGGCGCTGAAATCCCGGGACATGATTGTAATCAATACCCGTGTGCCGGAAACCATTCCCTGGAAAAAGCTGCGATGGCATGGGGTGGATAGCGAGAACCTTGTTGTCTTTTTCAAGCGAATGCAATTCCGGTCGCTTGCGCGGAAAATCGCAACAGCGGAAGACGGGATGCTGGGTAAAATCAAAAAGATCCTGGATGAATCGGGACAAACTTCCCTGTTTACCGCAGACCATACGGGTGAGAAAGAGACCCCATTGGAATCGTCTTATGATTCACTGAATACCGGCAAGGTGAACTACCGGACCTGCACCGATTCCGATCAGTTGGAAGAAGTTGTAAGTCGGCTTTCTGATGCGGAATCCTGGAGTTTTGATACCGAAACTACATCCACCGACGCTGAAACCGCTGAACTACTGGGCATCGCGTTCTCGATCGGAAAAGGAGAAGCCTGGTATGTGGCAGTAACGGAATATGATAAGGAGAGCCTGGTATCCCGTCTTAATCCTCTGTTTCAGAGCCGTGACGGGCTTAAAGTGGCACATCACTACAAATACGACTATCGCATCCTGAAAAATTACGGTATCCAGGTGAAAGGACCTTTCTTCGACACCATGCTGGCGGCATATCTGGTGGATGCGGGTCAGAAAATGGATATGGACTCCCTGGCAAGAGGGTATCTGAATTATGATCCGGTCTCCATTGAAGCGTTGATCGGCGAAAAAGGAAAAAAACAGAAGTCCATGAAGGATCTGCCGGTGGAGGAGGTTGCAACCTATGCGTGTGAGGACGCCGATATTACCTACCGGCTTTACCAGGTACTGGAACAGAAAGTTCGGGAGATCGGACTGCTCTCGCTGGCCGAAGATATCGAGTTTCCGGTTGCCAGAATTCTCGCTGACATGGAATCGGTCGGTGTTCGAATAGATCTTGATCTGCTTGCGTCCTTCTCCAAAGAGTTGGACAAGGATATCTATGAGTTGCGGGACAATATTTATCAACTGGCGGGAGAGGAATTTAATATCAATTCGACACAACAGCTTGGCCGTGTTTTGTTCGAAAAAATGGAACTTCCTTCCCGTAAAAAGACCGCAACCGGAAAATATGCCACATCGGAGCAGGTTCTATCCACATTGGCCGGTGAATATGAAATTGCAGCAAGGATACTGGAATACCGTGGCCTGACCAAGTTGAAATCCACCTATGTGGATGCGTTGCCGAAGTTGGTTGATGAACGGACCGGGCGCATCCATTCTACATTTAACCAACATGTGACGGCAACCGGCAGGTTATCTTCCACAAATCCCAATCTGCAAAATATCCCGGTGCGAACGGAACGTGGTCGAGGCATTCGCAAGGCCTTTGTTGCAGAGAGCGGGTACCAATTGCTTGCTGTAGATTACTCACAGGTGGAGTTGCGCATTATTGCATCTATCTCCGGAGATGAGGCGATGATCAGGGCTTTTAATGAGGATGAAGATATCCATGCCCGGACGGCTGCTGAAATATTCGATCTGAATTCCATTGACCAGGTGACGCGTGACCATCGCAGGAAAGCCAAGGAAGTCAACTTTGGAATTCCGTACGGGGTAAGTGCATTCGGACTGGCTCAGCGGTTAGGTATCACCAATAAGGAGGGGAAGTCGATCATCGACGCCTATTTTGAGCGATTTCCGGGTATCAAACAATTCATCCGGACAACAGTGGAGTTCGCCGGAAACCATGGGTATGTTGAGACGCTTACCGGAAGGCGCCGGTATATACCTGATATTCATTCCCGTAACCGGAATATCAGAAGTTTTGCCGAGCGCACCGCCGTAAACATGCCCATTCAGGGGACGGCTGCCGATCTAATCAAGATCGCAATGATCAATATTGACCGTGAATTGGAAAAACGTGATTCCGGAGCGCGATTATTGCTTCAGGTGCATGATGAACTGGTGTATGAAGTACCGAAAGAGGAGATCGAAAGCATATCCGAACTGGTACAGACGGTAATGGAGAATGCCATGGAGTTGAAGGTTCCGCTTAAAGCGGAGGCGGGAGTATCCGACAACTGGCTGGATGCACACTGAGCCGGACAAAGCGGGGGTTCGGCAATTCCGGTGAATACGATTACCCCGTTTGTGTCATCCATAAAAGAAAAGCCCGCCGGATTGATCCGACGGGCTTAACACCTATGCGCTTGTAGTATCTGCTACCGGAAGCTGATACCGAATCCGGCGGTAACCATGGAGTAATCGGCCAGGGTATAATCCACATTGAAGGTGATCAGCGGAAGACTGATTCGCAGTCCGGCAAGGGCCCGCATGGTATTCGATCCGTCAAAAGAGATGTCTATGGGATCGGTAAGGGTATTCAGCTCTCGCGTCCTTTGTCCGGCTTCCACCGTGGGGGTATAATATGGGTAATTGCCATCAACTTTGACGGCCGTTGTAGAGGTTTCGAATCCCAATCCGCCGTAAACCGATATGACCGGCAGTGATTTTCCGACAAGTACGTTCATGGTGAAAGCGTTGGTCGTCAGATTCACTTCCTGGTCTTGCCAGGTCGCCGATCCCGGTCCGCCATAACCATCTGGATCCGTATAATTGCCGGAGGGTTCGGCCTCAAGACCGGCTGAGGATCCAAATGTCGTGAATCCCCCCATGACAGAGACTGTTACCGGCCATAATCCGCCTCCCGGCAGCCATTGATTAATTTCATGCTTCAGACCGACTCCATAGAGATAGACCTCACCATAATCCTCATAACTGATTCGCGGAACCAGGCGTAACATGATGTCGGTGTTCCTGGGAAGTCCCACTCCGGCCTGCACCATGGGTGTGGGTACAAAATTGAGTCCGACGCCTTCGGGCATTTGAAAACCGGCTATTCGTACCGTTTCGCCGTTGACGGTCTCTTCAATGCCCAGTGTGGGGCCCGGATTCGAACTGCCACTGAATGTTGGTGTGACGGGATCTCCTTCAAGCAGTTGGAGTGACTGCAAACCGATTTCATTGACATTGAAATCCCGGTCGGCTGAAGGAACAAAGGCCACGGTGGCGTTCAGTTTGAGGTGAAAACCAAGTACGCCGTGCGTGTTGGCACGGTCGACCCATCCGGAATTGATGCCGGCACCAAAGCCGCTTCCAAAAGGTTTCAAATATTCCTGAAACAGTATCTGTGCATCTTCCTGTCCGCCTTCCAGCAATTCACCAAGATCCCCCAACTGTCCGTGTGCATTTTTGGCCGGCATTATGAACAGTAAAAGCAGAAAGGCTGTGGTGGCGAATGTGTAACTCATATTCCTGACGTTTTTCATCATTTCCTTCACCTCGTTCAGATATTTTGGGTTATTTGCATAAATGACTGTTATATCATCATATCCTGACAGGTAAAAGTACCTTTTTTTTTTCAAAATGTAATCATTAAAAATCCTGCTTGATACTTTGGAGGATATTAACATAACTGCGGTATCTGGATTCGGCTATTTGACCGTTTTCGACCGCTTTCTTGATGGCACAGGAAGGCTCATGATGATGCGTGCAATTGTAAAACCGGCAATATTCACGATGTGAGCGCATTTCGGGAAAAAAGAGGGAAAGTTCGTAGGGTTGAATTTCTACCAGACCGAATTCCCGGATTCCCGGTGTGTCTATCAGGTAGGTATCCTCCGGCAGAGTCATGACCTGTGCAAATGTGGTGGTGTGTTTTCCTTTTCCGGAAAAGCGGCTTATGTCTCCGGTCTTTAGTTTCTGCCCGGGAATCAGCTTGTTCAGAAGGCTTGTTTTTCCGGTTCCGGACGGCCCGGTGAGCACCGACATCTTTCCTTTGATGATATCCCCTAATTTTTCTACCGAGGCGTGGTCATAGATGCTGGATTGCAGAAACATATAACCAAGTTTTGAGTAGAGCCGCTCGGTTTCATCAAGAGATTCAGAATCTTTCTTACTCTCCACCAGGTCGGTTTTGTTCATAACCACTACGGCAGGGATTTCATGGGCTTCACAACTAACAAGCAGCCGGTCAATGAATCCGGTTTTGAATACGGGTTGTTTCAGTGACTGGATGATCAGCACCTGATCCACATTGGAAGCTATAATCTGAGTGCCCCGGCGACCGTGTGTGGCTTTTCGAATCAGATAGTTCCTGCGATCCCTGATATCGTCTATTGTCGCCGTATTATCAGATTGCATCGTCAATGAAACCCGGTCACCAACAGCTATCGGATTGGTCGTCTCCTCCTCATCCAACCGGAATTTTCCGGGGAGTCTGCAATCTATAAACTCGCCGTTGTCCAATCGGACATGGTACCAGCTTCCGGTAGCCTTGACGATCCGTCCTTCCATCATTGCAGTGAAATACACTCAGATTGCTGGAGGAAAGGTATCATGTGCCTGAACTCAATTTGTCGAAGCATATTCTGTCTGGCTTTCGGAGGCTCTATCTTTCTCACTGCCGCTTTTTTTGGTACGGGCGAATTTCGTTTTCGGGTCGGATACCGGAGTTTCTTCCAGCACCAGGTCAAGCAACGGTTCCATACGATCAAGATAACGGAACTCAAGACCTTCTATAACATCAGACTCTATCTCTTCAACATCCTTCTTATTGCGCTTGGGTAAAATGACCGTGTCAATACCGGCCCGCCGGGAGGCCAGTGTCTTTTCCTTGATGCCTCCGACCGGTAATACGGATCCTCTGAGCGTAATCTCGCCGGTCATCGCAACCGTATTTTTGACTTTTCGCTGTGTGAAGATAGAGGCGACGGCAGCAAGCAGGGAAAGTCCTGCCGATGGGCCATCTTTGGGAACCGATCCGGCAGGGACATGAATGTGCAGGTCCCACTCTTCGAATGCGGATAACGGAACATCGAGTTCCGGAGCCCTGGACTTCAGGTAGCTTAGTGCGAGGACGGCCGATTCTTTCATCACATCTCCCAGTTGTCCTGTTATGTTCAGTTTGCCTGATCCCCGGAAGACATTGGCCTCGATAAAGAGGATATCTCCACCATAGGGGGTCCAGGCCAGACCCGTTGAGACGCCGGGAACGGTTGTGCGTTCGGCGACATCAGAGAAGAATTTACGCTTTCCGAGATACGCTTCTATGTCATTTACACCGATAGATGCTTTGGTTATATCTTCTGAGGCAATCCGGCTGGCAACGCCACGGGCAACAGAGCCGATTTCACGCTCCAGATTTCGTACCCCCGATTCACGGGTATAGCCGTCGATCAGCTTTTCCAGTGCCTTGTCGGATATGCGGAACTGAGATTTATGAAGACCGTTCTCTTCGATCTGCTTGGGGACAAGGTATTTTTTGGCGATCTGAAGTTTCTCTTCAAGCGTGTAGCCACTCAGGTATATCATTTCCATCCGGTCCCGGAGTGCGGGAGGGATGGTGTCCAGATTGTTGGCGGTGGCGATAAACAGTACCTTGGAGAGATCATATTCGACTTCCAGGTAGTTGTCGTAAAAAGTGTGATTTTGTTCGGGATCAAGCACTTCCAGGAGCGCCGATGTGGGGTCGCCCCGGAAATTCATCCCCACCTTGTCAATTTCATCCAGCATCATAAGCGGATTGCTGGTGCCCGCTTTTTTGATGCTCTGAATGATCCTTCCAGGCAGAGCACCTATATAGGTGCGTCTGTGACCGCGAATTTCCGCCTCGTCCTGGAGACCGCCAATGCTGAAACGCTGAAATTCACGGTTCATGGCACGGGCAATAGATTTTCCCAGCGAGGTCTTGCCTACACCCGGTGGACCGTGAAAGCACAATATGGGTGCTTTCATATCCTTTTTCAGTTTCAGAACAGACAGAAACTCAACAATCCGTTTTTTAACCTTTTCGAGGCCATAGTGATCCTCATCCAGGATTTTCCGCGCCCGTTTGAGGTCAAGCTTGTCTTTGGAGTAGTGATTCCAGGGAAGTTCTACCAGCCATTCAACGTAATTGTAGATCACTCCGTGGTTGGGTGCGTTTGTCGGAGTCCGTTCCAGTCGATCAAGTTCCTTCTCCAGCACTTTTTCTACATGTTCGGGAAAGCTCTTCTCTTTGGCTTTGGATCTCAGTTTCTGAACATCCTCCTGTTCACTGTCCTCTCCCAGCTCCTCCTGAATGGCTTTCAGTTGCTGTCTCAGGTAGAAGTCTTTTTGCTGTTTGTCGATATCGGTTTTAACCTTGGACCGGATCTCCTCACTCAGGTTGAGTACCTGCATCTCTTTTTTTAGGTAGTTCATTACCTTCTCCATCTTTTCAGAGAAGGTTTTTATCTCCAGCAGAGCCTGTTTTTCATCCAGGGAGATGTTGAGGTTGGAGCTGATGAAGTTGAGCAGAAAGGACGGGCTGTTGATATTGTTAATGGCAATCGCCGCCTCTGACGGAATATTCGGCGAAAGATTTACAATCTGTGTAGCGGTTTCCTTGACCGATCGCAGGGCTGCATCGAGTTCAACCCCGGAGACATCCTGGTTGTACTCAAACGGCTTGACTTTGGCGATATAGTAGGGGTCATGCTGTATGAAATCCTCTATCTCAAAGACACTTTTGCCCTGGATGACAATACTTTTACTTCCGTCGGGCATTTTGATCAACTTGAGAATCTGGGCTATGGTTCCCACATGGTGCAACTCATCAGGAGTGGGGTCTTCCTGATCCTTGTTCTTCTGGGTAACGATGCCGACGGTCTTATCTGTTTCATAGACTTTTTTGACCAGCTCCAGCGATCGGTCACGCCCAACGGTGATAGGTATCACGACTCCCGGATAGAGAACCGTATTTTTCAATGGCAGAATGGGCAGCTGATCGGGAATGTCCGATTCCGTTATTCGCTTTTCTTCTTCTTCGGACAGAAGAGGAATAGCTTGTTCGAAATCTTCAAACTCATCTTCGGACAAGTAGTTCTTTAAAATTTTTAAACCGTCAAAATTTTGCATGTAAATTAAAACTGTTATGTAGGTGAATACTCGTTGCGATCACGCTTTCTGTGTTTATAATGTTAAATAGAAAGTGCAATTAATGAACCAATATTTAAAAGTCTATCATATCGACATGATTTCGGACAAATGAACAGATTATCCCATGAGAATCCGGAAATCAGCTGCTTATCGATGATATGAAGCAATTTGCTCATTTAAACAAAAAAACAATAAGATACGTTTGGTCAGGTTGATTTAAAAAAACAGAACATAAAGGATTCTGTACTTATAATATAAGTGAAAAGTTAACAGCGTGTTGTTTTTCTGGTTTGTCTTGTCGGTCAATATGGCAGGCATGCTGTCTCCATGTCATAATTACTGTGTTATAACCGGATGCATATCCCCGACGGTATTCACACAAATTGATCGTTGAGTCAGAAGCGAACTTGCAGACCCAGCAATGATACCGTATCTGTATACATATCAGAGAGATCATTATTGATACCCGTTAAGCGAATGGCCCCTGTTACCTGCAGCAAACCGAGGTCGAGGCCGGCTCCCATACCCAGAGTCTGTTTGTTACCCGGTTTTAATTGGATGCTTCCCATAAGCGGTAAGAAACTCAGTATTCGCAGTTCCGTTCCGGCCGATATTCGCCATCCTGATGGTTGGAAATCTGCAGGGTGAAACCGGTAGTTCAGATCCAGTGTTGATGTAATCCGGTTATACTGAAAAGCCGCACCCATGTGCAGTTCCGTGGGCAGCTGTACCGTGAAAGATTGTTTCTGACGTTGTACAAGGTTGTTGAGTATGATGGCTTCAGAACTGTCCGATGAAAGATAGTGGAAAAACTCCCCGGGTTTACCGGAGTAACCGGTGTTCGTGACAGGTAAATCATCATGAAACTCCTCAAAATTCGAAGACCGCCACTCCTGTGCTTCGTTGTAATACCGGATCACGCCAAAATCGGTTAAAGACAAGCTGAATCGAAGGGATTTGCGAAGTGGTTCGTCGATGTGCGGTGAAAGACTGATATCATTACCCAATGGAATGATATAGGTAAGGCCGGCATCCAACCCGACACCGAGACCGTTAATCCGGAAATTGGAGCGGGGATCGATGTGGTTGGAGAATGCTGTTTGAGCGAGACCGGTGGCCCTTACCTCCCGGGAGTAGCCGGCCATATCTCCTGCCAGCCGGGCATCCATGGATTTTACGTTTTGCCAGGTGTCGTTTACAGGGTGGTAATCGGATTGGAATTGTGTTTCAGCATACATTCCGCCGGCTATGACTTTTGGTGAAAAACCGAGGAGCAGTGTGTTCAGACCCGCCTGCCAGCGGTTGAACATGGTTGCCTCACGGGCAATACCAAAAGAAATTTCATGGTATACCTGGTATTTTTCATTGAGAAACCGTGTTACGGTTTCATCTTCTTCGGTCTCATCCGTCTGCAAGGCGAACCAATCCCGGCTCATTTCAAAAGAGGAGATACCCCTTGAACGGAATGCCAAAGAGCGTACATGTGAGCTGCCTCGCCAACTAATCCCGGCAGGAATTATATCATATTGTTGTACTTCGTAGTAGCGATTTCCGTCCTCGAACAGGTTTATCAGCTCGGAATCCGACAATAACCTGCTGTCCGCCAGGTCCACGGACAGAAAATGGGATCCTGCCACCTGATCGGGCATTTTGTGAAAATCAGCTACAGGGATGCTTTTGCTGGAATACAAACCACCCATCCCCATTGTGATCTGGGTGGGTCGCCGGTTTGAACGGATCATCAGATTGGCGGGGTTGTAAAAATGTGCGGCAGAACCGGTCACATATGTTACGGCCCCGCCAAGTGCCACCTGCTCCGGTGAGGTGACCGGCTGCCCGTGCAGAATATTTGTGCCCGTACCGGTTACAAAAAAAATAATTATAATGTTTAGTAGAATTCCACGCATCTGATATCAAGACAAACAGGAAATGTGACCACAATGTGCTCGGGTATTTAGAGACAAGGGAAGGTAGAAATGAAAACGGCAAGTGACACAGACCCGGAGTCACATTAGTTCATTGCATCCACAAGTTATAATACTATTATAAATCCCTTAAAGGTACGATTAAATAGCTGTTTAACCAATTTTGTCTGAAAAAATTGTACTTTGGAATATGCAATAAATGCTGCTTTCACTGAATACACGTTACGCATATAAACGCAGACAACATCCGGTATGGTGTCCCGGGAAACAGTTCATTATACATACCATAAGATTTTTTAAAGAGATAACATGTCGAGACAGGGAATCAATCTTGGATATTATAAAGGGATCAGAATTGGCCTGGACTACAGCTGGTTTATCATTTTTATTCTGGTAGTGTTCATGCTGGCCACTTACTACTTTCCTGAAAACTATGAGAATATCACCACCGTATCGGCGTGGTTACTCAGCATTTTTGCCGCACTGCTCTTTTTTCTTTCCATTCTGCTGCATGAATTTGCCCATGCCGTCACTGCTCAGAAAAGAGAAGTGGAAATCACTGAAATTGTACTTTTTATTTTCGGCGGACTTGCAAGAATGAAGCGAGAGCCGGACCGGGCCAGGGATGAATTTTTCATAGCCGGTGCCGGGCCCATGTGCAGTATTTTGATCGGTATTCTGTTTCTCGGGCTTGCGTATGTCGCTGAACCTGCGATTACCGAGGGACTGTACGGTGTATTCTGGTATATCGGATATATCAATATTGTTCTTGCGGCTTTCAACCTGCTGCCAGGTTTTCCGCTGGACGGAGGGCGTATGATGCGTGCGGCAATATGGCACTATTCCGGAAATTTGCGTAAGTCTACAAAAATAGTCAGCAACATGGGGCAGTTCTTTGCCTTTTTTCTGATTTTTGTCGGGGCTGTCGTGATTTTTGGTGGCGCTATCATTGCCGGCATATTCTGGATCTTCATCGGTATGTTTCTGCTGCAGTCGGCAAAAAGCGGATACTATATGGTCGCTATGCGCGAAGGACTGTCCGGGATACCGGTCAGAAACGTAATGACTGTGGATCCGGCTACGGTTCATCCCGATGTCAGTCTCAGAAATCTTGTGGATGAGTATTTCTTCAAAAACCGATTCTCCTGCTTTCCGGTAGTTAAGAGGGATGAGGTACTGGGTCTTATTGAGATCAATCAGGTAAAGTCGGTTGACCGTGCAAATTGGGAAAGCACAAAGGTTTCGGATATCATGACCCCCGTGGAAAAAACCGGGACTGTTTCACCTGAAACGGATGCCTATGACGTATTAATGCATCTGATTGATTCGGCAAACGGCCGTATGATTGTGCTTGAGGATGGGAAGCTGGTCGGTGTGGTCTCCCGCAAAGATATCATGAAGTTTGTTGAACTACAGGAGACCCTGCGATCCTGATGGAACCTTTGAAAAGACACAACGGTCGTGAACCGTCGTAATTCCTGGTGCATCGCCTTGTTACAGCCGGGGCAAAGGACTTCGTCGAGGGTCGAATCGGCCGGTTTGGAAGCTATCCGTCGATCAGGCTCAGTTTGGCGTATTTGATCATCAGCTTTTTCCGGCCTGCTTGTTTAAAGAAGACGGTGAGTTTGGCCTGGTCGCCGCTTCCTTCACACTGCAGGATTTGTCCGGGACCGAATTTCGGATGCACAACCTTCATGCCCGGGCGCCATATTCCGTCATCCGGCACCTGGTCATACTCTATGGTGGTTTCGGGCGGGGATGGTTGCTTACGATCTGTAGCGGGAGCAGGGCGGGATTGCTTTTGCTCATAGGAGATATATGTAGCGCGATTGTGGCGGGAGGTGGATCCGGTTTGACGAATTGTCGCACCGGTTTCCGTACGCACTACCGACGGATCCACTTCATCCAGAAACCGTGAGCAACGCATCTCGATCTGTTCGCCAAACCGGAAACGGTTTTTGGCATAACTGAAATAGAGATGTTTTTCCGCCCGGGTAATGGCAACATAAAACAAACGGCGCTCTTCTTCGATATCGACCTCTTCACCGACCCGTCCGCCGATAGGGAAAAGGTCCTCTTCCAGTCCTGCAATGTACACAATGGGAAATTCCAGTCCTTTGGATCCGTGGACGGTCATCAGAGTTACCGACGGCTCATTGGAGTCATGGGCATCGAGATCGGTAACCAGGCTGATTTCCTGCAGAAAAGCACTCAGGGAGGGAGTATTGCTACTTTTTTCAAAGTATGATATCGCGTTAAGCAACTCCATCACATTCTGGCGGCGCATAAGCGAGTCATGGGAATGCTCTTCAACAAACTGACGTACATAACCGGTCTCTTCCAGCAGGAAACGAACGGTATCGGTCAAATCCAATTCATTCAGCTTTTCTGTTGTGCGGTGTATGATATCGACAAATTCCCGGATACGGGTAATCGCCGGTTTATAGATACCTGTGGATTCGACATCCTGCAGGATACTCCAGATGGAATATTCCTGATTTCGTGCCAGAGAAGAAAGTTGACTGATCGTCTTTTCACCCACACCACGTGCCGGTTCATTGATAATCCGGAGCAGGGATTCATCGTCATTGGGATTGACCAGCAATCGTAAATAAGCTATTACATCCTTGATCTCTTTTCGCTGATAAAAAGATATGCCGCCCACCAGTTGATAGGAGATTCCCCTTCGCCGGAACGCATCTTCAAGAACACGACTCTGGTAGTTGGTACGATAAAGCACAGCAAAGTCATTCAGGCTCAGATTGTTGCGCATTTTCAACTCTTCAACGGATCGGGCAATGCGATTGGCTTCATCCCGTTCGTCGTAATTTTCAAGTACCGTTATCACTTCGCCCTGGTCGTTCTTTGTCCAGAGTGTTTTCTCCAGCCGGTTCTTGTTGTTCTTGATGACCGAGTCAGCGCATTGCAGTATTGCTTTGGTTGACCGGTAATTCTGTTCGAGCGGAATTTTGACGGCTTCCGGGTAGTCCTCTCTGAAATTGAGGATATTGGAGATATCGGCTCCACGGAATGAATAAATGCTCTGGGCATCGTCACCGACAACGCAAATGTTTTCATGGGCAGAAGCCAGCAGCCTGGTAGCCCGGTACTGTGCGTGATTGGTATCCTGGTACTCATCTATCAGAATGTAGCGGAAATGATCCTGGTATTTCTGCAGGATGTCTGGATGCTGTTCAAACAGAGCAATCGGCTTTATCAGCAGGTCATCGAAATCCATGGCATTGTTTTTCTTGCAGCGCTCGACATAGCGATGGTACACCTGTGCTGCGATGTCATCCAGCGAGCTTTGGACGAACTTGTCACCAAACAGGTCTGGTGAGATCAACTGGTTTTTTGCTCCACTTATGACGAAGCGTACCGATTGCGGTTTCACCTCCCGGGTGTTGATCCCGAGCTCCTGGAGAATGGATTTGATGACACGATCGCTGTCCACACTGTCATAGATGCTGAAGTCGCGGGTGTATCCCATATGCTCTGCTTCCATACGCAGGATCCGCGAGAATATGGAGTGGAAGGTTCCCATCCACAACCGGTTGGCCTGTTCACCGATAAGATCGACAATACGGTCCTTCATCTCACGGGCCGCTTTATTGGTGAAGGTGAGTGCCAGAATCTGGTTGGGCCATGCTTTTTTCTGGTACAACAGGTTGGCAATGCGGTAGGTAAGTACCCGGGTTTTTCCGCTCCCGGCACCGGCAATAATCAGGAGCGGACCGTCGGTATGCAGAACCGCCTCTTTCTGGCGGTCATTGACATCTTTTATAAAAGGCGGATGGGACGGTTGTTCATCCTGATCATTTTTCAATACAAAAGTCGGCATAAATCACGATATAATGCAAAAATTTTCGGCCAGGGGAGCATCAGGCGCCAATAGCAAAACTGCTTATTACAGTTGGATGTTATCAGGGACGGTTATTCCAGATCACCAAGAATAGTCTGCATCTTTTCCAGGTTAATCCGTGCATCGTTTTGCTTTTTGCGCTCATTCCGAACAACCTCTTCGGGAGCATTATTTACAAATTTGTCGTTGGAAAGTTTTTTCTCCACCGAAGATAAAAAATTCGTAAGCCGGTCTATCTCCTTGTGCAAGCGTTCCCGTTCCTTTTCAAAGTCGATTAAACCGGACAGCGGCACGAAAAGCTGGTGTCCGGCCACCACATCAGAAGCACTGGCTTTGGGTCTTTCGGCATCCTTGTCAGCCGAAAAATCTCCCAACCGCAGCAATTTATCAAATACCGGGCGGTGGCGGATGAGCTGATCCTGCATGACCTTATCGGCCGGTTTCAGGATCACATTCACATCCAGGTTGTCGGGTAC
>SLOL01000179.1 GCA_007132495.1 Balneolales bacterium
ATGAAATGCACATGACCGGGCATGCGCCCGGACACACAGGCGTATGATTAAATACGGTCATGTCATTACATGTGACATTGTGATACATATAATTTAAACACATGAAATATATTGATGTGGGCTCCGAAAGAATCCCGGCGCTCGGTTTCGGTACATTTCAATTGCACGGCCAAAACTGTGTGGATGCTGTCAAAGATGCCATATCCATCGGCTACCGGCATATCGACACTGCCGGAATGTACCATAACGAGACTGAAACAGGAGAGGGAATAAAAGCGTCCGACATCGCCCGGAACGAGCTGTTTGTAACCACCAAATTGTGGACAGACAGTCTGGCTCCGGATGCCGTTCGGAAAACCACCGAACATTCTCTGCAGCAACTGCAAACCGATTACCTCGATCTGCTCCTGATTCACTGGCCCTCTTCGTCTGTCCCACTGGAGGATACATTGGGGGCGATGCACCGGCTTCGCGAGGAGGGGAAGGTGCGTTTTCTGGGCGTCAGCAACTTTACAATCGCTTGGCTCAAAGAAGTGGATAAGACCGGCATTCCCGTGATTACCAATCAGGTGGAGTGCCATGTTCTGCTCTCCCAGGAAAAGCTTTTGAATTACATGCGCGAAAAGAGCATGTTTTTGACCGCCTACAGTCCGCTTGCCAAAGGTCGACTGGTCAACCATCCGGTTCTCGATGATATCGGCAGAAAACATGGTAAGACCAGTACACAGGTCGCACTGCGCTGGCTGATACAGCAGGACGATGTCGCTGCCATTCCGAAAGCTTCGGATCAGGAGAAACGGCGGAAAAACATGGCGATTTTCGATTTTGAACTGGATTCCGAAGACCTTGAAAAGATTGACGCGCTTGAAAAAAACAGACGCTTCGTCGACTTCCCGGGATTGTCACCGGAATGGGACTGAGGCGTTCCATTATCACTTCACGTAACAGTTACCAATAATGCCCAACCGCACATTATTACTCCTTCCGCTCTTTGTTTTACTGGCAGGTTGCACCTTGTTCCGATCCACCGCTGAACCCGAGGAAGATAATGACATCCCGGAAGGCACTGTGGAAGTCGGAGAACCCGGCCCGGTATCCGATTATGACGAAATCATCACCGATGATGCTGAATCCGAAGTGGGCATGTTCACCGTCCATATGGTGGATGACAAGCTCTATTTCGAAATACCGGATGAGGAACTGGGCCATGAAGTATTGCTGGTCTCCCGTATTGCCCGTGCCCAGGAGGGAACCGGATATGGGGGCGTTCGTCTGAACAATTATGTCTTGCGATGGGAAAAACGGGGAGATGACATTCTGCTTCGAAGTGTCCTGCACCAGTCGGCAGCCGACACCAGCTCTTCTGTCTACAATGCCGTGAGGGCCGCAACTTTTGAACCGATTATTACCTCATTTGAAATTGAGGCCATTGGACCGGACAGCACCTCCTCTCTTATTGATGTGACCCCGCTTTTTACCACAGATACTCCTGAATTTTCTCCCAGAGAGCGTTACAGCGGTCGCAGCGTTGATTCCGACCGCAGTTATGTGGAACGGGCCAGAGCGTTTCCCGATAATGTCGAGGTATCCAATATCCTTACCATGCACTCCGAGCGAGTGCCCGTTGGTGGGAACTTGCGCTCCATCTCCCTTTTGATCAATCACAGCTTGCTGCGACTGCCGGAAGAACCGATGCAACCCCGTCTGCACGATGAAAGAGTCGGATTTTTCTCCGTCCGGCAGGTGGACTACAGCCGACCGGAGCACCGCGCCGAACAGCGCCGCTATATTACCCGGTGGAGGCTGGAAAAAGAGGATCCGGAAGCCGGGCTCTCCGAGCCGAAAAAGCCGATCGTCTTCTATGTAGACCCCGGAACCCCGGAATTTCTGGTCGACTATGTGATACAGGGTGTGAACGACTGGCAGCCGGCGTTTGAACAGGCCGGATTCAAAAATGCCATAATTGGAAAAAAAGCACCGGTGGATGACCCCGATTTCAGTATGGAGGATTCCCGTTATTCGATGATCCGGTGGATGCCGTCAACCACCATGAACGCCTATGGACCGCATGTACACGATCCGCGCAGCGGGGAAATTATCACCTCCTCAATCGGAATGTTCCATAATGTGCAGAATCTGCTTCGAAACTGGTATTTTGTTCAGGGAGGGGCGGTCGATGAACGCATGCAGAACCTGCCGATGCCCGACTCCCTGATGGGACGCCTGGTGCGGATGGTTGTAGCCCATGAAGTAGGCCACACGCTCGGCTTTCCCCACAACATGAAAGCCAGCGCCACGGTACCGACCGACAGCCTGCGCAGCCCGACCTTCACCCACAAGTACGGCACTACGCCGTCCATAATGGATTATGCACGGATGAATTATGTTGCCCAGCCCGGAGACGGAGCCTATATGTTTCCCATAGTCTCGATATATGACAAATTTGCCGTGGAATGGGGGTATAAGCCGTTTCCGGAAGCCGGTTCGGCAGACGATGAAAGGCCATATCTGAATGAAATAGCGCGGCGCCAGGAAGATGAACCCATGCTGCTCTTCGGAAACCTTTCCACGGTGGATCCGACGCAACAACGCGAAGCTCTTGGCGAAAATCACGTCAAATCAACCCGGTACGGTATCGCAAATCTTAAGCGGATCATGGAATTCATTGTGGATGCCGCCGGTGAAGAAGGAGAAAATTATGCTACTCTGGAAGAACTCTATGGCAGCGTGATCCAGCAGCGCGACTGGATGCTGGGTCATGTGGTCAACTGGGTCGGTGGCGTGTACGGTGAACGGAAAGTGTATGGACAGGAAGGGCCTGTCTATGAACCGGTAGCCCGTGAGCGTCAGTTGGAAGCGTTGGAATATCTGCTCGAAGAGGCGTTTGCAACACCGGACTATCTGCTCGACCGGCGGGTTCTCGACCTGATTCAGGCCTCGGGTGGCAGCGACCGGGTGATGCAAAGCCAGCGACGGCTGTTAATCAGTCTCATGAACAGCAACAGACTGAATCGTATGGCCGAACTGGAGGCCACACGTGATCCCGATGTGATTTATGCGGTTGATGAGATGATGACCGATCTCCGCCTGGGAATATGGGAAGAACTTGGTCGAAACAGCGTGCATATCGATCTCTATCGACGGAATCTGCAGCGTACCTATCTGGAAGTTATGGAGCTGCAGGCGGGAGGATCGTTCTTCCGCTCTTCCAATGATGCCACTTCCATGATGCGGGGGCACTTGCGTGACCTGCGCGAGGAGGTCGGTCAGGCGATTCCCCGCGCTGCCGACAATACTACGCGCTATCATTTGCAGGATGTCGAAGATCACATCAGGGATATCCTCGATAACGACTGAGAAGGCAAATCGCCGGCTTTGGGTGACGGTCTGAAAGGGTAGCATCGGATTGGGTGCTGCGCCGCCATTTTGCTACTTCGAGCAGTTGACACAGACCCTTTTTTCCGGCATAATCTGGATGCGCCCGAAAGCGATGGGTTCGCCGCACCGTTTGCACAGCCCGAAATGCTCATCATCCACCTGATCCTGAACGGTTTTGAGCAGCTTGAGTCGGGAGCGGGTATTCCGGTAGGCGGCATCATTGACACTTTTATTATTAATGGCATCCATCCGTGATATACGTCCGATGGAGTCGTCGGGCGCAACGGCTGCCGTCAGCTCTTTGAGCACTTTCAGCTCCTTTTCAGCTTCGCTTATCTGCTGCTGAATGACTTCCTTTATCTGTTGTCGTTGTTCGTCGGAGAGCATGTTTTGGCGTATCGGAATGAATGATAGTACATGCCAATATACGGAAACCGCATTATCTTTCTAATGACCTTGAACATTAACGGAAGTCCGGGATTGATGTTTTTTCCCGTTGTGTTTTTTGGCGAGCAGACC
>SLOL01000118.1 GCA_007132495.1 Balneolales bacterium
CATTGTGGCCAACAAATGGATGCGCGCCAACTATGGGAAAGCGCTGCGGGAGTGGATGAAATCGGATGTTTCCGTGGATGGAATTCATGACTTCGGCGATCTGCCCGTATTTGAAGAAGCGACGACCTATCCATGTCTGCTGCAACTGAAAAATGCTACGGCTACAGGCACATTTTGGGCCACGGTCGTTGAGCATCTGGATTTTGATGATCTTGGGAAGTTTATAGAAGAGTACCGTTTTGAGGTCATTCAGGACAAACTACAGGAAGACGGATGGGCTTTGATTGATAAAAAATCCCAATTATTGTTGGATAAAATACGAAGCAAAGGGATACCACTAGGTGAATATGTCAAAGGAAAAATATATCGGGGAATTTTAACAGGGTTAAATGAAGCTTTCGTAATCGATGAAGCGACAAAAGAAAAGCTGATTGCCAAAGATCCAAAGAGTAAGGAATTACTAAAATCATTCTTGGCGGGACGGGATATCAAACGATATCAGCCTCCGAAAACAGATAAATATTTGATATTCATCCCAAATGGCTGGACCGACCAACAAACAGATGATCATGACAAATGGGGTTGGTTGAAATCGACATACCCTGCAATTGCCGGTCATCTGGCTCAATATGAAGAAAATGCCCGAAAACGATATGATAAAGGTAAATACTGGTGGGAGTTGCGGGCGTGTGATTATTATACTGAATTCGAAAAGCCGAAAATCATGCTACCGGACATTTCATTGCGAGGAAATTTTACATTGGATAAGGAAGGCGGAAATTACGTAGTTAATACAGCATATATTATTGGAAGTGATGAAAAATATCTGCTTGGAATTCTTGCCTCTAATTTAATCGATTTTTACTACAGAACCATTTCATCAACATATCGAGGCGGTTATTTAAGGTTTATATATCAATATCTGGAGACAATTCCGATTGTCGAACCGGATGAAGCAAGTAAAAAACTGATCGAGGAAAAAGTTCAGCAAATTTTGGAAGCTAAATCCACAACTCTAGATGCCGATACTTCCGGGATAGAATCTGAGATTGATAAAATTGTTAATTCAATCTATTCTATTTCAGATGCTGAAATATTGCAGTTATCAGGTTGTTATACTGCTTCAATAGATCTTCCTAATTCAAAATTATGAAATTTAAAAATATCCAAATTAAAGAAGGTTGGTAGCAGTTTTCATCTAATAAAAGTCGCCCTTCTTGCTTTTTGTTGCGTCCGCCCCACTGTTTGAAGAAAAACGGTACGCCTGCGGCCTCACGCTGATTCTTGATGTCGATGACCCATTCCGGCTTCATCGGTCGGGGACGATTTCTGCTAGTTTCACCACCGACGATGACCCAGTCGATACCGGTCAGGTTCATATCGGGCAGCGGACCGATGAGTGGCTCACAAGAGAGGAATTTCGTTTTCGCCCCGGTTTTTCCCAGCTGATCGATGCGATGGGTTACCTGGTCATCTTCTACCGAGGTTCCCAGCCAGATGTTGTCGGTCCAGTCCAGCCATCCGGCCTGATCGTATTCCAGTGCGAGTTCCGTTCGTTTGGTCAGCACCTGGAAAACATGCTGAGGATTTTCCCTCATGACCCGGAACACATCCCGGATGAAATCGACGGGGACATCCTCATGAAACAGATCACTCATAGAATTGACAAACACCACCCGCGATTTTTTCCAGGTATACGGTTCGTTCAGCGATTCCGGATGAATGGCTACGTTAAACCCGTTCCGGTATTTCTCAACACCCATTGCCTTGAGGCGGCGGGCCATCACTTCCGCATAACAGAACTTGCACCCCTGGGACACCTTGCTGCATCCGGTGACCGGATTCCAGGTAAGCTCGGTCTGTTCGATCGATGATTGTGCCATGATGATCAATCCGATTCGGTTTCCAACAGCTAATATGTCTTAAAGCTAATAAGAAGCTTCCCGATCCAAAAACTTCCGGGCATTATGTGTGAAATCGTCTAAAGAAGGGAATTGTTTGTCGCAGGCGCTGGTGAGTCTGCTTCGGTCTTTTCGGGTGATTTTTTCAAAATCCTCGTGGACAATGTAGCTTTTGAAGCGAAGATCCACACGGAGGAACTCAAGGCAGCTGATAGTTGCCAGCCTCGCCTTGGCTGTATCCTTCACACCAAACAAATAAACCGGATGACCATTGGGAGTAAATTGATAATCTACTTCCAGATCGTCACGTTCCGGGATCGGAGTGACAGATTTTTCCGGATTGTAATCCCCCAGTTTACTCATTACAAAGTCGTCAAGCATTTCGTAAAACAGGCTTTCGATAACCTCCCGCTTAAATTGCCGCATATTACTGATTTTGGCGACGGTTTGGCAATATTGCATCAGTGCCGGAAATAGCGCGTCCATCGGAGCATCATATATGATCTGGCCATCTTGCTCGACCAAATTGTTTTCAGCAAGGATACGGTGGAGTATTTTCTCTTTGTTGGGGGTGTCGATTTCATACGAATAAGAAAGCCTCATCAAACTCATACCGAAGTCATTGATGCGCACCCGGGAAAGTGTGGAATTGTTTTTGACTCCGTTTCTCAAATCAAGATATACTTCCACCATATCACCGTCTTCATGGTAAAACGGCAGGAAAAGCTGAAAGATCCCCGGTCGCTTTTCCCGGAAATCCAGCCGGTTGTTAAACTGCTCGGAAAGCAGAGAATTGATATGATGGATGTGTTCGGTCATTCTGATTCTTTAAACAAATTGCCTTGTGGTGGAGGGAAATATAGTTCGGTTCCGTGAATATTAACACGTTTTATGAAATATTGTAATGCTTCATTTCCCGGGCAGGCGGTTTTGTGATCTTCTTGGGACAATTCAGTAACTGCTCAATGAATGAATCGGTGTATTCCATGGATCGACTGCCGTCAAAATTGTCAGATAACCTGTCGTTTGTAAGCACGGTGTCCCGATAAAGCACATGAGCAAGTTCATGGATGAGCGTGAAGATCCGGGCATTATATGTGTCTTTTGAATTGATGCCGATGACCCAAAATTACTCTTCAGCGATAGAAAATCCACGGCATTCGTTGACATGTACATAAGGAAACTGTACGATGTATATATCCTGGTCTTCCAGCAGACCTTTCCAGTTGGTCAGCGATTCGGATGACGATGTTCGCCGGAATCGTGTCATGTCCAATGAAGAGATGTATCGAACTATTCGGTCATGGCGGAAATAATATGGACACAGGAAGCCGAAAACTGGTAAAAGATATCCATGATTATATTTCGCCGCATGATTCGGAAACAGCTGCTTACGTAATTGAGGGTATTTATGAAAAAGTACAATTATTATAACAGTTTCCCGAGTCAGGCTACAGCTTCAGAAGGGATAAGGATGCTAATATCCGTATTTTACTATATGGTCATTATCGTATTGCCTACATGATTTCTCCACATAAGTCAATTATAATTTTGGGAGTATTTCATGGGGCATTGGATATTGCACGTTATTTGTCTGAATAATAATTCAGTGCAGACGCCAACAACGTCACTTCTTCAGATATACGGGCATCTGGTAAAAATCCGCCGACCATCTCACAACATCGGTTAGAATCATTATTTTCAGTTTGTTGACTGTTAGTTCCTCTACAATGTCGTTCGTAATGACCGGCTCGGGATCAGGTATGTTGTATTTCATACTTTTGTGTGCTGTTGCCTGCCGTCACGGCCATATCATTTCCAAAATATCTGAACGTTATTTCGCCTGAGACCATTGAATATAGTATGATATAATTCATGGCCGGGATTACCGGACATGCCGGCGCAGTCCTGTGCCGGCATAAGATGCCGGAAGTTGGCTCATGGCCGGAACTTCAAACATTCTGGCGAAGTCCTGTGCCGACCTAAGACGCCGGAAGTTGGTCCTTAGCCGGAACTTCAAACATTCTGGCGCCATCCGGTGCCGGCGTTCCGGCACAATCCCGTGCCGTCAATGGAGGATATGTTTCACATATTCACATAATCATTTTACAAATCAGAAAATCAGAGGAGTTGTTATGAAGACCGATAAAGCAGTTGTTCTTTTGGGTTGGAGTGCACAAGCCATTGAAAGTGCACAGAAAATGGATCGCCCCTACGTAGTTGTCAGTTTTGAAGATTTTGAGTCTTATGCAAAGGAAAATGATATTCCGTTTGTTTCATGGGATTTCAACCACTGGGGCGACCAGTCCAACTCCCTGATTCTCAAAGAAAAACTGGCACCGTTCAATCCGTCGTTTGCCATTCCGCTTTTTGAAGAGACCGTGGAATGGGCCGGGGCTCTGAATACCCTGTATCGCGATGATCCCCGCATTATGAACCGGGCTTTCCTGTTCCGGAACAAGGCAATGATGAAGCGAAAAGCCCTGTTGGCCGGCCTGCGGGTGGGCCTGTTCGAGGAAGTGCACAGCAAGGATCAGGTGCACAAATTCATGGATCGCCTGAATGAAGCCAATCTGGTCCTTCCCGGTGAAGAGGATGCCTGGGTGCATCTCAAACCTTTCAGTGCCGCCGGAACCGTTGGACACAAACTGCTTCGGACTCATGACCAGATTGATGAGAAGGTGATTGAGAAGGATTTCCCGTGCCTCGTCGAGAGTCATCTGCCCGGCCAGGAGTTCTCCTGCGAAGCGTTCATACACAACGGTAAAATCCGTTTTATGAATATTACCGAGTATGTCAAACTGGGATTCTCCAACTATATTCCGGCCGGACCTGCGCTGCAGGCGAAACGAAAGGAAATCCGCAAGGTCATGCAACTGCTGGTGGATGCGTTCGGTATTCAGTACGGCGTGATCCATCCGGAATGGTTCCTGACCGAAGACAATACACTCAGCTTCGGTGAAGTGGCATGCCGCATCCCGGGCGGACACATTTTCGAACTAATCAGCAAAGCCTATGGGTTTGACGCTATTCAGGCAATGATACTCTGCAGCGATCCGGAAACAACCGAAGAGGATGTCGCGAAGTTCTTTCCATCAGATGAGGATCCCGTTGATAACTATGCCGGCAGCCTTATGATCTATCCCAAACCCGGCAAAGTATCGAAACTGACCATCCCGGAAGAACTCAAAGAAGATCCGTATTTTGAAAACCACACCCTTACCGAACCGATGGAGCATAAAGTACCGGAAGACCGGGAGGGATTCGGAAACCATTACGGTACGGTCTTTTTCCGCGGAAGTGATCCCGACCGTATGGCCGAACTGCTCCGCCATTACAAGGATGTCGATTTCTATCAGGGATAGCGGTAACCATCGGTCGAATGTTGCACATGTCTTGATTGGATATCGGTTTCTATCAGGAATAAATGTAACCTTCGGCCGTATGTTATACATACCTTTGGATGTCGATATCTATCAGACATAGCGGAATTTTGCACATTGTCAGTTATTGTATTTTTAACTTTTCAAATATTAAACTCAGGTTGGACAGTCTTTTATGACGGAAGAAATTGCCGGACACACACATCAAAACTTCATTGAACAATTGCATCAGCTGGAGCAGGCCGGCTCGCTGACCCGTCCGGAACAGTCCAAAAAACTGGCCAGTGCCGCCGATGTGATGATATCCCAAAAAGGCGGGGTGGCTCTCATCTATGAGCACATTGGCCAGATTGTGGAATCGGGCTTTTTTACCGGCACAAACTGGGAAGATCCGGCGGTACTCAACTCGTCACTGGTGGGCGGTACCCTCAAAGCGGGCGGAATGAGTACGGTGTATGAAATTCTCAGCGAGTTGCGCGTTCTGGCAATTGCAACGGGACGGATAACATCCGAAGGGATGTCGAAGGGCAGTGCTCGGGAGTTTCTTGAGAATGTGATCGTGACCAATCTCGATCTGCTTTTTCCCGATGCCTCCGAAGAGTTGCGAAATGTGGATGTGGCGACAAAAAAGCATATATCAGCCTTTTTTGAGTTTCTCCAGGAGGAGTTCATCCGGTGGGACCACATCGGCAAACGGCTGGCGGAGGAACTGCAGATGATTTGCAACCAGCGTCCCATTGTAACGGATCGCGCCAGATCGATTATCCGGCTGGTCCGGGATAAATTGACAAAGGGGGATAATGACGAACACGGAACCCGGCTTCAGTTTTTTATCGATGCCGTCTATGCCCCCTCTGAAAAGGCGGACAAGTTGACGGTAGATGAGTATGAAGTCTGGCTGGAAAAACCGGAAGTAAAACAATCCCGGCTGAAATCGGAATGCGAAGCACTGGCCGATTCACTGCGGAAATCCGGGTTGGCGTCGGAGTATCATGCTGTGCTGGTACGACGGGTCAAAGACAATCCGGGATTGCTTGGAACCGTCCTGGGATTGAATTCATACGGGGCGGCCGAACTGGAATCGCATCACGAAAAGGTCGCCGGGTATATTTCGTTTGCCTGTCATCCCGATACGAGCAGATTTGTATATGGCCTTGCCATGATGCTCGAGCGCAACTTGCTGTCGAGCCAGCCGGTAACGGTCGGACTCGAGCAGCTGATGGAGACCGATCTGCATCCGGGAGTTGAAGAGGCGATACATAAATCCAGGTCCGACAGCCGGCGCTCGGCCATTGAGCATCTGTTTGCCGATACTGTTTGCATGCTGGGACAGCCTCTGGGTGTGGGTCAGGGCTGGAATCCGACGTGCCAATCGGCCCGGGGTATGAGTTTGTGGAGCCGGCACGCCCCCGGAAAGCTGCTCACTATGATACTGACGGCCGCAACGACCAATGATCTTGACATGCGGTTTGAAGGTCAGCTGCTGAAGTCATCACAGTTGGCAGAAGGATTGGCGAAGGAATTTGACTTCAATCTTGATGCTGTTTCTATTGTTCTGGTGCCACATCTGGATCGCATTTATTTCGAGATGACCCGGCTGGCAGGCGGACGGGGCGAGGATCCGCACAAATGGGTGAATCCGGCGATGTACGGACAGTGGATTCCTACCGGGTTCACTACGCCGTATAATTACCTGATTAACGCCATCGTCAATTATGAACAGTTTCTTCAGCTGTTTTATGTCACCCATCACCCCGATTACAATGGCGGACACAACCTCGCTTATCCCAGTCCCGTGGGAATTTTTCTGACTGCGGCCAACGGCAAACTGTTGGGATTTCACGCCGTGTCGATCCTGCGTGTGGCGAAATATAAAGAGGATTTCCGCATTTATTTTCTGAATCCCAATAACGAGGGGCGTCAGAAATGGCAGTCGGATATGCAGCCGACGGTTGCCGGTAACGGAGAAATACCCGGGGAATCATCGCTGCCCTTTCATCAGTTTGCATCCCGGCTGTACGCATTTCACTATAATCCCTCCGAAGCGGAAGATCTTGAGAAGGTCTCCGACGGTGAAATCAAAAAGGTCAAAGAGCTTGCCAAAAACAGCTGGGGAACTTCGTATATTTGGCAGGATTATCCCGCTCCCGTGTATAATTTCTGAATTTTCCGCACAGGAAGGGGATATCCCCCGGGAATAAAACCTGGATATACGCCGGAAGTGATCTGTTAACATCACCGGGCGTGCACTGTAAACATCCTGCGAACAATCTGTTAACTTTTTAAGATGGTAAAACACTCTTCCCGAATATTTCTGAGCCAGTCGGCGCTGAAACAGAACTACCGGTTTATCAGAGAGAAAATTGGTCCGCATCCGGTTATTTCATCGGTTGTCAAGGCCAATGCATTCGGACACGGAATCGGGGTTTTTGTGCCAATGGCTGAAAAATGCGGCATTCGTCACTTTTCGGTGGCTTCAAGCTACGAGGCGTGGAAGGTAAAAGAAGTGATCACCCACGATGACAGCCGGATCATGATCATGGGTATTTTGTATCCGGAGGATCTCACATGGGTGATAGAAAATGAAATTGAATTTTTTGTATTTGATTTTGTTCAGCTTGAAAACGCATTGAAGGTTGCACAGGAGGTCGGTAAACCGGCGGTAGTACATCTGGAAGTGGAAACAGGCGGAAACCGGACCGGGCTTCCGCCCGAAATGCTGGAAAAAGCGATCCGGTTCCTGAAAACGCATAAAAAGTTTCTCCGGTTTGAGGGGATGTGCACCCATTTTGCCGGCATCGAATCACTTGCCAATCAGTTTCGTATTCAGCGGCAGCTCAAGGCATTTCAGGAGATGTACAAGCGGGTCAAAAAGCTGAAGCATCTGCCCCGGCTCAGGCATACCGCGTGTTCGGCAGCCGCCCTTGCCTTTCCCGACACGGTCATGGATATGGTACGTATCGGTACCGTCCAATTCGGACTGTGGCCGAGTCCCGATATCTACAACATGCACCTGCTCCAGACGGGTAAAGTCCAGGATTCGCCGTTGAAACGGATACTGACCTGGAAGACCGATGTCATGCATGTGAAAAAGGTAAAAAAAGATGATTTTGTGGGATACGGGACAAGTTTTCAGGCGACGCGGGACATGACGGTGGCGGTGATTCCTATCGGCTATTCCAACGGCTATCCCAAAGCGTTGTCAAATCGCGGCCATGTCCTGATTCACGGCAAAAAGGCGACGGTGACAGGGCTGATCAATATGAATGTCTTTATGGTGGATGTCAGTCATATACCCGATGTGGAAGTCGGGGATGACGTGGTGCTCATCGGTAAACAGAATAACAACACGATCACCATTAAATCATTCACACAAATCACCGACGCCATCAATAACGAGCTGGTAAGCCGGCTTCCGACCGCCATCCCGCGGCGCACGGTACGGTGATCTGCCCTTTTTGATTAACTAAAATGATATGGATTCTTTTGTGCCACCCGATCGGCCGATCGCCGTTATTGATGTAAATAAATGCAAAGCCAATATCCGGAAAATGGCACAAAGAGCTGCCGAACGAAATCTCCGTTATACGCCCCATTTCAAAACACATCAATCAATGGAGATCGGATCATGGTACCGTGATGAAGGAGTTGATTCGATACAGGTATCTTCTCCCGGTATGGCGAATTATTTTATCGATCAAGGCTGGAAATCTATTGCCATAGCCTTTCCCTTCTCACCTTCCATACTGCCACAAATTGATGATCTGGCATCCCGCGTCAACTTGACTGTTTTCATCAATTCGACTGAGACGGCTAAAATTGCCGGTAAGTCACTTCAAAATCCTGTTACGGTCTTTACCGAATTAGATTGCGGCTTCAACCGGAGTGGTATTCCGGCTGAAGATTCCGCTCAAATAGAGAAATTATTGAATGAAATCAACAAGCATTCCAAACTAAGGTTTTATGGATTTTATGTGCATGACGGGCGAACCTATCAATGCCGGGGTGCCGATGAAGTTGTAAATACGATCAACCCGGTTTTTGAAAAACTTTCAGCAGTTAAGAAGAAATATCCGGAGGCGATTATCCGGCTGGGAGACACTCCTTCTTGCAGCCTGTTAAACGATTTTGGTGTTGTGAGTGAAATTTCACCCGGTAATAATGTGTTCTATGACCTGATGCAGGTTCAGATCGGAAGTTGCAGCTATGATAACTTGGCCATGGCAGTGGTTTGTCCGGTAGCAGAGGTTCATTCTCAAAGTAACAGGGCTATTCTTTATGGCGGGGCCGTCCATTTTTCAAAAGAGAGCATCAGAATGAATAACCTTGCGTGTTATGGACAGGTTGTGCGGTTTGAAAATCAAAATTTCGGTGAACCTGTCACGGAAGCCATTTTGACCGGCCTGGCTCAGGAACATGGTATCCTGCATCTCCCGGAAATATTATCTGCAAAATTAAAGCCGGGCGATTATCTGGCACTGTATCCGGTCCATTCATGTCTGACTGCCAACCTTTTCAGCCACTATCTGACTACCGGTGGCGAGCGTATTGAAAAACGAATATTGTCATGAAAAATCTCGATATCCGTTATTTCTCCATGTATATTTTACAGCAAAGAGCAACAGTGAAAAGGACGAAATGATGAGCCGAAGGGGAATCACTGAAAAACAAGCGACAGAAGGAAACGTCAAAAAGGCACTCGGGATCGTGGCTTTCTGTATTCTGTTCATCCCGTTTTCCGGCTGCGAAAAGGATCCCGGGAAAAGTAATCCGGAACATATTCTCCGATTTGGACACATCGCCAATGAAAATGATATCTGGCATCAGGCGGCAGTCCGGTTCGCCGAAGAGGTGGAAAACCGGTCGGATGGCAGGATAGAGGTCAGGGTATATCCCAATGAGCAAGTGGGAGGTGAAAGGGATATGATTATCAGTATCCTGACCGGAAGCCTGGATATGACGATCACCGGTGAATCCCTGCTGAACTGGAGCGTGCCTAATGCCGTATTGATCGCAACCCCCTATGCCATTCGGGATTCCGATCACCTGAGAAAAATTGCAGACGGACCTATAGGGGAGGCTATTGCGGATCAAGTTCTGGAGGTAACCGGACTCCGGCCGGTGGCATGGTTTGAACGCGGAGCACGGAATTTGACTTCCAACCGGCCGGTTACCCATCCGGACGATCTGCAGGGGATGACGATCCGGGTCCCTGATGTCTCTATGTTTGTCGCCGCCTGGAGTGCTTTGGGGGCCAGGCCTACCCCCATGGCCTTTTCCGAAGTTTTTACCGCATTACAACAAACTACCATTCATGCTCAGGAAAATCCGCTGGCTCTGATCAGAAGCGCCGGATTTTATGAAGTACAAGATTATGTTAACTTGACGGAGCATGTTAAGGGCTGGATTTATGTCGTGATTGGCGACGTACAGCTACAATCATTACCCGGCGATCTGCAACGCATTGTTAAAGAATCCGCTGAAGCTATGCAAGCTTATCAACACGAGTTGTATCTGGAACAGCTGGAAAAGGATTTTGTCTTTCTGAAAGAACAGGGAATGACGTTTGTCGAGGTAGACAAGGAAGCTTTCGAGGAAAGGGTTCGGGCGGCCGTACGTCAGTCACTGAGCGGCGAAGCCGAAAGATTATACCATCAAATGCTGGAGATGAATTGAAGAACCGTTTTTTACATTACCTTGATAAAGTATTGGGAACGGCCCTTGTGGTCAGCGCTTCGGCCATGGTGCTGATCGTTCTGCTGCAAATTCTTTCCCGTTTTGCTTTGCCATGGTCCGTTCACTGGACGGAAGAAATGGCCCGCTTCTGTTTTATCTACATGACAAGCCTGGGAGCCGGACTGGCAATCAAGGATAATGTTTATGTTGGTGTGGAGACCTTTATCAATATGCTGCCGGAAAGAGCCAGGTTTTATATGGAATGCGTTATTTTGCTGGCAACGGGGGTATTGATGCTGATTATGTTTGTATCCGCTTTTCCCCTGTTTCAGGTCGTTAAGCTTCAAACTTCTCCCGCCTTGCAGATCAATATGGTTTATTTATACGCGTCCATGCTGGTTATGAGTTTTTTTGTTATGCTCTATGCCTTCCTTCAGGTCATTGAAAAGATCAAACAACGATGATTTTACTGCTGTTTATCGTATTTCTGATTCTTTTGTTCCTCGGTTTTCCTATAGCCTTCGCTCTGGGATTGTCTTCTCTCACCTATATTCTTTTCACCGACCTGCCTTTCGTGTTGATACCGCAAAAGATGTATTCGGGAATCGATGTGTTTATACTGCTGTCCATACCCGGATTTATTTTAGCCGGTAATCTGATGAATGCCAGCGGAATTACCAGCAGGATCATTCAGTTTTGCAACGCGTTGATCGGCCATATCCGGGGTGGACTCGGGATGGCCAATGTGGGTGCATCCATGCTTTTCGGAGGAATTTCGGGAACGGCCATTGCCGATACGGCAAGCATCGGCACCGTCATGATACCGTCCATGAAAAAAGAAGGGTATGATGCCGGATTTTCCTGCGCCATCACAGCCACATCCTCTACCATCGGCCCTATTATCCCTCCCAGTCTGCCATTGATCATTGCCGGCACCCTGACCGGTCTATCGGTCGGTCGTCTGTTCCTGGCGGGAGCCGTTCCCGGAATTTTGCTTGGAATCGGCCTGATATTTACGGCATATCTGCTCTCGGTGAAGAGGAATTATCCAAAAGGAGAAAAGGCGCCGTTCCGGGTTGTTGTGAAGAGTTTTTATCAGGCTTTCTGGGCTGTTATCATGACCCTGGTTATTCTGGTGGGTATTGTGGGAGGCATTTTCACGCCCACCGAGGCATCGGTCGTTGCTGTCTTGTACGCGATGGTCATAGGGTTGCTGGTCTACCGGGAGCTGACCATCAAAATGATCCCTGGAATAATAATGAATGCCGCAAAAACTACCGCCGCACTGATGGTACTGGTGGGTTTTGCCAATTTGTTTGCCTGGATTATGGCGGCGGAGCAGATCCCCCGGATGATCGCCGATACCCTGCTGGGACTTACTCAGAACAAGATTGTACTGCTTCTTCTGATTAATGTCCTGCTTCTGTTTGTTGGAGCTTTCATGGAAACCATTGCCGCCATGATCATCCTGTTTCCCACTTTGCTGGGGATAGCCGTAGAGGTTGGAGTAGATCCCGTTCAGTTTGCAATTATCGTGGTACTGAATCTGGTTATCGGTTTAACCACTCCCCCGCTCGGTGTCTGTCTTTTTGTAGCTTCCGGCATCGGGAAAGTTTCTCTTGAAAAAATTAGTCTGGCCGGTTTGCCCTTTCTTCTTTTGTGCCTGATTGTACTGCTGATGGTTACCTTCATACCCGGGATATCTCTGTATTTGCCGGGATTGTTTTATGATTAAAATGGGCATTTCGAACCGCTTAATGAACACCCATAATATTCATTCTCATGTCGGTTATTGCAATAACAGATCACATTACAAACCCAGATATTGAAAAGGATATACTTGGTGATTTGGCAGGTATGCAGGTAGGTAAGGATACCGAGGTATTACTGGTCTGGCACGAACAAATAGATGGTGAATTTTTAAATAAAACACCAAACCTTAAAGGTGTTCAGCGGTATGGAGTAGGATTCGATACTTTGGATTTAAAGGAACTGCAATCAAGAGGAGTGGTAGTCTGTAATAATCCGGACTATGGGGTAGATGAGGTCAGTGATACGGCTGTTGCCATGATTTTGAATATTGCAAGAGGTGTGACCGTCTATGATCATCATGCCAGGGCCTGTTTCGATACCTGGCAAGAGAATGTAAATAATCGTATAAAGAGAAACTCGGAGATCACTGTAGGGGTAATAGGGGCAGGGAGAATAGGAGGGTCTGTCATTCTTAAATGCAACGCATTAAAGTTCAAAACCCTTTTTTACGACAAGTACAAGGAAAGCGGACACGAAAAAGTGTTATCAGCAGAGCGTGTTGATTCTCTGAATGAGCTGTTGGAACATAACAGTCATTTTTTAAAATTATTTATAATCCGCAGGTCTCAGCCCCCTGATATAGTCATCGAACCCGTACATGGTCGGGTTGTATTCTCCGACGATTTCAGCATTGCTTTTTTCCGGGATCGCATCCTCCATTTGCAGAGCCCAGTAACTTGCGTTAACCAGCAACCTCCTCAAATCCTCACTTAAAAAATCCACCGAGGATCCCATGGTCGTGGTAAATACCCTGCCGGTGTTACCGTTTTCGGAAGTGTAATACCGGGTCCAGGCAATCGGCATGACAGGTTTTTCCCATATCAGGGGGGCGTCCTGTTTTTTCCCACGAGTTGACTGACCCCACAACAACACATCGGAATCTCGTTCCAGGTTCAGAACTCCATAGACATTGGTCGGCACCCATATATCCGAGACACCCCGTATCACCGGATGATCCTGTCGCACCATGATGCCGTTTCTCAATGCCCTGGTTGCTTCCGTACCATGATCTCCGTGATGGCCGGTCCAGGTTTCCCCCAGGATCTGTTGTCCAAACCCGCCTTCCCAGCCTGGAACTTCACTTCTGAAATCATACTTTCGATAGCGGTTATCCGGATTTCGTTCAAATCTGAAGGCATGCGTCGAGGTGCGAATTCCAATGACCGGTTTGCCCGACTGCACGTATTCATCAAAATATCTCATCTGGCGGTTTGGAAGTTCGCGAAACCGGATACAGAGTATCATCAGGTCGGCGTCACGAAGATGTTCCAGACCCGGAATATTGGTTTGATGATCAGGCGTTATTTCTCCAGATTCAGGGTCTATGGCAAAAAGAACCGTAGTTTTAAATCCGTGATGCCGGCTCAATATTTTGGCAAGCATTGGCAGGGTTTCTTCCGAGCGGTACTCGTCATCTCCGCTGACCAGTACAATATGTCGGCCGTTACCCGGTCCGTCCTCCGGTTTAAAAGTAATCCATTGTTCTTCCGCTTGGGCTGCAATCACTTGCAGGCTCAATAAACATAAGGTAAGAAAAGGGATAACAGAGGTGTAGACCATGTTGTGCTACGAAAAGGGGTAAACTATGTTATGCTA
>SLOL01000211.1 GCA_007132495.1 Balneolales bacterium
GATCTTTTAAAAAACCCTTTTTTAAAAGATCACTACTGGTATTTCCTCAAAAATCCATATATCCCGTGAGGTTTTCAAAGTCCCCATTTACTTCGATCGTCACCGTGTTTCCTTTTGTTGCCGCCGTGGGAAGTTGTCAGTCGGCTCCTGATGTTCCAGTAGCGCAGGAAATGCAGGATACGCAGGATACGCAGGAATCGCAGGATAAGCCCAACATCATCGTCATGTATTCTGACGATCACACGGCCCAGGCAGTTGGGGCTTATCGCGGTGCACTTAACTATGGTCTTCAATTGGACCATACGCCAACACCGAATATCGATCGCCTGGCTGAGGGTGGCATCCGGTTTGACAATGCCTTTGTAACCAACTCCATTTGTACACCATCACGTGCTGTTTTGTTGAGCGGTTTACACAGCCATATCACCGGTGTTATCACCAATGCTGAATCCATGCCGGATGATATGGAAACCTTTCCGATGATCCTTCAGGAGAACGGCTATCAAACGGCCATGATCGGCAAGTGGCATCTCAAAACTGATCCACAGGGATTTGATTACTATGAGGTTTTAATCGGGGCTGGTGGTCAGGGAACCTATTACAACCCAACATTCAGCACCCCGCATGGAGAGGTTGAATATGAGGGACATGTTACACCAATTATATCGGATATTGCACTTGAATGGCTGAGACTTGAACGGGACAGAGATAAGCCCTTCATGATGATCTACAATCACAAGGCGCCGCACCGGGAGTGGTTGCCCGGCCCGGCACTGGACGACTATCGGGATCGTGATCTTCCGGAGCCCGCTACCCTGTTTTATGATTACTCCGGTTTGACAACGGCCGCTCATGAGCAGGATATGGAGATCGGTACCACCATGAGATGGGGCTGGGATCTGAAAGTACCGGTTGATCCGGAAACGGGCGAAGACACAGAGGGATGGGGAAACTGGCAGCAGCTGGTGGAAGTAAACAGATTGTCTGATGAACAGCTTGAGCGAATTGTAGAAGCATATGCCGAGGAAAATGAATTTCTTCTTGAAAACTATGACCGGATGTCCGATGAGGACCGGCTTCGGTGGCGGTATCAGCGTTACGTAAAGGATTATCTTCGCGTGATTCGGGAAGTAGATGACGAGGTTGGCCGATTGATGGCCTATTTGAAACGCGAAAACCTTTATGATAATACGGTTGTGATTTATGCCGGGGATCAGGGATTCTTTTTGGGCGAAAAGGGATGGTTTGACAAGCGCTGGATCTATGAGGAGTCCCTCAGGATGCCCCTGATTGTTCATTGGCCGGAAGGTATCGAACCGGGGTCGATTAATAAACACCTGGTTCAGAACCTGGATTTTGCACCGACCATACTGGAGCTGGCCGGTGCAGAGATTTCCGACAGGATGCAGGGGCGATCAATGGTTCCACTGCTCCGGGGTGAGCATCCCGCCGAATGGCGTGATGCTGTCTATTATCACTATTTTGAAGGTCCGCCTCGTGTTCACCGCGTTGCCCGGCATTACGGAGTTCGTACAGATCAATATACCCTTGCTCATTTTCCTGATCATGATGAATGGGAGCTGTTTGATCTGGAAGCCGATCCGGATCAGTTAAATAGTGTGTATGGCAACCCCGACTACGCAGAAACAGAGCAGCAGCTCAAAGATAAATTGGATGAACTTCAGATAATGTATGGTGATGATACCTGGGATGAATAATACTTTGTGGGAAGTATTTATAAGTGCACGATTGTATAGCGTCACTTTACTTTTGATGTTATTGATTTTGCTGTCATGTACCGTTAACAACAAAAAGGAAGCACCTCATAATGTTGTGCTGATCGTCTCAGATGACCAGGGCTGGGGCGATCTGAGTCTCCATGGCAACAGTAATATTAAAACGCCCCACATGGATTCTCTTGCCATCAACGGGGCCTCATTTACCAATTTTTTTGTGAGTCCGGTTTGTTCCCCGACCCGCGCCGAGGTTTTAACCGGCCGCTATCATCCCCGCACCGGCGTTTATCACACTTCGGCAGGCGGAGAACGAATGAATCTGGATGAAACCACCATTGCAGAAGTATTCAAACAAGCCGGCTACACCACCGGTATTTTCGGTAAATGGCACAATGGAATGCAATATCCGTATCATCCGAACGCCCGTGGCTTTGATGAGTTTTATGGGTTTGCCTCCGGCCACTGGGGCGATTACTTCAGCCCCCAATTTCTCGAACATAACGGGGAGTTGGTGCAGGGCGAGGGGTATATCGTCGATGATTTTACCACAAAGGCCCTCTCTTTTATTGAAGATCACCGGGACCGCCCGTTTTTTGCCTACATTCCATACAATACTCCGCATTCTCCCATGCAGGTGCCGGACAAATGGTGGGACCGTTTTGACGACCGGGATATTACCATGTATCACCGGGATCCGGAGAGAGAGGACCTGACTTTTACCCGGGCGGCGCTGGCAATGGTTGAGAATATCGACTGGAATGTGGGCCGGATCACAAACAGATTGCAGGAGTTAGGGTTAGAGGAGAATACCATAGTGGTATACCTGAGCGATAACGGCCCCAACAGCTGGCGTTGGAATGGTGGAATGAAAGGCCGGAAAGGGAGTGTGGATGAAGGCGGCGTCCGGTCACCTCTGTTTATTCGCTGGCCCGAAAAGATTCAACGCGGTAAGGAAATTAAACAGATTTCCGCGGCCATTGATCTGCTTCCGACTTTGGCGGATCTGGCCGGAATTTCATGGGAGCCTCCCAATCCGCTCGACGGTGTGAGCCTGAAACCACTGTTGACAGAGCAGGCCGACTCATGGAATGAGCGTCTTATTTACAGCCATTGGGGCGGACGAATCAGTGTGCGGGCACAAGGATGGAGGCTGGATCAGGAGGGCCGGTTGCATGATATGCAGCAAGACCCCGGCCAGTATCATGATGTCGCGGGACAACATCCCGGCCTGACCCAGGCACTGGCAGATTCACTGGCGAATTGGGAGGATCAGGTACTGGGTCAATTAAAGCGGGATGAGCTTGATGACCGGCCGTTCCCGGTTGGCCATGCAAATTTTCCCTATACCCAACTGCCTGCCCGGGACGGCATACCGCACGGAAACATAGAACGGTCAAACCGGTTTCCGAACGATTCTTTTTTTACCAACTGGACCAGCCCGTCCGACAGTATCACCTGGGATGTGGAAGTCCTGAAAGATGGTAAATACAGGGTGGAACTGTATTATACCAGTCCGGAAGATGGATTGGGTTCAACGGTTCAGCTCTCATTTGGGGATAGCAGTATAATGAGTACAATCAGGAAGGCTCATGATCCGCCGTTGCGGGGAATGGAGCATGACCGGGTGGAACGAATAGAATCTTATGTAAAGGATTTTATACCGATGGAGTTAGGCGTTATTGATCTTGAAGTCGGTGAGGGGTTGCTTACATTGAAAGCCCCGCAAGTACCCGGCTCAACGGTAATGGATTTCAGACTGCTGCAGTTTACAAGAATAGACGATAATTGAAAGATCCACCAACTGATTTTATGGTTATCTGACTGTTGCCGGAAGAGGCACTGTTCCGGATATTGTTTTTTTAGTTAGAAAATCTGAATCTGAATATTGATCAATCCATGAATCACAAAAAGATCTTCCTGTCTGTTTTCTTGATCCTCGTTCTGTCGACCAATATTCTGCTTGCTGAATCGAAATCACAGCCGAATGTTGTTCTTTTCTTTGTCGATGACATGGGTTGGAAGGACACCGGTGTGACCGGATCAGACCTGTATCAAACCCCGAATATCGACCGGCTGGCAGATGAGGGCATGCTTTTTACCAATGCTTATGCCGCCAGCAATATTTGTTCACCTTCAC
>SLOL01000178.1 GCA_007132495.1 Balneolales bacterium
ACGATCAAATCGGCCGTCCTGCAGGCTCATGAAGAAGGTTACGATGTAGCCTACACGCATGTACGGTACCTGAGTCCATTTCCCCGGAACTTCGGCGAACTGCTGGGTAACTACGAGAAGATTCTGGTCCCCGAGATCAACAAGGGACAGCTTGTTAAGATTCTCCGCGACACCTATCTGGTACCCGCTGAAGGTTACAACCGGGTTAAAGGCACTCCTCTTTCGGTTGCAGATCTGAAAGAGTCCATCATCGAAACCTATAATAGCTGACAGGCACATCCGCGGGCCCGTTTTTAGAAACGGCGCTCCGGTCCAAACCTATTAACAACTTTCTGAAATTTACTGATCAAAACACTTTATCTGACTTATGAGCACGCAAAAAATGGTCAACGGATCCCCTAAAAACAATAACCTGAAAGCCAAAGACTTCGCCTCGGACCAGGATGTGCGCTGGTGCCCCGGCTGCGGCGACTATACCATTCTTAAACAGGTACAGACCATGCTGTCCAACCAGGATGCGGATCCGGACAACACCGTGTTTATTGCCGGTATCGGCTGTTCTTCACGGTTCCCCTACTACATGAACACCTACGGTATGCATGGTATTCACGGTCGCGCTACGGCCATTGCCACCGGCCTTAAATCATCCCGTCCGGACCTTAATGTCTGGGTGATAACCGGTGACGGTGACGGCTTGTCTATCGGTGGAAACCACCTGATTCACATGCTCCGGAGAAATCTGGACCTGAATGTGCTGCTGTTCAACAATGAGATCTATGGACTGACCAAAGGTCAGTATTCACCGACCTCCAAACCCGGTCACGTTACCAAATCCACACCGATGGGATCTATCGACAACCCGTTCAACCCGCTTGCCCTGGCACTTGGTGCCAACGGTACGTTTGTTGCAAGAACGATGGATCGCGACCCCAAGCATCTACAGGCAATGCTTCAGCGGACCCAGAACCACATTGGAACCGCATTCCTTGAGATTTATCAAAACTGCATTGTCTTTAACGATGGCGCTTTCAGCCCGTATACCGATAAATCCGTCCGGGATAACACCAGTATCTATCTCGAACCCGGACAGCCGCTTCTTTTCGGAAAAGACGACCGCTACGGTATCCGCCTCGACGGGTGCCGGCCCGAAAAGGTGGATCTCGAAAGCGGAGAATGGTCCGTGGATGATCTGTGGGTACACGATGAAACAGACCGGAACAAAGCCTGGTTGCTGACCTCTCTTTTCGATGATAATAATCGGAGGGAGGAACTACCCCGGCCATTCGGTGTACTGATGGCCCAGGAGCGTCCCACCTACGAGGACCTTCTGCATAAGCAGATCGAATCAGCCAAAGAGACGTATGGTGAAGGCAGTCTTGAAGACCTGCTCTATGGTGATGATACCTGGGTTGTAAAATGAATGAACCCTGCTGCCGGATCGTTAATATCCGGCAGCACGCCAGAAAATTGTAACACACCACCATGAATCGGATTCCCCTTTTGTTTCTTCTGCTTGTGGCAGTTGGTGTACAGCAGTTGAACGCCATGCAGAAGCAGGGGGGTACCGCCTCCGGTTCTGTCTCAGATGAAGCTTCCGAATCGTTTACGATCGGCCTGGCGCTCAGTGGAGGCGGTGCTACCGGCCTGGCGCACATCGGAGTTTTGAAGGTTCTTGAGGAAGAGGGTATTCCGGTTGATGTAGTAGCCGGCACAAGTATGGGTGCCATAGTTGGGGGGCTGTACGCGATCGGCTACACCCCGGATCAATTAGAGCATGTTGCTCTTGGTACAGACTGGCGCCAACTGTTTGAAGAGCCGATTTTTCGTCGGCACCTGCCCCTGGAGGAAAAAAAATATGACGGGCGGTTTCTGCTGTCGTTCCCGGTGGCAGGTCGAACCGTTGAGCTGCCAACCGGACTTGTTTCCGGAACCCACACCTTCAATCTTCTGGCCCGTCTTACCTGGTCATATCACGACGTCGAGGATTTCACAACCCTTCCCCGCCCGTTTGCCTGCATCGCAACGGACCTTCAAAACGGAGAACAGGTTATCCTTGATCGCGGATTCCTGCCGGATGCGATACGTGCCAGCATGTCCATTCCCTCGATATTTGATCCGGTCTGGGTCGACGGGAAGTACCTCGTTGACGGCGGACTGGTAAACAACATGCCTGTACAGGAGGCTTACGGACTTGGTGCCGATTACGTTATAGCTATTAATTCCAGTTCCGATCTAAAGCCGGTCGAAGAGCTGCACACCCTTCCGGATATCCTTACTCAGACCATTGCCGTTGGTATGCAAAGGTCTATGCTTATGCAGCGTGAAAAAGCGGATTTCTACATTCAACCCGATCTGGAAGATTATGCCACCTTCAGTTTTGGCGATATCCATGAAATCATCAAGGCGGGTGAAGATGCCGCCCGGGCACAAATTGACGAAATACGGGAACTTGCAGACAGCCTCAAGCAAGTGCGGCGAGCTTTCGACCTTCCCGTCTTTCCGGCTTTCGAACCAACAAATACCCTGAAAATCCGCAATGTGACATTCGAAGGGCTTCAGACCATACCGGCAGACCACGTCCGTACCAAACTCCAGATCGAGGACAATTCCACGATCACACAAGAACAGCTGAACGAAGGACTGCTCAGACTCTATGGTATGCGGCGCTTCAGTCAGGTAACCTATCGGCTTCGGTGGGATGATGACCAGGCGGACATTGCGATCCGCCTTGAAGAACAAACGGCGAATATTATACAAGCCGGTATCCACCATAACAGCACTCTAGGTCCCTCTCTGCTGTTCAACGCCACCTTCCGCAACCTTTTCTTCCCCGCTTCCACAGCCAGACTGAATGTCAGGGTGGGACATGAATTCCTGGCCGAAGCCGACTACTATAACTATATAGGACTCGAACCCCGACGCCTTACCTTTCACGGATCGGCCGGCTTTCGTGAACGTGAGATTGATATTTATCAAAACGGGCACAGGCAGGCCAACCTGCGAACCGATATTTTGTACGGCGAAGGATTGATCGGTCCATTATATGCATCGGTGTTACGAGCCGGATTCGGCTACCGGTTTGAACGCTTTAACCTGACGGAAAGCTATGGGGCCCTCGAAGTTCCGTTTGACTGGAACAGCCTGCAAATACTTGTCGGTGAAATGGAGTTTGACAATCTGAACCGTTCTCATATCCCGACAAACGGACAGTATCTGTTGCTACGTGCCGATATGTCACCACGATTCCTCCCAAATGATGCCGCGTTCGGCAGGATTTCTGGGCGATGGTCCGGCTTTTTCCGCATCACTGATGATCTGACTCTGATATCCGGCATTCGCGGTGGTTACATTTTCGGGGGGCACCCTCCGCTTCATTATCGCTTTTATGCGGGTGGTCATGATACGTTCTGGGGATATCCCAAAGAGGCCCTGGCCGGTAACAATCTGCTGACGGGACGGTTGGCCGCCCAATACCGGTTTCACAGTAATTTATACGCAACAGCCGGAATGAATATGGGAAACGCCTATGAGCGGATTGACCTTTCCATTCTGGATTCTTTCCCACGCTGGGGATGGGGCACGGCCATTGGCTGGAATACGGTCATAGGGCCCATACAGGTAACGCTTTCCGGGAGTAACCGGCATGCGCTTCTTTACGAGTTTCAGGTCGGGATTAACTTCTGACGTTACCTGCAACTCAGAACTGTAGCTGTTGTCACTGAAATGAGGATTACCTACATTTCAGTATATCTCACCCATCAACAGGAGCATTTCATGAAAAATCCACGGATACTCGTCCCCACCGACTTTTCCGAACTCAGTATGCTGGCCTTTCCAAATGCGGTTTATTTAGCCAA
>SLOL01000084.1 GCA_007132495.1 Balneolales bacterium
CCTCCCGGGCTGATACGGGCCATGGCTTTCCAATGGCACTGGCTATTCTATCATTGCTTACTACATAATTTTCGGTCAGTTTCTGCAGACGTTCGGTGTTCAGCGGCAGGCGAAACACATCCCCGGTCCTTGCAGTGGCTGAAATCAATGATTTGGGCAGGTTCCAGATTCTTGGCTTCTTGCCAAGCGATCGCGCCATCAACTGGATCAGTTCATTGGTGGAAACCGGTTCATTGTCGGCCACCTGGTATATCCCGGACGGTATCTCGCCATCCAGAATCTCTTTGATGATGAACACCAGATTATCGATGGAGAGCATGGATCGCCTGTTTTCAAATGCCCCCAGGGGCCAGGGAATCCCTTTGCGGACCACACTGTAGAGCAGGTTCAAATTCCCCTTGTTGCCGGGTCCATGGATCATGCATGGCCTGAGGATGTAGACGCTTTTACCGGCAGGCAGCTCTTGGCCAAGAATGAATTTTTCAGCCGCAAGTTTTGATTCGCCATACGGGGTTTGTGGATCCGGGTGGTCGTCTTCTGTAAGAACTTCTCCGGGCACAATGTCCGCGACCGCCTTGACCGAACTGAAAAAAATGAATTTCTGCGCCCCGGACTCTAAAAAGTAATCAAATATCTTCTCTGTCAGCCCGAGGTTCACATCAAAATAGGATTGTGCGGACGAAGTATTTTTGGTGTCGTGGGCCTTGCCGGCAAGATGAATGATCGTATGCACATCAGGAACGTCAGCCAGCTCATCCCAGACATAGGTCTTTAAAAGATCTTTTTTCTGTGCAAACTGGATGTCCAACCCATACACTGAGTATGAGGATCCAAGTGATTGCACCAAATTTGAACCTACAAAACCATGAATTCCGGTGATGAGAATGCCTTTTTTCATGACACCCCGTTTTTCGCTATGGCGCATTGCATGATGGAATCCGCCATTCTGTCCATAATATTATCTCTTCGATACTTGTCTGCGAAATCGTTTCTCGGTGTGGATTTCAAAGAATTCTTCTTCAGCTTACGGACCAATTCATCTGCATTGCATGGTGAAAACAGGATATGGTTTTCCACATTATTGCGGATAAACTCAGCAGAGTACCCTGAAACACCGGCTATAAGAGGTTTGCCCGTGGCAGCATATTCAAAAATTTTTGAGGGCAGCACCTTTTTGAAAGCATCGTAATCATTGAGATGTAAAAAAAGATAGTCCGAATCACTGTAATGTGCCTTAAGCTTCTCCCTGTCCACGGGATCTACCAACTCGACATTGGTCACCCCCCTTTTATCCAGTTCCGAAACCAGTGCTTTTCTGGTTCCCCCGTCACCGATGACCTTAAATTGAAACTTGCCCGACAACTGGGCAGCCGCTTCCGGAATGATTTTCTCCAGGCCCTGTCCCTGCCCAATATTGCCGGCATAGGTTACGACAGGCACCGGATTGTTTGTTGAAGACTTGAACTCATAATCAAAAAACTCATTATCTATTCCATTGGTAAACTCTGAAACCGGACCGGAATAGAATTTCCTGAAATATTTCTCAAAACCACCCGATACCAGGTTCAGATGATCGGCGGACTGAATCGTTGACTTTTCCAGTTTTCGCAATGCGGGCAGCAGACCGGCTTTTACCAATCGGTTTTTCAGCACATCGTCGAGTGTGTCGGTAAAAATATCCCGGATGTCAAGATACAGTGGCGCCTTCAGCCGCTTTGCCACCCTGGATCCAAGGTATGCGGTAAAAAGGCGTGACGAGGACGCGACTACCATATCATAATGTTTATGGTTCCGCTTCAAATAGTTCCAAACCTGGCCGTAATACGCCCTGAATGACCATACCTGATCGGAAAAGCCACTTTTATGCTCAGGCAGAGGGATCCGGTTGATCGTAACCATACCGTCCGTTTCACGCGCGTCCGCAGATTGGGAATAACTGTGATATCTGTTCGGCATGGTGGTGAGCACATCAATTGAATCACCACTGTTCATCGATTTCCTTAACGATCGGACCAGAGCCGTATTCCTGAAAGAGCCGGCACATAAATCCGGTTCGTAATAAAATGACAATAGCAGAATATTCATGTATTTATTGACTGTTGCTGTGAAGCTTCATGATCATTTCGCAGAATCTCGGTTACAAGCGACCTGTTGAATGTGATCACCAGCTTGTCGGCTTCGGATGTCCGATTAAATCCTGTTGCGTAAGCGTATTTCACTTTTTTTTGCTCTAATGCATCCCGAAAGCGGATCTTCACACCATCAGCAACCCATTCACCGTTTTCGGAGCGCATGACAGAAATATCCGGATGAAAATGCAGTTGAGCTTCGGCACGTTTATATTTCCCGCCTTTGAGTTCGTCAGTGATTTCAATGCTGTTCTCTGCCACTTTCCAGGTTCTGTAATGCAGAACTCCAAGCTTTTTTTTGTATCCATCGTGGCGGGCCCTGAGCGTCGTTCCGTTCTCCTCAAGAATTTCCGCGTTTGCCCTTCGGCCTACCCGGAAACCGCCCCAGACATCGCTTTGTTCCAGACCATCGAGTACTACCGTGTTATGGGATGCCGTCCCCCGCTCCTCTTCCCTTATCTGAGATTTCTCATAGGTTGATACGGCCCGGTCAATGATCGCTGGCTTATCGTTTGCATAGAGAACGAACGAAAGGGTGTCAGAGTGTGCATGGGCAGGCTGGTAATCCGGCCCTATCTGACCGGCATCGATAAACAGTTCGAAATCGCCATCACGAAACATACGGTAGCCGGATTCTCCCAAAGCAACTTTACACGTAGTGACACCAAGACGTTCAGCATAACGCAGGAGTTCATCCGGATCCGGAAACTCACCATGAACACTGTCATTCACCATGGGGATGTCACCGTTGGAAAAACGCACCTGCTCCAGCCAGCCGCACATGCTTGCGGAGGCATCCCTGATCCGGGTTTCCAATGCGTCTTCTGAATGAAGATTGTTCCGGAGCAGATTGTAACAATCCAACAGCCTCTGGAGCATAATACAATGATACATGGGGGACAGCTCGAAATGAGTGCCATCCGGCAGGACCTGTTCCTGCAACTCACGGTTAAGAATGCTTCTGGCTTGCTTCAGGAAGCCGGTATCACTGAAAACTACTCCGGCAAACAACAGGGACAACCCGTTCTCCAACAGGTGATTCCCCATGAGGTGGTATTCAATCCTCTTTGAAAGCACTTTGTACTGGGCATTAAGGGAAGCGACAATGTCATCGGGCCATATCTGGTGAGCAGCCATGAACTTGATCCAGTTGATCCCGCGGAGCGAGATCGGATACGGTTCCAACCCCTCCGTGCTGTCATGCTGCTTTTGGATGTAATCACGGATCAGCGCCAGTCCGCTTTCCGTATCCATATCCGGTTGATGGAGGAACTCGAAATAGTTCAGCTTGTAAGCCCAAAGTTTGCCGTGTCCGGTGTAATTCCAGTCGACCGAATCCCCGAAATCATGGCCGATGTTCAAAAATTCAAAGCGGCTGTTGTCCATATGGGACTTCGGCTCCCCGGGAAAATCCTGGAGTTTGATCTTCAGGATTTTGGGGGTATCGTCGATTTCGGAAAGACGTACCGGGAAAAAGCGTTTTTGGATCCGATTTGCGATCTGATACCGAACCTGCAAGATTCTGAGATGCTTTAGAGTGTGATAATATCTGGAAATTTGAATCACTTGGAAATGGTTAATGGGATATAGACTAACCCCCTATCAATAAATCAGCCAGTTAAAAGTAGAGAATCGGACGTATGAGGTGCTGCTTTGACCTCCCCCCGAAAAACC
>SLOL01000086.1 GCA_007132495.1 Balneolales bacterium
CCGGTTCTCTTTGCATTTCTGTTTTCACTGGGGGTCGGTCTCTTCTTCGGCGTGATACCGGCACGCAAAGCCTCCCTGCTCGATCCGATCGAAGCCCTGAGAAGCGAGTAAACGGAAGTTACACGGGATTGTAAATTTGGCAGGGTTGCAAATTTAGTATATTACAAGCATGTAATCCAACGATATTCCGTTTTTCATAATATCTCCATCGCATGACCAAAGAGCGTCCATCCAATCCGCAGGGATCGTTGTTCGACTCACAGTTGCCCGAACATGTCGACTATCCCATGAACCGCGGCGGGAAGGAAGTGGTCTGGAATCTGATTCGTCGTGATATCGCGGAATCGGACACCTATCTGATCATTACCGGGTACTCTTCGCTGGCTTTTCTGGCCGAACAGCTTGGTGACAAGCTCAATGCCCGATCCTGTATCGAGATCGTTCTGGGTAACGAGCCGGTTTCTCCGCTTCAGCAGGACGGACTGTCCGGCAGCCATGTGCCGAGCGGTGATGGATCCGGCGGCCAAGGGTCAGTCAGTCATAGATCGGGTGGCTTTGGGATCGACAGTAACAGATACGGAGGGGGATTCCGGGTGGAAGACGGATCAACCGGACTCTCTCTGCCCGACGAAATCCGGCATTACTGGCTGGAGCGAGGTATCTCGGTGTTGCTTAACGGACCGGTGTTGCGTCTGATCGAAAAAATCCGGTACGAACTGGTAACGTTTTTTTACCGGCCGAATCTGCACGCCAAGCTCTACCGCGGTGATCAACACGCAATGCTGGGTTCGAGCAACTTCACACGACCCGGTATGCTAACCCAGGGAGAGGCCAACGTCCGTCGCAGTTGGGGGACGGAGGGCTATAACGACATCTGCGAAATCGCCGATCATTTTCGCCAGGGGGCGTCACCATGGAATGACGCCGTTATCGAGCTGCTGGAAGCGTTATTGCGCAATGTGAGCTGGCAGGAGTCGCTGGCCAGGGCCATCGCGCTGATCAACGAAGGCCAGTGGATAGAACAGTATTCGGACCGCTGGCTGCGCCGAAATATGGCGTCGCTGTGGCCCACCCAGAAACGTTCCATCGCTCAGGCGCTCTATCTGCTCGAACGGCAGGGTAGTGTGCTGATCGCCGATCCCACCGGTTCCGGGAAAACACGCATGGGCGCCCGACTGCTCGAATCTCTGTTGAACCGGTTATGGCGCCGGTCGGCCTGGTTCCGGGCCAACTATCAGATCATCTGTCCCCCACTGGTCATCGACACATGGAACAAAGAACTCAAATACCTGCCGCAGTCAATGGCCGGACCGGTTTCGCACGGAATGCTGAGCAATCCCGAAGGGGATAAAGCCCGGGAGATCCTGCAACAGATCCGCCGGGCGAACATTCTGCTGGTCGACGAGGCGCACAACTACCTGAACAAGGCTTCCACACGCAGCCGCTCGATCGTGGTCAACCGCGCAGACCACGTGATCCTTTTTACGGCTACTCCGCTTAACCGGCGAAGCGAGGATCTGCTGCGACTGGTGGAAATACTGGGACTGGATAACCTCAGCGATGAGGCTTACCGGACCTACCGCCAGCTGATGACCAGCCGGGATGCACGCAGTCCCGAAAAGATGGAGCAGCTACGCAATTATGTCCACCGGTTCATGGTCCGGCGCACCAAGCGCGAACTCAACGTGGCGATTGATGAAGAGCCGGAGGCTTACCGCGATGAGTTCGGTAATCTTTGCCGCTATCCGGTCCATTGCTCCACAACCTACAAGACCGAAGAGACCAATGAAGATGCGGAGCTCGCCCGCCGGATCGAGCGGCTCATCAGCCGGTTACGGGGCATCATCTATCTCTCCCAGCTGAAAGCCGATAGCTACGACCGGTTCAACGAAGAACGCCAGCAGTCTTTTTTGAAAAAACGACTGACGATGGGACCGGCTCTGACACGCTACAACATACGGAATATGCTGCGGTCCAGCCGCGCCGCCCTCATCGAGCATCTCAAGGGGACCAAGATGGCCCGGGAAATGTTCGGAATCAAAGCTTTCAAGCGGAACGAAACCGGCAATATCATCGGACGAATCCGGGAGCTCCGCAAGCAGCCGCCGCCCACGAACCTGGACATTCCGCTTCCGGACTGGATCGGCGACAGTGCCCGGTGGCAACAGGTCTGTGACGAGGAAGTGGAGATAATGGAAGAGATCGCCGAACTGACACGCCGGATCAGCGACAGCCGGGAGACGGGCAAGGCGAAGATGGTGGCCCGGATACTCGAACAGAAAGGCATGGTACTGGCCTACGACACTGCGCTCATTACCCTGCAAGTGATCCGCGAGAAGCTGGCGGATATGGGATACGATGAGCAGACGATGGTGGTGACCGGCAGCTCGGGAGATACCCGTCGGCTGTTAAAAAAAGCGTTTGCCCTGGAAGCCGAAAACCGGCCGATGGTAGCCCTGTGCAGCGATGCCCTGGCCGAAGGGATCAATCTGCAGCGCGCGTCGGCGGTGATGTTTCTGGATATGCCTACGGTCATTCGTGTGGCCGAACAGCGTATCGGACGGGTAGACCGGCTGGACAGTCCGCACCGGGAGATTACGGTTTATTGGCCGGATGACTCCGAAGCGTTCCGGCTGAAAACCGACCGGCAGTTTTTCCACCGTCACCAGATGGTCGAGGAGCTGATCGGTAGCAATATCAACCTGCCCGAGCAGATCGCGATGCGCAGCGAGACCTTCGCCGAAGAGTCGCTCAGTACCGATGAGGTAATCGCTGAATTCGAAGAACACCGGCAGGCCGAACGATCGTGGGAAGGCTTTGAAGATGCGTTCACTTCCATGCGCAATCTGGTGTTCGGACCGGAACCGCTGATCGTGAGGACACTATACGAAGAGGCGGTACAACACGGCGACAGTGACGGAGCATGGATCAGTGTGGTCCGTGCTGATGAACCGTTCGTCTTTGCGGCGGTCCGGGGCGCCGAAAGCTCCGCACCCTGGTGGATTTTGCGTATGGAAGACAGTGGTGAAATCCTCCAGGACATTCACAAAATAACGGAGAAACTGCGCAAACTCCTGCCGGAGGCCGAATCCGCCGAATTCGACCAGGATGCCGAAACGCTGATGCACCGGCACATGGCCTGGCTGGACCAACACGAGCAGCAGACACTGCCTCACAAAAAGCGCCATGCCGTTGAACAGATGCGCTATTTACTGCCGAAATGGAAAAAGATGGAAGATCACGGCAGCAAGGAGTGGCACCGGTACGTACACCGGTTGCACGATCTGGTATTTCGGCAGGAAGACCGGCGCGCCACAAGGGATTCAGCCCAAACTGTCACGGATATTTCAGGCCAGAGAACCACAGGCGTTTGGGGTCGGACTGTCGCGGCCGGTTCTTATCAACCCGCTCCGGGCGTTGACTGGTACGAGCTGACCAACCGGTGGCTCGACGTAGCCCAGCCGGAGCTGATCCGCTGGATCGAAACCGAACGCAAAAACCGCAAATACCGGGACATCCGGCTCAAGAACATCAATCGGCACCTGCTCAAGCATCCGCTTGATGAGGCGGCACTGGCCCATATATTGGACGGGCTTCCCCTCATCGAACCGGTCGACCGCCGGGTAGCGTCCATGATTATCGGGGTAGCCCGGTAATTTAAACACGGAAGTTATTTTGTTGCCGTTCTTTTTTGATGGCGCCGTTGAAGAACGTCACAAACAGCCCCCTGCCGGGGGCAGGAGGCCAAAAGTCACGATCCTATTTAACCAGTGTCATTTCCCGGGTAAGCACCGTATTTCCGGTCCGCAGGCGAAATATGTAGGTACCACTGGACATGCCGGCGGCATCCCAGGTGATACGGTGTGTGCCGGCGTGTTGGTGTTCATCAAGAAGCGTAGTCACATGGCGTCCGTAGATATCGTAGATATCCAGCCGCACAGGACCGCTTTCCGTAAGCTCGTACGTAATGGTCGTTTCGGGGTTAAACGGATTGGGATAGTTTTGGGCAAGGGCGATCCGCTCCGGCTGGCTCTGTGCATCGGTAAGGGCGGAAGTAGACTCCCCTTCTTCAAACTCGCTCATCTGAAGGGAGTATCCGGGAATCGTAAACTCCTCCGGCATATCCTCTTCGGTGACAGTAGCCGATGAAGTAATTGCCGATACAACAGAAGCCGAGGCGGTAAAATCGTCTTCAAAATCAAAGTCGATCGTGTAGGCATCGGCCTGCAATCTGACCAGTCCGTGGTTTTGGGCCCAGTAGCTTTGGAAGGTATAATTATCAATGAGCGGCAGTTCCATTTCAAAATCCTCCTCCGACATGACCAGCTCAATGACCAGGCTGAACGATGTTTCAAATGCTTCGGCCTGGTGATCGATGCCGTCCACCGTTATGACTTCGGAGGCCAACCGGCTGCCCTGAATGGTCATCTGGATGCCGATGGAATCCACACCTTCGAGAAACTCATCTTCCTCAAACTCATCATCGAAATTGAATTCGTCTTCGGGTACTTCAAAACGCTCATGCAACGAAAAAATATCCCAGCTGTCCCCTTCCTGGGTATTGAAACGATACATGGGGAGGAAGAATTCATCCGTATCCAGTTCCGATGCAATCAGGCTGATGGCGCCTTTGGCAGAAAACTCCTTATTCGCCTTGGCCGGCTCATCATCGAAGTCATCAACCATTCCGAGCCACGGTCCGATTTCATCATCCCGGGTCATCCAGGCGTACTCTATATAGTCATTCCCGTTAAACTCATCCGGATCCTCGTTGAATTCATCGAACTCTTCGAACAGCGGGCGGCTCATAAAATGGTATATGGCGGTGGCGTTTTGCTGTTCAATCGAGACCAGCGAATCCCTGATTACCAGAGCTTCGGGAAAATCTTCGGGAAGTTCTTCCTCAAACTCTTCCGGGATATCGGTGAATTCAAACGTGTAATTCCAGTGAGCTCCGGGGTAAGAAGGGAAGTAGTTATCTGCCTGGGCCAGTGTAATGACCGGGATAAGCAGCATGATCAAAGTACAGGCGGTAGCTGAATGTTTCATATGCGACTCCTTTCTTGATTTCCTGATGGATGATTACAAAAGCGGGATGATAGCTATGATTATAGCGACCGAATTTTACATCCGAATACTGCCGGCTTAACGGTTTACAAACAGGTAATACCGCGGCACAAAACCACCGGCAAAATGTTGTTTATCAAGCATTAACATGACCATGTATTAATTATACAAAGCATATATCGGCAATACAACAGTGTTTTCAAGATTATGATGGCGGAAGAACGATTGAGTTTCTTCCTTCCGGCGTTTTAGCCGCCGGGGGATGGTCACGCTCAGATTCTTCTAACATATCATCCTACCCGGAAACGAAGAGACGTGATTTCAGGTTATTGGCTTATCACCCAACGCATGCGTTCCCATGAAAATACTGCTCACCGGCGTCACCGGCTATATCGGCAAGCGGCTTCTGCCCCTGCTCGTGGAAAACGGACATGAGGTAATTTGCTGCGTGCGGGACCGGACCCGCCTCTATGTTGATCCATCGTTGCAAGACCGGGTGCAAGTGGCTGAAGCCGATTTTCTCGATCCGGACTCGTTATCGTCCATACCTCTCGATATTGACGCGGCCTACTACCTGATTCATTCCATGTCGTCCCGTTCCGGAAGCTTTCAGGACATGGAGCAGCAGGCGGCGCGAAATTTCCGCGATTACATGAACCGGACCCCGGTGAAGCACGTCGTTTATCTGAGCGGCATCATCAACGACCGGAATCTTTCTAAGCACCTGGAGTCCAGGAAGCAGGTGGAAAACATACTTTCGGATGGAAATTTCCCCGTCACCACACTGCGTGCCGGCGTCATCATCGGCTCGGGAAGCGCCTCATTCGAGATCATCCGCGACCTGGTTGAGAAACTGCCTGTGATGATCGCACCCCGCTGGCTCAAAACCCGTTCACAGCCCATCGCTGTGCGCGATGTGCTCCGGTTTCTGGAAAAAACACTTGGTGATGAACGGACCTTCCACTCCAATTTCGACATTGGCGGTCCGGATGTGCTCACCTACAAACAGATGTTAGAGCAATATGCCGACGTCCGTGGGCTCAGGAGGCTGATCATCCCTGTTCCGGTTCTTTCGCCCCGCCTATCATCCTACTGGCTCTACTTCGTGACCTCCACATCGTATTCGCTTGCCGTCAAACTCGTGGACAGTATGAAAGTGGATGTAACCTGCCGGGACCACCGTCTTGCAGAAATGCTGAACATCAAGCCCTTGACCTATAAGAAGGCGGTCTCACTGGCTTTCCGGAAAATCGACCAGAACACCATCTTGTCCAGCTGGAAGGATTCGATGATCAGCGGGCGATTATCCAGCCGTCTCTCAAAACACGTACAGGTGCCGAACGAGGGGTGCTTTAAGGACCGGAAAGAGCGGAAGGTTGCCCATCCGGAAATCGTAATGTCCCGCATCTGGCGCATTGGCGGGGAGACCGGATGGTATTATTCCGACTGGCTCTGGCACATCCGCGGCTTTATCGACAAACTGTCCGGTGGCGTGGGGTTGCGCCGGGGCCGGACCTCCGTTGATGACATCAAAAGCGGAGATACGCTTGATTTCTGGCGCGTGCTGCTTGCCGACAGGGAAAAACAGCGGCTGCTGCTTTATGCCGAAATGAAGTTGCCCGGCGAGGCATGGCTTGAATTCCGGGTTTCAGATAACAAGCTGATCCAGGAAGCGACCTTCCGGCCCAAAGGCGTATGGGGCCGGCTCTATTGGTTTCTGGTACTGCCGTTTCATTACTTCATCTTCAACGGCATGATCAACCGGCTGGCGGAATAGGCCGGTGGAAGCGTCAGCTCCGTCTTATATACGGATCTAAATAAACATACCCTGCACCCAAAACACCCCCTCCCAAATCAGCAACAACACGCGGTCATCTTCGGGCAGCTACCAGAAAACCGGCACCGGATCGTACTACCTGAACCGGGCTTCCGGAAACGACTTCCAGAGCCGGTCGACCCACGAATTCCTGATGAAGACATCGGGGGCATTCTCTTTACCGTTAAAGGTAACAGCGTACTATAGATTCTCTATTAATACTACATACGTAACGAGTTATATGTACATAACGAGTTATATGACTGTTTTTATAGCCGGTATTCAAAAGGCAAAATCGAAGGAATCAACACGGTTATGAAGATTTCAGTGCATTTGAAACCATTTCTGCCATTTCTCTTCCAATTTCCTCGATGGGTTGTATACTATGGTCACTTCGGGCCATCAGGATTGCTCCCTCAGAGGCAGCCTGAACCGTTTTGGCCAATCGCAATGCCCGATCAGGCTCCATACCACCGCTTGTAAATGCGTCACAGTACATTTGAGTCCACTCGTTATACGCCTCACGGCACGTTTCAGCCAGTTCCGACCCAATATCCGGCAGATCAAGCACAACGGGAGACACCGGACACCCCATCTGATAATTGGATGCTTCCATAGCTTCTGCAAGTGCCTGGTACGTCTTCATTACACCTTCTGCCGGGTTTTCCGCTTTTTCAAAGCTGCTCCTGATCGCCTGGTTTACCTCTTCAATCCCGGCTTTAATGGCCTCCAGAACCAGTGTTTTTTTTCCACCCGGAAAATGAAAATAAAGTGACCCGCGCGGAGTATCACTCTCCTTCAGAATATCATTCAAACTGGTTCCGTGATAGCCTCTGGCCTGAACCATTCTGGATGTTGTCTCGATCATTTTTTTTCGCGTATCGACTGCCATAACTAACTAATAATTTTTTACTTGACAAAATATGATGATCGGTCTACATTATATGACGACCGGTCTACTACAAGCAAATCAAGTATACCCAAATCGGTTGATTGAATCAATAAAGTTGAAAAATAAAGATGAAGGAGGATATTATGAATGACGCAAATTCGGAAATCCAAACCTGGCAAATCAGCGGTAACAGTCCGGCAGCTTATGAGAGATATCTTGTTCCCGGATTTTTCAAACCATGGGCGGAAACACTTACAGCCTATACATCGCCAACATCAGGAGGTGAGATTCTCGATGTGGCATGCGGGACGGGAATCGTTGCACGAACGGTAGCCTCAACATTAAAAAATGGTGCTCGTGTAATCGGACTCGACAACAACCGGGAGATGTTGAATAAAGCATCAGAATTATCGGAAAAAGCAGGGTTGGAAATCGACTGGCAACAGGGACATGCCGATCAGCTTCCATATGAAAATGATCGGTTTGATTACGTGTTTTGCCAGCAGGGCATGCAGTTTTTTCCGGAACCGCAACAGGTCCTGAAGGAGATGCACAGGGTTTTAAAACCCGGAGGCAGACTGGCGCTCAACATCATGAGATCGATCCGGCACAACCCGGCTTTTAAAATTTTGTCGGATGAACTTGAGAAACATGTCGGAGAAAATGCCGGGTCCATGATGCGAGCTCCATTTCCTGAATGGGACCAAAAAAAGATCCGCAATATGGTGGAAGATGCCGGTTTCAGGGATATATCACTTCACCTTGAAATTATTTCGATGCGCTTTCCTTCATCGGAGGAGTTTCTGAGACGTGAAGCAGCCAGCTCACCGCTCGCCGGTGAGATGGAATCACTGGCCGGGGAAACACGAAATAAGCTGATCGACCATTTACATGAGTCCCTTGAACCGTATCAGGACGACAAGGGTGTCGTGTTTCCGATGGAGACGATGATGATCATTGCTGAAAAACAGGGATAATCAACTCTGACCGGTGGCAGGTATCCCGGTGAACTGTGAAGACGCTCGTTATTATCCACTGTGATCAAGCCCGGGTATTCCCGGATAAAGGAGCAATACCGGATTGTGAGTTGCTTACGTGTGGTTTTCTATTTATGTATCCAGACGCTCCTTTACAACAGGTACTATTACTTCAAAGCTGCCAACTGGGTCTCGGAAGGTTGGTTGGGAATGACGGCCACGGTCTCTCCCCTGTACTCAAACACTTCCTTGTCGTCATCGGTTATCTCGCCGATGATGGTCACGTTATCCGTTACTTTTTTCACCGCCGCGACAACGGCATCGGCATCCGCGGCATCTACCTGGACAATGTAACGCGCCTGGGTTTCACAGATCAGAATCTCTTCGGCCGATATGTCCTTCTCCTTTACGGGGACTCCGGTCAGGTCAACTTTGGCCCCGAAGCCGCCGAACCTTGCGGATTCACAGACAGCGGCACCGATGCCGGCTGCACCCAGATCGGAGCAGGCGTGTATCTTCCCTGTAGCAAAGGCGGCCAGTACCGCTTCCATCGCCGTCTTTTCCTCCGCGAATAACGCTTCTGCCGGACGCAACGTGTCCACCAGGCCGGCGCGGTAAAGCGTGTCGTTGCCGTCCTTGTTCGTACGGCCGATGAGGATGATCTTGTCGCCGGCTTTCTTTGCCGGTTTGGTCAGGGGCTCTTCCGTCACCAGTTTGCCGATAACAGACACCACGACCGCAGGCACAATATCAGAAAAAGAGCTGGAAAAGCCGCCGCCGATGACAAAGACATCCATCTCCGCACACATATCGCGAACGCCCTTGATGATCACGTTGAGTCGCTCTCCGCTGGTCATATCCTGACAATTCCCGCAGGTACATTCTCCGTTGAAGCCGCAGGGGCCGACAATCACTTTCTGGTCCACGGGCCTTGTTCCCACGAAATCCAGCAGGAAAACCGGACGGCCGCCCATCGCCACCACATCGCGCATTGCACCACCGGCGCCGGTAGCCGCCGCGTCGTAGGGCCGGGGAACGCAGGGGGAGCAATGGCTCTCCATCTTGCCGACGAAGAGCCCGTCCAGGCCCGGCATCCGGAAAACAGCCGCATCATCGTTTGCGTCCGGACCGACAAGCAGGGCATCGGGCCACACCTGCGCGACCTGCTCGTTCAATTGTTTAAACATCTTGAAATCGATCACCTTGTCGATGTTGTGATGAAGGTGAACAAACAAGCCGTGCATTAAAGCCTTTTCAATTTTATTCATATCAAAACACTCCGTAATCTGAATTATTCATAAATCAGGTAAAATGATCCGTCCAAAAAAATAAGTTCGCGGATTTTACCCCTTGTAATACTCCACTTCACTGTTGGCAAACTGTTGCACACGGGCTACGATATCTTCTCGTTGACGTTCATTCAGCTTTTCAAAATCTTTAGCCATCTGAATTTTCTCCCTGAGCATATCTGCGTTATCCGGACCTGTGATCAATACACTTACCGGCAATGACCATGCAAAATTAAGGCAATCCCGGATTGCAAGGTGGTCTGGTACCACCGGATTATCCGAAGACCAGCCGGCACGCTCTTTTTCAGCAAAAAAACGACCGTCAGCCAATGTTTTCATTGCCAACAGACCTGTATTTCGTTCGACGGCCGTCGGTATCACTTTGTGGATGAAGCTGTTATCCGAGGCGGCATCTACCGGATTAATGGGTAACTGGGTGGTATGAAACAAATCCTCGAATTCTTCCTGCATACGAACAAGTGCCTCGGGATCAACGTGACCGGTGAATCCGATATAGCGCACCTTTCCGGTTTCCATTGCTTCACGGAACACATCGATAACACCATTTTGAATCCGGTTATCCACATCTTCCGGACTGCGGACAGAATGCACTTGCCAAAGGTCAATTTGATCAACCTTCATCCTCCTGAGAGACCCTTCAAGATGCTGCCTGGCTGTTTCAGCATCACCGGCGGTTGACTTCGACATAATAAAAACCTCATCGCGATATTTCGGGACCAGGAATTTTCCAAATCGCCGTTCACTTTCACCGCTCTGATAGGATTCCGCCGTATCGAAAAATCGAATTCCACCCTCCATCGCTGCTTCGATGGTTCTTTGTGACTCTTTCTCATCCATACTGCCACCGATGTGAAACCCACCGAGACCCAGCATGGTAACATATTCACCGGTATTACCCAGTTTCCTTTGCGGCAGCAATTCACCCCATTTATCGGCATTATCAACCTTCCTATTGGAAAACGCTTTGTATGGAAGCATCATCCCGGCCGTAAGTCCCGTCAGTTGCTTTAGAAATTCTCTTCGATCTTTCATTTTTCTTGGATCAGCTTGAGGTTGGTTTTGCCGGATTGGATTGCGGTTTTTTTAATGTCGATTTTACACGGATTTCGGTGATACTGTACCACTCGTGCATCCTGAATATAAAAAACATTCCCTTAGGACAAGATAGTCTATTGATTTCTCTTTACGTTCAATAACCTCAAAAAATCAATTAGCGTGAATATATTCACTAAATTAACGCTTTTTCAGTGAATACATTCATCAAATATATGTTTTCGACGAATATAACCATTCTCCGGGATGATGGCGCCCCTGTTTTCCACAATACGATTTCATCGTGTTCATGCATCCGGATAAAATGGGCAATGCCCTGAAACTCCAGACTGGTTTTTCCACCGAGATGCATGACGACAAAATCACAGATACAGATATCCAGTTCAGTTGCCGGGCCCGGCACATGATGCGCAGAACGCTTGAAAACCTCGAATACGACAAGATTCAATTCGCTTTTTCACCGGAATCATGACAAATTTCGAGCGAATCAACATTACAAATTCCAGGCGATTCACCTTTACATCAAGCGATCTTCAAATTTGTCTTTCCAGATTACAAAACCCTTCTGCTCATCCGTATAATCGTGTATTACACGATGAAAATTATCCGGTGCCGATTTCATAAATGCCTCCCGCCCCTCATCTCTCATCATTTGCAGATATTCTTCGATCTGAAACAGTTCTTCATCCAGCGATTCCTGAGTTTTATTCACACACCAAAGGTATGTAGCTTCTTCCGTATCCAGTGTTTCCATTACAAGATGATAATTCTCACGGCCTGCAATCAGGAATATAAATGCAAAAGGCCGGGTAATATATTTCACTTTCAATATGGTCTCTTCATGATTTCGAGCCAGATACTGCAGCTGCCGGCGATGTTTTACCTTCTTGACTTTCAAAATATCCCTAAGCAGCTCATCGGCCGAATCATACATTTCAGTCAGTCCCTCACCAACCTGATGTACAACGGTCTGCCGGGTCGTCCAATTCCCGGTAGGCGAGTTTCCAACGATTTTTTTCCTGATATACAGCAGTTTTACCCGGTCAACAAGATTTGCGTTAATCCGGTCCATATCCTCTGAAGAGGCATCGCATGAAACCATTTCTCCATCTTTGATCTCAGCCTGTACATGTATCTTGATCTTATCCCTTCGCAGACGTTTTATGAAATACGGTTTCAACAGATCAAACTCGGGGCGAATGTCATCATGCTCAATCACAAATTCCATCGGATCTGTGTTCTCTGACTCCTGATACCGGAACGCAATACTTCCGTATTGAAACAGCAGTTCTTCCATCGGCACATATACAACCTTGTCAATTTTACGAATCCCCTTGGCTTCCAGAACCTTGGGTTCATTTTCCTCGTCGAACAGTCCGGTTTGCCGATTCAATTTTTTGTACCACGCATTTCTCTTCAAAAACAATTGATTAAGATAAGGGATGTGCACGTCGTGGTAGTCATAGATCACAGGGATCTGTTCGCCTCTCTGAACCCGGCCAATATATTGGATCAATTTTCCTTTAAAGGAAAACGGATACACCAAAAACATGCAGGATACATTTTCCAGGTCCATTCCCTCCCCGAAGTACTGGCCGGTTGTGATGAAAACTTCAAATTGTCCCTGCTTCAGGCGATTCCAGGCAACTTCTTTTTCCCGGTTTGAATGATCCCCGCTCAATGCAATCACCTCACAGGAATGTTTGAGAAAATGATGCAGAATTTCGACATGGTCGCGACGCTCGGTCAAAATGATTACTCTGTTTTTCTCATCAACCTCTTTTAAAATATCATGGATTATCTGTTCATTGCGAACCGAATCGTGTACAAGCAATTTCGACAGCGTTTCAAACTTGTCGGTCCGGGGATTATAAGGCACATCAAAGTTCGTCTTTCTTATGATAACTTTGAGCTGTGGAACATTCTGCCGGTCTAATGATGCAATTTCCGAGATAAACTCCCCAAGGTGAATAAATATCAGTTTCCCATCATTGTATTTCCGAAACGGAGTAGCGGTAAGTCCATACAGATAATAGCTGTTCAACCGGGTAATGGTGTTGCGAAAGGTCAGTGCCGGAAGGCGGTGGCATTCGTCAACAATGATTGTTCCGAACACATTCTGAAATTTTGCCGCTTCTTCTCCCTCCATCAACCGGGATAATGACTGGATCATGGCAACGGTGATTTTCTCACCCGTTTTCTTCTTTCCGGCACCAATGACTCCGATTTCCTGTTCGGGAATTCCCAAAAAACTTTCAATCCGTTCCTTCCATTGTTTCAACAACTGCTTGCGGTGGACGATAATCAGTGCCGGTTGCTGTTTATCCTTGATGATACGGAGTCCCATTACCGTTTTTCCCGATCCAGGCGGAGCGGTAATGATTCCCATGTCTTTGGATTTCACCGCTTCAAGGACCGGCTTTTGATGGGGACGCAGTTTTGCATGAAAATCAAAATGTACCCGGTCCAGACGTTTCCTGTTGTCGATAAATTCATGGATTATATTATGCTTGCGGCAGAAGCGTATCACTCTGCCTGTCATTCCTTTGGGCACAATGAGGTACTCTGTCTCTTCATCAATCAGATTGAAGTAGGGTCGCGACGGCCAGGGATTTTTACCCAACTGTTGCTTGATCAGATACTCCGAGCTGGTAAAATTCAATTCATTTTTCAGGAAATCGGCAAGTTCAGGGTTCAACCCCTCACGGGATATCGACAGATTCCGGTCAAGAATAATGCGCAGCACTGAATCTTTCTGGTGCGTTGATGCAGGAATTGTTGCACTCGGTTGAGTAGTTGTCCGGCCTTTTGCATTCGATTGCGTTGATACATGGTCATTTTCATTCGGTTGCGTTGATGCGAAGACTTTTGCATTCGGTGTCGATTGAATGGATTGAAACATATGATCCATACGGGTATGGGGAATTCTCCGGATTTGCGAAAGAAACTCCCACTGATCGGCCCAGGGTTC
>SLOL01000078.1 GCA_007132495.1 Balneolales bacterium
ATGCGCCCGTATGCTCGGCGGCCCGCACGACTGTGATTAACAGTGTATACGGACCGCGCACCGCCACCTTGAGTTTGTCACAATGCCCGAGGGTTGGGAGATGTTTCCCTACTATCTGCGTGAGGATGGATACTACACGGTTAAAAACGGCAAAAAAGATTTTAACATGATCGAAGGCGAGGTGTGGGACGAAGATGGCGGCCAGGCACACTGGAGGAGTCGGCCCGATGAAGACACCCCCTTCTTCTACATGGAACAGACCGGGAACGATACGCATGAAGGGCAGTTGCATTTCGACATGGAGACTTTCCGCAACCAGCCGACCGACCATGATCCCGACGAAGTGGATGTTTTTCCGTATCTGCCGGATACGGAGTTGATCCGGTATACCCATGCCTATTACCTTGATCGCCACCTTGATATGGATGAGAAGGTCGGCCGGGTACTCCGGGAGCTGGAGGAGGACGGTCTGCGTGAAGAGACCATTATTATTTACTATGGGGACCATGGCGGATCGTTGCCGCGCAGCAAGGGTTATATCTATGAGGCCGGCCTGCATGTGCCGATGGTCATCTACATTCCGGAGAAGTTCCGGGCTCTCTCTCCATTTGACCCGGGCAGCCGTACAAAAGGATTCGTCGAATTTGTTGATATCGGTCCAACAGTGCTGAACCTTGCGGGTGTGGGACTGCCGGCGCATATGGACGGCAGACCGTTTCTCGGTCCGGATGTCACGGCCGGTCAGGTTGCCGAACGCGACGAGACTTTCAGCTACGCCGACCGTTTCGATGAGAAGTACGATATGGTCCGGGCTCTGCGGAAGGGCGATTATAAATATATGCGCAATTACCATGCCTATTACCCTGACGCGCTTCGTAATCGCTACCGATTTCTTCAGCTGGCCTATCCCCACTGGCAGGAACTTTTTGAGGCCGGCGAGTTGAACGAGGTACAGCGGCAATTTTTTGAGCCGCGGGAGCCTGAGGCTTTGTATGACCTGGCCTCGGACCCGCACGAGACCCGGAATCTTGCCGGTGACCCGGAGTATGCCGGGGTGCTTGCGGATATGCGCGGGCGACTGCGTGAGCGTATGCGGAGCATGCCGGATCTGGGCCTGTTCCCCGAAAGTTATCTGCTGGCACACGCCGTGCAGGATCCGCTTGCCTTCGGCCGGCAGAACACTACCCGCATCACAAAGCTGCTGAATGTGGCCGATCTTGCCCTTCTTTCTTTCGATGAAGCCCGGCCGGATCTGCTGGCGGCACTGGCGGCGGATGACCCGTGGATGCGATACTGGGCGCTTGTTGCCTGCAGCGTGTTTGGCCGGGAGGCATCAGAGTTGAAATTCTATGCGGATGCCCTTGCCTCCGACGAGTCACTGCCGGTACGCATCCGGGCCGCGGAACTGCTGGGTGTTTTAGAGGCCGAAGATCCTATACCGGTTTTATACAAAGCAGTCAAGGATGCAACGAACGAGGCCGACGTGTTGCTGGCATTGAATACGATGACCTATCTGCGGGATCATCTCGGTTACGAAGTCGACCCGATGCGGATTGAATCCGGTATTGAAAGCCGTCAGATTAATCATAGAATAGAACACTTGTCTGGTGACTGAAATGCAGCCCGCTTCGGGTAGACAGCAGAGCCGGACACCTTTTGCCAACTTTCTCTTTTCCCGGCTTGTAATAAGTTTATAAACGGTTATTTTATCGAGACATCCCGGAAAATACAGTCACCCGGAATGCAAGCACCCGGAAAAAGCAGGCACCCGGTCTGGCCGGCGATGAAACGATTGAATCCTTACCAACAACCGATTCTATTTTAGCAACTGATTAAACCCAAAAGCAATAACCATGAGTAACCAAAGCCGCAGAGATTTTCTGAAAACCGGAGCATTGTCAACCCTGGCGCTGGGAAGTGGCGTAGCAGGTTCCAAAAATGGTCTCACAACGACAAAAAACCGGCCGGGTGATGCGAAGAATGTCATTTTCCTGGTCTCGGATGGAATGAGTACGGGAACCCTGACTATAGCCGATCTGGTCAAGCAGGGGCAGTTTGGCAGCAAAACACACTGGATCGACCTTTATGAAAACCAGGATCGCAAGTTTCACCGGGGACTCATGGACATGGCCTCTCTTGATTCCTCGGTTACCGATTCTGCGTCGGCCGCTTCTTCCTGGGGGTGCGGAAACCGCATCAATAACGGAGCGGTGAATATGGGCCCGGACGGGGAAAAATACCGGACCATACTCGAAATTTTCCGGGATGCCGGCAAAGCGACCGGACTGGTAACCACGACCCGCATCACCCACGCCACACCGGCCGGATTCTCAGCTAATGTGCCGCAAAGGGGTATGGAAGATGAGATCGCAGAACAGCAAATCGACCGGAATTATGACATCCTGATGGGGGGTGGAAATCGCCATTTTGATCCGGGGATGCGTTCCGATGGCCGTGATATCTATGATATGGCGGAATCACAGGGCTATTCGGTCGCCAGGACGAAAGATCAGATGAACCGGGCAAACCCCGAGAGTAAATTGCTGGGGATATTCTATGACTCGCATCTTCCCTACACGGTAGATCACAAATCGAGCTCCGAACTCCAGGAAACGGTGCCGACCCTGGCAGAAATGACGGAATCAGCTCTGCAGCGCCTCGGGAGAAATGATAACGGGTTTATCCTCCAGATCGAAGGCGGTAGAGTGGATCATGCCGCTCACGGCAATGACGCCGCCGGACTGGCTTACGATCAGATTGCTTTTGATGATGCGGTCAAGAAAGTGCTGGATTTCACGGCCGGCCGGGACGATACGCTGGTGGTCCTGACGACCGATCACGGGAACGCCAATCCCGGATTGAGTGCCCATGGCAGCGGATACAGGGATTCACCCCGGATGATGGCGACGCTGCACGACTACCGCCACAGCTTTGAATGGATCTATAACGAACTTGACTTCCATTGGGCCGATGAATCCGTTCGGGATAATGTATCGATCAATCGCGTCCGGGAAGTGATCGAATATGCCACGAACACCCGGATCACATTGGAGGAGGCGGAAATGGCTCACAAGGCATTCCGCGGTGAGTTCCGGGCTCCATATGGACAGCGGCGCGGTGCCGGCGCGGTGATGTCCGGCATTCTGGCCAACTATAACGGCATCTATTTCATCAGTACCAGCCATACGGCCGACTATGTCGAAGTCGCTTCATGGGGTCCCGGCAGCGATCAGTTACCGCCTTTTGTGCGGAATACGGCCATGTTTGATCTGATGGTGGATATGGCCGGCGTAAGAGCTTACGCCGAAGGTTGAAAAGGGCAGCTCATATTTGACGAAGGGTTAAGTCAGATTGCCGGGTATGGTTTTTTTCGAAAAAAGCGCTTGCAAAAAAGCAGGGCGATTACTATTTATGATAATAATTGTATAAAGTACACTTAATACAGGGGTGGTGGCGGTATGCATAATCAACGGCAAGATAGTGAGGAATGCATAATCAACGGCAGGATGGTGAGGTATGCAGCAATTGAAATTCCAGGTTAAATCACGGAGGATTATGAAAAGGACACTGATTCTGATCGCTTTTATTGGTATCGCACACATCCAAAGCGCGTACTCGCAAAAGGGGATCCATGAAGATATGGCCGGATACATCATGAACCCGGAACGCGTAGCGGAAAACCAGGAACCGGCTCATGTTCCGATGGTGATCTATGATAATGTACAAGATGCACTGTCAGGTAACTGG
>SLOL01000134.1 GCA_007132495.1 Balneolales bacterium
CGACATTGTGGTCCCCGCAGATCCACACGAAGTGATACCAGTTTCTCAACTGATACTCCAGCTCGGATTGACCGGGTTCCCGCTCGTTTACCCAGAGAGACCCCTGATTCCAGTAAACCTGACCGGAGAGAATATCGCCAAGTTCACGATTGTGGACACGCCGCAGCGCTTCGCGGTAATTGTCCTGGTATCTTCTTTGAAGCCCGACGACCACATTCAGCTGTTTCTCTTTTGCAACTTCACCGGATGCCATGATGCTTCGCACACCTGGTGCATCGGTACCGAGCGGCTTTTCCATAAAGACATGCTTGCCCTGTTCCACGTAATATTTAAAGTGGCTGGGACGGAACCCCGGAGGGGTTGCCTCAAGAACTACATCCGCGAGATCAGCGGCGTGTTTGTAGGCATCGAAACCGACAAATTTGTGTTCATCGGGGACATTAAGTTGATCACTGTCGCCGTATCGCTGGGAGAGCTGGTCGAAGCTGCTGTCCAGGCGATCCTGGAAGACATCGGCCATGGCAACCAGCTGGATATCCTCCCCGGCAGCCAGAGCGTTGAATGCGGCTCCGGTTCCCCGGCCTCCGCAGCCGACAAGGGCTACCTTGATCATGCCGCTACCTGCGGCAAAAGCGCTTTTTGAAAGGGGCAAAGAACTCAGCATAAGTCCGCCTGCCGTTGCAGACGATGCCTTGACAAAGTCCCGTCTTGATATCCCCTTTTGTAAAATGGTGTTTTTGGTATCCATATTTTCGGGTTATTGAATTTTTGTTTCAGTTAACGTTAACACAATATGTGGTCTAATTCTTCTCGAGAAGTGTGGTTCAGGCAAGTTGAAAAATTGTTACTTAAATATCCAGTATAGGCTTGATCCAATATTCTTCGATCTCTTCTTTGGACGGGGTCTCTTTGGGTCTCACCAGCCGGAACCCGACAAAAGAGGCGTTGGTGTGCCACCAGACGCTTCGCGGGATCTGGGGATCTCCACGGCTCCAGCGTCCTTCCGAACCTCTGCGCTGCGTGCATCGGATATCTTCGGCGGGTTGCCGGAATGTTCCGCCGCGAACGGCACGCGGGTATAGGACCTCGGGTTTGAACCAGGGGTTTTCCGCCACCTCGCCTTCAAGGCGGTCATGGTAATCCTCGTGAAATTCGTCCATGGTCCATTCGGCTACGTTACCTTTCATGTCATAAAGTCCAAGAGGATTGGGTTCTTTGCTTGCCACTCGCTGATAGCTGTTATCGCTGTTCGCCCCGTACCATTCATGGTTATCCAAAGCGCTTTCGTCGCTTTTCAGTTCATAATTTCCATAAACACCTCCCCGGCAGGCGTACTCCCACTCTGCCTCTGTGGGCAGACGGTGGAACTCACCGGTCTTGCCGGTCATCCACATGGCGTAAATTACTGCGGCATAATGGGTCATGCTGACAGCCGGCCGGCCGTCCCGGCCCATGCCGAATGTTTCATCGCCATAGGGGGCTGAGGGCGTTGTAATCGCATCCGGAGGAATTTCAAAGCGCTCCATGTACTCCTGGGCGATTTCCTGATCCACCACCTCTCTGGCGAAAAGATCGTATTGATCCCATGTAATTTCGTGGGCGCTCATCCAGAAAGAGTCAACATGGACATCGCGTTGCGGTCCTTCGTGTGGTTCTTTTCCATCCTCATCCGCGGCACGACCCATGGCAAATGTTCCGCCCTGAACAGGTACCATGTCCATGGTGACCTCGGTTCCGGGAATATCTTGTGTGTAGGGTTGAAAGTCCGGATCGGTTTCCACTTCGGCCGCCGGCCGGGTTGTTTCTTCATCTGCATCCGAAGTACCGAAAAGGGCACTGCAACCGGTAGTGGACGCAATGATAAAGGGTACCAAAAACAGGAGATGCAGTTTTCGGATTGCGGTAAATTGTAAAAACGTAATTACTGACATGTATTTTTTCTTACTTGGTTAGTTGTGTTTTTTAATATTTTAAAAGTTGTTCTCCATGAGGTTAAATCATATGTGATATGTCATTTCCGGAGTTCTTTCTTGGCCGAATCGGTAATATTGCAAGGAAGGTACAATAGGAAATATTATTTATATCATGCTATGGCTGTATATTTACCACAAATATAATAGCTACAATTTTCCGAAGAGGCATTTTTAATTTTACGGATATCTACCATTAACAGCATGGTTACGGGTATCACCCCTGTCGAAACCCGGTCACATTAATAAACGAAACAAAATCACCTTTACGTATTATGAGAAGATAATAAAAATAAACTATTAATGACCCGGAAATGAAGTGTTTTTTTAGTTCGGTTTAATCAATGATCAAAATATTATTTCATGTTTTATCATGGCCATATTATTCCTTCTTTTAAGCCTTTCATTCAGTACCATTATCCATCAGGCGGCCCGTACTACTGCGGTGACGGATAATGCAATCGAACAATCATCCATACAGGGTATTGTATCGGACCATTACAGTGGCCGGCCGCTGGAGGGTGCCAATATCGTATTGCACGAACTCGCTTCACCCGATCCGGATCGCGGAACTTCATCCGACCGGAACGGTTTTTACCGGATTACAAATATTGAACCGGGCAGTTACGAACTTGTCATCAGTTATATTGGATACATCACCCACCGGGATACCCTGAGACTGGAACCGGGAGAGCATCTGCAGAAAAGTGTCGGACTGGAGCCCGATGATCTGCAGCTTGATGAATTGATTATTGAATTGCCCGGCGGTGCGGCCCGGCGGGAAGTCGGACGGCAGCGGGTACAGCCGGCAGATCTGGGCCGGGTTCCAACCCCCTCCGTAAGCGGTGATTTGGTGAGCTACCTGCAGGTACTTCCCGGTGTAGTTGCTACCGGTGACCGGGGCGGACAACTGTTTATTCGCGGGGGAACACCTTCCGAGAATATGGCTTTTGTCGATGGGATGATGATCTATCAGCCATTCCACGTACTCGGCTTTTTTTCGGCGTTTCCTGAAGATCTTATTGCCGGTGCCGATTTTTATGCCGGCGGATTCGGGGCAAAATACAGCGGACGCATCTCATCGGTGCTGGACGTGCAGATGCGCGACGGCAACCGGAATGATACCGAAGCCTCCGCCTCGCTTAGTCCTTTCCTGGGTGAAGTGGTTGCTGAGGGTCCCATCCGCCAGGGCCGATCTTCATGGATTGCCTCCGCCCGGAGGTCGCTTATTGAGGAAACAAGCCCTTCATTTCTGAAAAAGGAACAACCACTGCGATTTGAAAGCCAGTATGTAAAGGTGACCCGCTTTGAGGAAGACCACACCCGCTGTTCGGCAACAGCCATGAGGACCTATGACCGGGGAAGCCTTGATTACGAATCGGATTATCATGTTAAATGGAGCAATTATCTGTTGGGCGGGCGATGCCTCCATTTGCCGGAAGCAATGGATATGCTGCTGGATATGAATGTCAACCTGTCTTATATGTCGAATGCGACCAATGACAGGGGAATGGATTTCTATTCGAGGATCATGCGTGTCCATACGGATTTCAATATCACTCAGTTTATCCGGGACATCCGGTTCGACTATGGCTTCTTCGTGCATATGAAATATTTCAATTACAGCATGCAGGAGTTGTTTCACGCTTTTCAGGATGATAAAAGCTCGATGCAGGGAGCCGGCACCTACCTGGAAGCCACTCTCGCCCCTGGTGGACGTGTTCAGATCCACCCGGGAGCCGCCTTCTCAATTTATCCCCAGGATTATGCACCAAGCCTGGAGCCGCGTGTTCGGGCAACCTGGGCTCCTTTCGGACGTGAGACAGAGCAGGTGACGGCTGCAATGGGGCTTTATCGGCAATCATTATCCGGAATCAGCGATATGCGTGATGCCGGTTCAGCATTTGTGGCATGGATGCCTTCTCCGGAAGGAGAACCACGGAGCCGGGCCATACATGCGCTGCTTGGATGGCAGCAGACCCTGTTTCCCGGATTGCAATGGTCGCTGGAAGGATACTACAAACGACTGCATCATTTGCCCGTGGCCGTCTGGAATACCACCGCGCAATTTACGACGGAATTGTCCCGCGCGAACGGACATGTTTATGGTGGAGATCTCAGACTGGAATACCGTCGTGGTCACTTGTATATGCTGGCCGGATATGGCTATACACTTACGGAGTATGAAGCAAGCCAGGATCATTTCAACATCTGGTTTGGAGAGCCCATTCAGCGGTACCATCCTCCCCACGACCGGCGTCACCAGATCAATGTGCTTTCAAGTCTGGAAGCAGGTTCTTTTACGTTTTCGGCACGCTATCAGTACGGTACCGGGATGCCGTTTACCAGACCTCTGGGATTCGATGCCATCCAGGATTTTTCAACAACACTTACGCACTATCCTTTTGGCGCACCACAAAACCCCGTAGTCGAGCTCCCGGATGTGCGCAGTTTATACGGAAGACCTCGTGTAATCATGGACAGACCTTATGATGGACGTCTTCCTGCTTATCACCGTCTCGATATTTCTGCAGAACGATCTTTTCGCCTGACTTCCGGTCTGCTTCGGATTCAGGCTGGAGCTGTAAATACCACTAACTATGATAATTTTTTCTACTACGACGTCTATACGCAGCGTCGCGTCGATCAAATTTCGTTTGTTCCATACATTTCCATGAAACTTGAATACCGCTGATCATGTCTGGCCGGGTAATTAAAAATATGTTGACGATCCTGTTTCTTTTTGCTGTAATGCTGTTTGTGGCAAATTGCGAGCAAACATTCGAACCTTTAAAAGAAAACGATCGGTACTTCTTCTCCATCTACGGATATCTGGATGCCACCGCCGATACACAGTGGGTCCGGGTCATGCCGATACAGGAGCAATTATATCCGGATGGCGAATTTCCCGAGGTAACCGTTACCCTGGAACATCTCGAAAGTGGGGAAAAAGCGGTGATGAATGATTCGCTTTTCTACTTCGGCCATGATATCTATGCCCGGAATTACTGGTCGACCATGCCGCTGGAATCGGCTGAAACATACCGGCTGACAGCAGAAAAAACCGATGGAAATGCAAGTCATGCAACAGTCACCCTTCCAGAAGACTATCCGGCTCCCATCATTGATACAAGAGAGGTGGTTCTTGTGGATGTAGACGATGGACTGGTGGATGTTCAATCAATCTATATCGTCACTCCGCAGAATTCAGATCCAAGAGTCGTCAGTGTACCGAATGTTCAATCCACATCTTCCGCAAGCGACGGGGGGTATGAGGTATCAATCAGCCAGGGCACGGACCAAAGATATATCGACCGGCAGATCACAGGTCCATACTCGTTCTATATCAGGCAGATCTATGTAGCGGTAGCCGGACCGGACTGGGTCGACTTTTCCGTTATTGACGATCGTGTTATTGAATTGCCTGACGGGGTGTCGAATGTAAACAGTGGTCTGGGTTATTTGGCCGGAATCGTCAGTAAAACCGTTCCTTTCAGAAGCTGCTTTGATGACGAGAGGAGATTGACCCCATGCCCCACCGAGCCTCGATTGCGAAATTATTAAGCCGCCGGTTTGGATCAGTCGGTAATTCGGGCAATGATTTCTTCGACATCACGAGTCGCAGTGGTCATTACTTCCTCTATTACACCACCAAAGGGACGAGCGAACTCCTCGTTATCCATTCGGGCTATGTATGTGTTTCCGTCGCTCTTTTCGTAGATAGCTACGCGGCAGGGCATGAGCGGTGAGATGATCCGCTCGTCATCGAGCTTTAGCAATTCGGCCGAATACCGGGCGGAACACACCTCGAAAATTTTGACACTGTTCACTTCATGACCATGCCTCAGGATCATTTGCTGCATGTCATGCGTGTTGATGATACTCCATCCCGCTTCATCAACCGCTTGCTCGAACTGTTCCACCGTGGTCTCAAAGTTATATTTGGACGCATCCTCCATCATCAGGATTTTATCCTGACTGTTGAAGGTGGCAATGCCCATCAGGAGCAATCCGGTAATCAAACTGAGAATACTTGAAATAATGGTTTGTCTGCTCATATGCGTAATTGGGTTATAGTTAAGTGTTGAGATTGTTATATAGATAAATATAGATATATAAATTAATATAGTCAAATAATGAAGGTCACAGCATCTCTGTCGGGAACGAAACGTTGAAACATTGCGTAAAAGATTACTGGTGTGGGCCTTAATGGTCTGAAAACAGAATGGAATGTGATAAAATCAAAAGACAGGAATGAACATAGAACAAAACAGATCTTCCGGCATTGTGTACCCGGAAGTTGCCGTCAACCTATATAAACCCAAAAATCCGGTTGAGGTACCGGTGGTTGAAAACCGGATTGCTACGGAGCAGATCAGTCCCAATATTATTCGCCACATCACCTTTGATGTAAGCGGTACCGGCCTGGAAGGGCGTATTCGCTCCGGGCAGAGTGTCGGAATCGTGCCGGAGGGAATTACAGAGCCCGACGGGAAACCGGCCAAAGTGCGCCTGTACTCCGTAGCGTCTCCCTCACGGGGAGAAGATGGAGATGGAAAGATCATTTCCCTGACCGTCAAGCGTGTTATTGAGGAGAATCCGGAGACCCAAAACCTGTTTCTGGGCCTTTGTTCGAACTATCTGAGTGATTTGAATCCGGGTGATACGGTAAAAATGACGGGCCCGAACGGCAAACGGTTTGTACTGCCGGAGAATGCTCATGATTTTAACTACGTCTTCTTTGCAACAGGTACAGGGGTTGCCCCGTTTCGTGGAATGGTGCGGGACCTGCTGGAGACAGGCTTTGACGGACAAATGGCACTGGTTTTCGGTAGTCCCTATAATACCGATTTGCTTTATCCCGGAGAGTTTCGGGATTTGGCCGACCGGCATCAAAACTTCCATTATCTGACCTCCATATCGCGTGAGGGCAGGCGACTGGATGGATCCAAGCATTATGTCCAGTATCAGCTCATCGACTCCCGGGAGATTTTGCAGCCAATAGTAGAAAAGGACAATACACTTATATATATTTGCGGATTGCAGGGTATGGAGCTGGGCCTGTACCAGATGCTGGCCAATGAGGGCTATGACGAATACCTGCGTATTTCCGACGAATTGGCCGGAGTGTCTCCCCTTGAGTGGGATCGGGCCGATCTGAAAAAGCGCGTTCGTCCGTCTGAACGCCTGTTTCTGGAGGTGTACTGACCGGATTCGACAGCTGTCTTCTTCATTCCATCATGATATTATGATCATTTTCGGCTGGCTGCTGCTGGTTATTTTTGCCATTATTTTGCTTACGGCGCGCTGGAAGGTCCATCCGTTTTTGGCGTTGCTTTTTGGAGCTATTGCCATCGGGTTTTTGGCCGGACTGGAGGCAACCCAACTGATCGGGTCGATCGCAGAGGGGTTCGGATCAACTCTTCAGAGTATAGGCATTGTAATTGCAGCGGGAGCCATTATCGGAGAATATCTTGATCGCAGCGGAGGTGCCCGTACACTGGCCAACCGGATCCTCGAAAGGGTGGGTGAAAAACATGCTCCGCTGTCTATGAGTATGACAGGGTACATCGTATCAATTCCGGTTTTTTGTGATTCCGGGTTTATCGTATTATCCGCACTGAATAAAGCCATTGGCAAGCGAACCAATATCTCGCTGGCGGTCCTGGCCGTAGCGCTGTCGACCGGTTTGTATGCCACTCATGTGTTTGTCCCGCCCACACCCGGTCCGCTGGCCGCGGCAGCAACAATCGGAGCCGACATAGGCTGGGTCATTGTTTTAGGATTGCTTGTCTCCATTCCGGTAATGAGTGCGGCACTGATCTGGGCAACACGGTTTTGCAACAGGTATGAAATCGCATATGATTTTTCTGAAGGGCAAAATAGCGTAATTACGACTCCACCGTCATTTAAGGTAGCATTAGCACCGATTTTGGTGCCGTTGTTTCTTATTGCCATGAAATCAGTTGCAGAATATCCCACTCAGCCTTTTGGTGAAGGGCTGGTTGCTCAAGGAGCAAGTTTTACGGGGGATCCGATTATTGCTCTGCTTATCGGGGTAATTCTGGCGTTTTTGATGGTCCGGAGTGCGACAAATGCGCTTAAAACCGAGTGGTTGGAAGAGGCATTGAAAAAAGCGGGCATTGTGATTCTTATCACCGGTGCCGGTGGAGCATTCGGTACGGTACTGCGACAGACCGAACTCGAACAATTTGCAGCGCAATTGGCCGGAACCGGCGGATGGGGAGTGTTGATCCCGTTTCTGATTGCCGCTTTTCTGAAATCAGCCCAGGGTTCTTCCACGGTAGCGATCATTACAGCGGCAGCAATTACCGCTCCGTTGATCGGGGCCATTGGTTTTGATTCCACAACAGGGAAAGCACTGATCGTTCTCGCCATCGGTGCCGGGGCGCTGACGGTCTCTCATCTCAATGACAGCTATTTCTGGGTCGTTGCCAAATTTTCGGAAATGGATACGGCAACCGCCCTCAAGACACATACGATTGCCACCTTGATCATGGGAGTCACCGGTCTGATTACCATTCAAATATTGTCCTGGGTGTTACTTTAATAAGAGAACACCCGAATGATCATAACAGGTTAACCATATAATAATCAGCCATATACGAGTATCCGCTCGGCTCAATGGCAAAAAACATTTTGGGTTAGCGGGGATACTTTTTAACTTTGGGTTGACACTCAGAAACAGGGTGTCCGGTTCTTCCATCAGGAAGATGAAGAGGGAATCCCGTGAAAATCGGGAGCTGTACCCGCAACTGTAAAGCCTGTATGGTCCCGGGAGGGACGATACATGCGGCAAGACTCACCTTGACCACTGTTTTCATGTCCACCAGCTTAATCGGACAGAAGACGGGAAGGCTGCTTGCCGCGGGCTGAGCCAGGAGACCTGCCGGATATCGAACTGCTGAATCTTCGGGTAAAAGATTTTGCGAGCAGTAAAACTCATGTTGCTCCGATACTTATTAATACGGTTTTTTCCGCCGCTGCTCTTCCTGCTTGTATTTTTTGATCATTCTGCAATCCATGCACAGGGAGCATCCGAATTTCCGGAAGAGCTGCAACAAGTCACCGATACACTGTTCCTGGAGGAGATCCTGATCCAATCGACCCGAATCCGGGAGCCGCTTCACTATCAACCGGTTGAGGTCCGGCATATCGACGCTGCCCGGCTGGCGCAATATGATACCCGGTCCATCGCCACGGTATTGTCGCATCACTCCGGACTTTTTATCCGCGACAATGGACCCGGGGGGATGGCAACGCTTTCGCAACGGGGACTGGGACCAACACAAACCGAAGTGCTGTGGGAAGGATTTCCCGTCAACAGTCTTTCACTCGGACTGGCGGATCTCTCACTGATACCCGCCGGACTCTTTGAATCCGTAGAGGTCAGCTCCGGAACACCCAGCAGCTCTTTCGGAGGTGGCAGCCTGGGAGGTACGGTATGGCTTTCTTCTCACCGCCCCGACGAGAATAACCGTATCAGTCTGATGCAATCCGCTGGTGCCTTCAACACCCGGAACAGCCGGGTGCACGCCGAATTTGATTCGGAATCGTGGAACGCTTCTTTCGGGGGCATATATAACACCGCAGAAAACAATTTCAGTTATTACAACCGAGCTACCGGGCAGTTCGATCAACGGGATCACAATGCGGGAAGTTCGGGTCACCTCATGGGCAGCGCCGGATATCGCTTTACCAACGGACGTGTCTACACGAGTCTTTGGTACCTGGACAGTGACCAGCAGATTCCGGGCAGTGTTCTGACAGGCAGTACACAAGCAGAACAGTCGAACCGGGTATTCCGGTGGCTTGCCGGTGCAGAAGCCGGTCTGGGCCGTTGGAAAATGGATATCCGCGGGTTTCTGGAGCGTGATCGTATGCAGTACCTCGATCCAGCTATTGACCTGGACAGCCGGTTTCAACTGGACCGCGGGTTGATGGAGGTTGATTTCAGACGGCCATCCACCGGAATGATTGTCTGGCAGGGCGGTATCAGCGGTGGACAGGAATGGGCGGAAACGGGAAATTATGCGGATGAGCGGCAGCGCAGGATACTGGGACTCCGTCTGAATCCGGAAATTCGTCTCCCGGCCTGGAACCTCCGCTTCTCACCGGCCATGCGTCTGGACTCCTATACGGGTTTTGGCCGGGTGCTGAGTCCGTCTTTCGGTGCCAACTGGGAGGTGTACGAAGATCACCTGTTCCTGAGAGGGATGGTCAGCCGTGACTTTAATCCCCCCACGTTCAATGACCTCTACTGGGCGCCCGGTGGCAATCCCGACCTTAAACCGGAACGGAGTTTCAGGACAGAAGGCGGATTTATATGGCAGCCGGGCCTGCCGTTGATTGAAGAAATACGGCTGACCGGATATCGAATCGGCCTGGAACAAGGTATCTACTGGTTTCCACAAAGCGGCGATATATGGTCGCCCGATAATGTCGAAGAGGTTGATGCCCGTGGCCTGGAAGCCGGCCTGGTTCTGGCTTATCAAACCGGCAGATTTGGATTGCGATGGGATTCGGGAATGGATCGTCGAAAATCGGAAATCGCAAAAGAGCGTTTCCCCGGAGACGGAGCGGTCGGCCGGCAGATGCGCTATGTCCCGGGATGGACGGTTCGAAGCAATCTGGATCTTAGCATGGCACCGTTCATGGTGAATGTCAATTACCGGTGGACCGGACAGCGTTATGTGACGGAAGACCACACCCATGCGCTTGACCCGTTTCAGGTGCTTGATTTAACGGCTTCCGTGGAACGGACTTACCGGGGCTTGGACGGATACATGCGCGTGGCGGTCAACAATATTCTGAATGAACAATATGAAGTGATCCAGTGGTACCCGATGCCGGGGCGCCATATCGAATTTGCATTGGGACTGGGGATTCCCATGTGACAAGAACACACATAAAAATCCCTGTAATGCTGCATACAAGTGAAAAGAAAAATATTAACAGAAATCCATAAATACATGTTACACTTAAACCAAAAATTGAAATCCGGAACGTATACACATAAGACAAAAACGCCGGAATTGTACCTGTTTATAACACTTATCCTCATAATTTTTACAACCGGGTTAACCGCATGCGATGATCCCCTGTCGGAGGATACAGGCCGGGAAGTGGCCACACTCCTGGTCGCCAATGAAGGCAACTTTTCAGATGGTAACGGATCGATCACCAGCTTCAGCCCGCAAAGTGGTGAACTTGTGCAGGAGCGTTTTCAGCAGGTTAACGGTCGGCCGCTGGCGGGAATCATACAGTCCATCACCGTCCATGATGACCGCCTTTATATTGTATCCAACAATATTAACAAGATTGAGGTAACCCATGTGGAAACATTGGAAAGTATTGCCACGATCGAGATGGAGAGTGATTTCGCCCCGGCCGGTTTCGCGGTATCACCGGACGGCAAGGGATACGTGAGTCACCTCAATGATGGAGCGGTATATGTCGTTGATATGGAGCAGTTCCGTGTTAGCGACAACCGTATTGCAACCGGACAAAATCCGCAGGAAATGCGGATACTCGACAACAGGCTCTATGTGGTCAACAACGGCTTTGGATATGACAATACGATTACAGTCATAGATACGGAGCACGATCAGGTGGCGGACACATGGGAAGTTGGTGCCGGTCCGGTAACACTGAAGGAAGACAGCGAAAACCGGTTATGGGTGGTAAGTAATGGACGAAAAGCTTACGATGAAGAGTGGAACAGGGATCCCGAAAATGATGTGAATGGTCGTATCGATGTTTGGGATGCCGCCAATAGCGAACTTCTGAGTACCATTGAAACGGGCGGGTTTCCCCGTGCCATTGCACTTGATGAAACAGATGCCCGCGCATGGGTTGTCAATGAAGAGGCTGTTCAGCGTATTGACATGAATAGCTACGCACTGGTGGAAGAAGCTGTCATACCCCGGGGGTTCAACGGCATCGGTTTCTCTGAGGTCGAAAATCTATTCTATCTGGCCTATAGCGCAGGGTATACGCAGTCCGGAAGAGCCATTATGTATGACAGACAGGGAATGGTTGTCGACTCATTTTCCACCGGAATCGCTCCAGTGGACTTTCATTTTATGGTCGACTGAACTTGTTAGCGGCGATTATTGACCCGGTACTTTGTCTTTGCTCCTGGAGAGTTCCGGCGGTGTGACAATCCCGGCAGACAAAACCAGCTTCAGACCCTGTTCCACACTGATGGAGAGCGGGATAACCTCCTCGGACGGGACCAGGGTCAGCATACCGGTCGTCGGGTTTGGAGGCAGCGGGATGTAGACGTTGGTAAGCCGGCGGTTCTCGCCGTCCTTTTCCCGGTAGTTCAGTTCGTTGGTGATGAAACCGATGGTGTAGACCCCTTTCCGGGGGTATTCAATCATACAGACTTCCTGGAATGTTCCGCTTTTTTTATCGGGCGAAAATGCATTAATCAGTTCACGAGCTCCGCCATAGACCGATTTGGCCAGGGGAAGATTGAGGAAGAAGCGTTCGATCATGCGAAAGAAAAACTTCACCACCAGATACCGGGAAAAAACACCCAGCAAAAGGATCAAAACAACGGCGGTGATAAATCCGAGCCCCGGAATGTTTAGTCCGATATACTGATAGAACGGTGAGGCAATTCCGTCGATAAGCTGAAATATGAGCCAAAGCAGCCAGATCGTGACAAATACCGGAATGACAATGGCCAGTCCGCGTAAAAATGCTTGCCGTAAACTCTTCAAAAAAGCCGAACCCTTCTCTTCCGCTTCTTCACTCGGCCGGATGGCATCGATAATTTTATCCCGCTCAAACATGTCGTACCCTGTTAAAAAATGGTTCCTGTTTCAATTGTGAATACGTATGATATAACACAAATATCAGAGGTCCAATTCCGGTTTAATGTTCCAGGTTGAACAGATAAGCAGATGTCTGACAATACGGGAAAATCGTACTGCTGTGATGTCATTACGCATATGGCGGCCGGAATTATTGTGAGGTAATCTGCATAATGGAGGGTTCATAAACATCGGACTACAATTGTTAATAGACGGATTTTTTTCTACTTTCATAACCGGGGTCAGGGTTACAGGCCGAAGAAGACAGAAGATCATTAATTAACACAATGACTCACATCTCCGCATATGGAGTTAAAGAATTCTGAGCCTTAAATTATTGACCTTTAACGTTTGCAACCGATATCATTAAAAATATTACGCTTATGAAAAAGTCATTACCTCTGATCCTTGCAGTTTCATTTATGGGTATGGTCTTCAGCTCCTGTGAAAGAGAACAGGAGTGGGAACAGCTATTCAACGGTCAGGATCTCACAAACTGGGACAAGTACCTTGGTTCGTCACTGGGCAGTGAATTTGACGATCTGGCGGAAGCGGCCGTCCCCGAAGAAGTGTTTTCCGTGACAGAAGAAGATGGTGAAAATGTCGTACGCATCACCGGTGAGATCAACGGATCTCTGGCTACCCAGGACTCTTATGAGAACTACCATCTCCGGTTGGTCTTTAAATGGGGAGATACGGTTTACTCCATAAGAAACAGCGGCCTGTTATATCACAGCTTTGGTGATTTCGGGGTCGCATTCGGCACCTGGATGCCCAACATCGAATTTCAAATGATGCATGAAAACCTGGGTGATACCTATCTGATGGAAAACACATCGGTAGATACGGAAGTGACAAGAAATCCCGATACGGAGGAGTTTATATATACGCCGGGTGCCGAAATGCTGACATTTGGTGAACATGCAAACGGACGGCTGATAAGAAAGAATCCAGACAATGAAAACCCTTTGGGTGAGTGGAACACGCTGGACCTGTATACCTACGGACGTACAGCCGTTCATGTGGTAAACGGTGAGACGGTAATGGTCAATACCAATACCGGCACGTATGAAGATGGCGTCATCGAACCGCTCTCATCCGGAAAGATTCAGATACAGTCCGAG
>SLOL01000169.1 GCA_007132495.1 Balneolales bacterium
TGAAATCGTATATTTGGATTCTATAAAGAATTGCCCTGGTGGTGGAATTGGTAGACACGCTATCTTGAGGGGGTAGTGCCTTAATTGGCGTGCTGGTTCGAGTCCAGTCCAGGGCACCAAAGGTTTGCCGGTCAATATGATCTGCAAACCTTTTTTTTGCTCTTCACCCCAAAAAATGGTTAGTTCTTATCAGGGGAAACTTACACCGGGCTTCAACAGGCTGAAAACCCTCCATAGCGCATCATCACACTGTTTCTTTACAGTACCGCACCCTGGAATTTGGCTTTTGTGTTACTGAACCCCTGAAACAAATGCTCCGGACCCACTCCCTGAATCAAAAAACTGTAAACTGTTGATTCAAATATCAAAAACCAATGAAGACATTAATTGTTGAAGACGATTTTATCAGCAGGCAGCTGCTGGAGCAATATTTAAACCAATACGGGCCCTGCCATACTGCCGAAAACGGGATCGATGCGGTGGATGCGATAAAGGAGGGATTGGAATGGGATCAACCTTATGATCTGATCTGCATGGACATCATGATGCCGGAACTGGACGGACAGAATGCCCTCCGGGAGATCAGGGCTTTTGAAGAGTCCAAAGGCATTTCTTCAACCCGCGGGGTGAAAGTAATCATGACCACTGCACTCAACGAAATTGCAAGTGTCAAAGAGGCCTACCTCTCGCTTTGTGACGGATACCTGGTCAAGCCGATCCGCAAGGAGCGCCTCTTCGAAGAAATCAGAAAGCTGCAACTGATAATGTGATAACCCGGTTACCCGGATTCATTGTGTGCATCCAGGGCCTCTTTGAGTACTTCCACCGCCGTGGCCAGGTCCTCCTTACCGACAACGAGAGGCGGCACAAAGCGCATTACATTGACCGAAGCCACATTGACCAGTACCCCTTTTTCGGCCATGGCCTGCATGATGGCGGCACCTTCTGTGTTCAGCTCCACACCCACCATAAGGCCGATACCTCGTATCTCTTTGACAAGCGGATGCCCGGCCAGTTTTTCGTTAAGCCGGCCCATCAGAAATTTTCCCTTATCGGCGACCCCCTCAACAAGTCCCTCTCGTTCGATCGCTTTTAAAACGGCATTGGCAGCGGCTGCCGCCAGCGGATTACCGCCGAAGGTGGTACCGTGATCGCCCGGTTTCATGACCGAAGCAACTGCCTCTGTAGCAACAATCGCTCCGATGGGCACTCCGCCGCCAAGACCCTTGGCCAGTGTCATGATATCGGGTTTGGCACCGCTGTGCTCCCAGGCAAACATTCTGCCGGTACGTGCGATACCACACTGAATTTCATCAAAAATCAGGAGGGTTCCGTATTCATCGCATTTTTTCCGGGCGTGTTTCAGAAACTCGGGATCAACGGGCCGGACACCTCCCTCTCCCTGTACCGGTTCGATGATAACCGCGGTGGTTTGATCATCTACAAGATGGTCGAGAGATTCCTTACTGTTAAACGGGATCTGGCGGAATCCGGCCGGCATCGGTTCGAATCCCTTCTGATATTTCTCCTGTCCGGAGGCGATACCGGCGATGGAGCGTCCGTGAAAGCACCCCTCCATGGAGATGATGGGACCGGTTTTGCCTTGCGTGTTGGCGTACTTTCTCGCAAATTTGAAGGCTCCTTCTATAGCCTCCAAACCGCTGCTGCACAGAAAAACCCGGTCGAGGCCACTGATTCCGGCCAGTTTTGCCAACAGGTTCACCTGCGGAACCGAAGTGTAGAAGTTGGAGACATGAATCAGTTTTTCTGCCTGATTCTTGATGGCGTGCACCAGTCCGGGGTGGGCGTGGCCCAGTGAATTGACGGCGATACCGGCAAGCATATCAATATACTCTTTGCCATCGGTGTCCCAAACCCGGGCTCCCCTGCCGTGACTCAGCGTTATGGGCAGCCGCTTGTATAACGGAAAATGGATTTTATTATCCAGATCTTGTACTTCGTTCATAGTCCTTTTATAAAGTTACCATCTGTTTTATCGAATACCACAAACTACCAATTACTGACGGAATTGACAATCGGTCAGGCATTATGGCTTATTCCCGTGGAATGTTATACTTTCCCTGTGTTATCTGTTGCAGGTCATGTCTGAATTCCTGGCTGACACGTTTCAAACGGTGTTTCGCATTCCGGATTACCAATGCCTGCATCATCAATGCCGGTTTCATTCAGAATTCCTGTTACAAATGGCCCGAAAATATGATTTTTTTTTGATGCTCCGGATGTTCATCACGCTCATCTGGCTGCTGATCCTTCTATCGGTGCTCAGCGTGATCTCTTTGTTTTTGGGCATCCTGTCATTGGGCAAACTCAGCAATTTCATCGCCACCTGGGTGGGCTTTGTCATGGGACGGGCCGGTCTGGCCGTTGCCGGAGTAAAAATCCGGATCAAATATCACGGTGAAAAACCGAAAGAGCCGGCCGTATACCTGTTCAATCACAGCTCAACACTGGATCTGTTTATTGTGGTTTCACTGATGCTGCCGCGGGTCCGTTTCATTGCCAAAAAAGAGCTGCTGTTCAATCCGTTTTTCTGGGTACTGGCCAAAACGACCGGACAGATCATGATTGACCGGAAAGCCATCAGATCTACCCATGAACAACTGACCAAAGCCTATCAACACATCAGAGAAAACCGCATGTCTCTGGCATTTGCCCCCGAAGGCACCCGGTCCCGGACCGGGAAGATCGGCCCGTTCAAACCCGGAGCTTTTCACACAGCCATCGAGCTCGGTTATCCCATCAGACCGATCTATATTGATGGAGCCTACGACCTGTGTCCGGGAAAGTCCCTGATAACCCGGCCGGGCACTGTTACGGTTCATATCCATCCCCCCATTGACACTTCCGGGTGGGACAAAAAGTCGATCCGCGAGCAAAAAGAGCAAATCCGGAACCGGTATCTGCAGTGGAACGGAGAGTCCGGGGTTTAAGATTCAGCGCGGACAATACCAAATGGCTGGGTGTAGGTTCTCCCGCCGTCACTCAGTATCACAGCCCGGACAAAAGTGGCGGTCGGAGGAACATTGTCGAGATGCACTTCCGTACCGTTGCTAATGGTAATGCTTTCATTTGATTCAGGATCGTGGGTAATCCACCGGATTTCATTATAATTTCCATCCAGAGTGAGCTCGACACTTCCATCCCCGGTTTCAACATTGTGTAGCTGGATATCCGGACGATCACCCCGCTCAACCGGTATGAAGAGATAAAGATGTCCTTCAGCCATAGCGTGGCGAACATTTTCAATCGAAAGATCCGAGATCAGGAAGATATTGCGGTTGCGTCCGAAGTGATTCGTCCCGTGGGTATCGTCGTTTGCAAAACCCCACACCGGTCGATCCGGCATCAATTGATGCAGGACCCGATCCCACTTTTCACGGTCCATGGGGTAACGGTCTACCTGATTATAGATCTCCTGACCGATCACGTGAGGATAGGTTTGATAAAAATCAACATACCAGTCGACATCCCGGTCATACCGGCCCGGGTGGAAAAACATGGCTAAACCGTCACGGTCTCCAACTTCACTGAAAGAGACCTGTTCATCGGACTCGGCACCGGCATAGTCACTCATATAACTGCCGATATGGTGACCGGCGGATAGTTCACTTCCTTCCACAGAGAGCATGCCGAGCTGACCGGGATCCCGGTTCTGCCACTCCTCGTTAGCCCGTTCTCCAAATGTTTCGTCGTAACGGGGATTGATTTTATCCCTGATCTCAAAATAGATGTCGTTCAGATTGGTCCATGGGTAGAGCGACCGGGGCCGGGCATCATGATGGTGGGTGTCGTGGTCAGTCAACGCAAGAATATGGTAATCCAGGTCGTGATATTTATCGATGGCCTGATGCGGATCGTATGAGCCATCAGAATACGTGGTGTGGGTATGCAGATTGGCATCGTAGTTATTTACCGTTTGCCATTCGACCATCTCATAGGGATTGAGGAAATAATCTCGTTCAGACGGCATTAAAACGAAAACAACTACAGCGATGATCACAATCGCCAGAACAACAATAAGGATACTCGCAGGTTTTTGCATATGTTTACATGTTTAAGTTGAAACCAACAATTTTTACTGATAAATGACCTGAAATCTAAAATAATTTGTAATATCAGTAATAATAATGGTTTGACCAAAAATACTTGCCGTTTGTTATAAGCCGGCTTAATAATTTATCCCGATTGGGGTTATAAAAGCACACTGCACAGGAACTTCCGGTCAATCCGGACAGTTATGCATTAGTGCAGTTGTATCACCTGGCTACATGAGACCCGGGTACCAAATGAACCTTTCACCTGCCTGAGCGTATAAAGATTTGTTGCAGTATGGCGCCATGCAGTCGAAACAGCATCATACGCAGCAAACCGACATGTCGATCCGGGATAAAAACGCATAACAGCACATCTCTGCAAGTGTCGGGGCTCGTAATTGCCTGATCATTACGGAAGTGTTTGACTGAAAACCGGAAGTTTTCCTAAGAATCTTCACGCCATTTTCAAGTGGTAATTGTCCTTATGAACAAAATGTATCAAGCCTGTATAATTCTTTTCGTTTCGCTTTTCGTTTTATCCGGATGCTCGGACGAAGAAAATTCCAACAATCCCGGCAACCGGGACGCGAACCGGGCACCCACAGTTGAGGCGGTTCAGGTAATCACCGGAAGTCTGCCACTGGAAGAACAGCTGACCGGGGTTGTCAAAGCCCACAACCAGACCGATATCTACCCTGAAATCACTGCGCCCATCACCGGGGTTGCCGTCAATAATGGCGATTTTGTAGAGGCCGGACAGATTCTTGTGCGTCTGCGGGACACCGAAGCACGGGAACGACTGCGTCAGGCCGAATCCGGATTGCAGATTACCCGGGCTCAGGTACGTCAGGCCGAAGCCAATCTGAACCGGAGTTTGATGGAACTGGAGCGGGTCCGACGGCTGCAGAGCCGGGACATGGAAACCGACGCTGCCCTTGAAAATATGGAAGCGGAGGTGGAATCGGCCGAAGCCTCATTGGAACTAAACCTCGCCCAACAAAATCAGGCGGAATCTCTCATAGAAGAGCGCAGAAACGAATTGGAGAACACCGTAATCCGGGCACCCATCAATGGCGTTGTAGGCATGCGCAATGCCGAACCGGGTCAGCAGGCCAACCCTTCCACACAACTTTTTATGATCGGTGATCCCGAACGGATGAAGGTTGAAATAGTACTGACCGAAGCGATGACCGGCTATATCGAACCCGGGCATCCTGCTGTTATCTCCTCCCCCAGGTCTGATCGATCGGTCGAAAGTACGATAACCCGGGTTTCCCCCTTTTTAAATCCCGTAACACATACCACCATAGCCGAAATCGAGGTGGACAATCCCGACGGTATTTTGCGTCCCGGGATGTTTGTTACGGTAAATGTGCGATATGCCGATAGTGACCATGCCATACTGGTACCCAACAATGCACTCTTTTATCATCCCGATCACGGAGTGCAGGGGGTCTATGTCGCAGAAAGAGTGGGCCAGGAACTTGATTTTGAAGGCGACACTCCACCGAACGAGCAAACCGGTCCGGCGCCGGTACAGTTTGTCCCCGTGAATATCATAGCCAAAGGACGGATGGTCAGCGGCATCTCAGGGATTCCTAACGACAGCTGGGTTGTGAGTCTCGGACAGAACCTGTTGGTACGTGGGGCCGACGAGGCCAACATCCGCCCGGTTGAATGGGATCACATCATTGATTTGCAGGAGATTCAAAGTCGCGATCTGTTTGACATGATCGAACGGAAACTCGCAAATCAGAATCGGGAAAACCGTATGGATACCTGATAAACAAGGGCCGGGCCTGACGTCCGGACCGGCATGAATAATGATGCTTCGTCCGTTTAATGGTGCCGGCAAGGCACTTTCCATATTCAAATAACGACAAACGATGTCAATAACCGAACGTTCAGTAGCGCGACCTGTGACCACCATGATGGTCTTCCTGATCATCATTACGCTCGGCACTATCGGTTTCCGGTATCTGCCGATCGACCTGTTGCCACCCATTGAATATCCGCAGCTAACCATTGCCGTCAATTACAGTAATGTGGGACCGGAAGAGATGGAGCTGATGGTGACTGAGCAGGTGGAAAACGCTCTTGCCGGTATTGCCAATGTGGAGCGGGTGACCTCCCGGTCTTCGGAAGGCAGCAGCCGGGTCACTCTCAATTTTTCACAAAACACCAATATCGACGAAGCCACCAACGATGTGCGGGCTGCGCTCGATCGTTTGCGTAACAATTTACCGGAGGATGCCGACCCGCCACGTATTTGGAAATTCGACCCCAATGACGCTCCCATTGTGATTATTGGTGCACGATCGAACCGGGAGTTATCCGACCTGACCCGGGTTCTGGAAAGGGATGTCACCAAAAATTTTGAGCAGATACCCGGTGTCGGTGCCATCGATGTCTGGGGCGGTGTCTATCGCGAGATCCAGGTTGACCTGATGCGGGACCGGCTGAGTTCCAGCGAACTGACGGCCCAGGATGTGGTCCAGGCGATAGGACGCGAGAATGTGACCCTGCCCGGAGGCAATGTAAAAGAAGGCCTCAGCGATCTGTATGTGCGTTCGGTTGGTGAATTTGAAACGGTGGATGATATTGCACAAACCGTCATCACCACGGTGGACGGAGCGCCCATCCGGATTGGGGATGTTGCTCATGTCAGTGAAGGGTATCAGGATTTGTGGCGCTACATCGAAATTGATGAACGACCCACCATCCGTTTCGGTATCCGCAAGCAGACGGGTGCCAATACGGTAGCGGTATCCGAGGGTATACACCGGGAAGTCGAGCGGATCAACCGTACCCGTTCCGACCTGGAGCTGCGGGTCATTACCGATCAGAGTGATTTTATACAGTCGTCCATCGACAATGTCCGCAATGCCGCGTTATGGGGTGGCATTCTGGCCATAATTATTCTCTTTGCATTCCTGCGCAACGGCTCGACCACCCTGATCATCGGTATATCCATACCGATTTCGATTATTGCCACGTTTGCTTTGCTCTATTTCGGTGGCCTCACCCTGAACCAGATGAGTTTCGGCGGTCTGGCCCTGGGGGTCGGCCTCATTGTAGACAACTCGATAGTGGTACTGGAGAACATCGTCCGGCAGCGTCAGAACGGAAAGGACCGAAAGCAGAGTGCCCTGATCGGTACACGACAGGTTACCGGAGCCATCATCGCCTCCACCCTGACCACATCGGTCATCTTTCTGCCGGTCGTCTTCATGCAGACCATAACCGGATTGCTTTTTCAGGAACTTGCCCTTGTGGTCGTTTTCGCTCTGTTATGCTCACTGCTTGTGGCCCTTACTCTTGTCCCCACGATGGGCAGCAAGATGCTGTCGATCCGGCCGGATGACCCCGATCCCGCCAAACGGTCGCGTTATCAGCGCTTCTTTGACAAACTGGAAAACGGCTATGCGCACATACTGGAGCGTGCTTTGAACCGGAAGATGCTGATTGCAAGCGGCGTGTTTGTGTTGTTCGGCCTGTCTGTGTTTGGCTTCCGTTATATTCCCTACGAACTTACGCCCCAGGTAGATGCCGATGAAATACGTGTCCGCATGTCCATGGCGGACGGCACCAATATCGCTGTCGTCCATCAATATCTGGAGGAGCTTGACCAGGTCGTGAAAAGCGTGGTTCCTGATGAGGAGGTCGCCTACTACTCCAAGGATGTGCGCAACAACAGGGGACAGATCGACCTGACATTGCGTCCGCCGGATGAGCGGGGAATTTCAAGTTATGATCTGGCCGATGAACTTCGAGATAAAGTACAGGGTGTAATTCCGGGAGCCGACATCAGTGTTTCGGCCCGTTCCGGACTATGGGTGCTCCGCAGGGTCTTCGGTGGTGGCGGCGGTGGTGACGAAGACGGGGAGTCACTGCAGATACAACTGAGAGGCAACAATCTTGAAGTCGCTTCCGATGTCACCCGACAGCTGATACCGCTGCTTGAACGTGTTCCGGGAGTGACCGATGTGGAAACCGATCAGAGGGAAGGGACTCCTCAGCAGGATATCCGTTTCGATCGTGAGGCGCTTGCCAGACTGGGCCTCGGTGTCAGTGATGTGGCAAGGACCATTCAAACCAATGTTGGTGGCACACGCGCCGGCATGTTTCGGGTCGATGCCGAAGAGTGGCCCATTACGGTCCGATTGCAGCCCGAAGACCGGCTTTCGATACTGGATTTGGATAATATCTCCATCCGCAGTGTTGACGGGGAAATCCTGCCGGTCTCCGCTGTAGCCCGTCAGGAGTTTACCCGGACTCCGGAGAATATCAACCGGGTAAACAACCAGCGCGTCACCTACATCACTGCCAACCTGGAGAGCGGGATTGCCCTTGGTGATGCTGTATCCATGATGGAAGCCGAGCTTCGTGAATTTACGATGCCGGAAGGTTTTTCGGTCTATTTCGGCGGAGAATACGAAGAGCAGCAGAAGGCGCAGCGTGACTTTATCATGTCCATTATAATGGCGATCGCTTTGATCTATATGGTCATGGCTGCGCAATTCGAGCGATTCATCGACCCGCTCATCGTCATGTTTTCCGTACCACTGGCCCTCATTGGAGTAGTACCGGCACTGCTCATAACCGGCACCACCCTCAATCTGCAAAGCTTCATGGGAATGGTGATGCTGATCGGCATAGTAGTCAACAATGCCATTGTATTGGTGGACTACATCAACCTGATGCGCCGGGAGCAAAATCTGCCGATTTACCGTGCCGTGATAGAGGCCGGGAAATTACGTTTGCGGCCCATTCTTATGACTACACTCACCACGATATTGGCCATGATCCCCCTCTCGCTGGGTACGGGAGCCGGCGGGGAGATTCAGGCATCTCTGGCCCGGGTTGTCATCGGCGGACTTGCCGTCTCTTCCCTGATCACACTTGTCTTTATTCCTGTCGTCTATGTATCCGTGACAGCGGCCTTCAACCGGATAGCCGGATGGCTTCCAACCTGGAAAACCGCGGAAGATACGGTAGCAGCACCTTCACTGCCCGACTGATTTCATAAAAGACGGAACTCATTTATATTGGGGCGACCGGAACATCCCTGCTTTCCAATCTGTTGTAGATAGGACAATCGGATTTCGGGATGACTTCCGATACCACACTATTTTTGAATTTCCACAAACAGGAGCCTTGATTATGGATAAACCGGTGATTGTGGGTCTGGGTGAAATCTTATGGGATGTGTTCCCCGAATACAAGAGAGCGGGAGGTGCGCCCGCCAATGTTTCATTTCATGCCACCCAACTTGGCAACAATGGCATACCTGCCAGCCGTGTCGGCAAAGATGAAGACGGGGACGAGCTGTTGAAGCTGCTGTCATCCGGAGGTATCGATACCTCCTATATACAGATCGATGACCGTGTCTCCACCGGCACCGTAGAGGTGCAGATCCATAACGGAGAGGCCACTTACACCTTTACCGAGGATGTTGCCTGGGACAGGCTCGCCTTTACTGCGAATTGGCTGGATCTTGCGCGGAATGCCGATGCCGTCTGCTTCGGAACACTGGCGCAGCGCGGAGAAGTCAGCCGAAGAACCATCCGGGAATTTTTAAATCACACTCCGCAGAAATGCCTTAAAGTTGCTGATATAAATCTGCGTGAGCCACACTACAACGAGGAAATCATTCTGTCGACGATCGATCTCGCAGATGTCATCAAACTTAACCAGGATGAATGGAACCGCCTTTCCGAGCTGTTCGGAACCAACGACCTGAAAAGCCGGCTTTTCAATGAAAAGTCGATACAGGTCATCTGCCTGACCAAAGGCATGGATGGTGCTGAGCTGATGACCCCGGAACAGCACCTGGTGGAGCCGGTATATCCCATTGACAGCAGCAATGGCGACTCTGTGGGAGTCGGTGACGCCTTTACCGCGTCCCTTACTCATCATTTATTGCGAAATTCTCCCCTTGATATTACTATTTCGGCGGCCAACAAATTCTCCGCACAGGTCGCAGCCCGCAAAGGGGCTATGCCCGAGTTGCCCTCGGCAGTCATCAATTCGGTCACATAAAGAGATTGATCAACCCAGCAAATGGCATTAAAAACCTGGAACCCCAGATCGGTATCACAATATATTCCGTTGAACATTTCCCGAAGCGAATGGAAAAAGGGAGATAAGCGGGAGCTCATGAAGCAGGATATTCTTTCCCGCTATGAGCATCATTACCGGCAGTACCCCTACCTGAAACATCGCATCGACAAGAACTTCGACGACTTTTGGCGTTTTTATACCAGTATCTACGGCAACGGGTACGAACAGCAGCGCTGGATTATCCGGCTATTCGATACGATGGTTCAGGCGCTGAGAGACCGTAAAAAAGATATGTTGCAGCTGGATGCCGAGCGGGATAAAGACCCGCTATGGTTCCAAAGTGAAAAGCTGATCGGCGGGGTTTTGTATGTGGACTTGTTTGCCGGCGACCTGAAAAAACTGGGTAGCAAGATCCCTTACCTCAAGGAACTCGGTATCAATTTCCTCCATCTGATGCCGCTGCTGCGGCCGCGTGACGGGCTCAATGACGGTGGATATGCCGTACAGAATTACCGGGATGTGGACCGAAGGCTGGGGACCTACGATGATCTGCGTAAAATTTCACGCATGCTGCATCATGAGGGAATCAACCTCGTACTCGATTTTGTGATGAACCATACGGCCAAGGAACATGGCTGGGCCCAGGCGGCGATGAGCGGACATCCCCGCTATCAGAAGTTCTACCATATGTTTGACGACCGCACCATTCCCGACATGTATGAGCAGCACCTGATCGAGGTATTTCCCGATTTTGCTCCCGGAAACTTCAGCTATTACCCTCAGATCGGAAAATGGGTCTGGACTACTTTTTATGAGTTTCAGTGGGATCTGAACTACGCCAATCCGGATGTCTTCCATGCGATGTTCGATGAGATGCTTCATCTCGTCAACACCGGCGCCGATTGTCTGCGGCTGGATGCCGTTCCCTATCTTTGGAAAAAGCTGGGCACCCATTGCCAGAACCAGGAAGAGGCGCACCATTTACTGCAGGCATACCGTGCCCTGTTGCGTATTGTCTCGCCCGGAGTGCTATTCAAAGCCGAAGCGATCGTGGGTCCGGAGGAGATTGTCCGTTACCTGGGTGTCAACGGCTTCGAAGGCAAAGAGTGTGACCTGGCCTATAACGCCACCCTGATGTCACATATCTGGCATGCACTGGCTTCTGAAAACACCCACCTGTTACGCACTTCGCTGAAGCGGCTTCCCAATGCGCCAAAGAACACATCCTGGGTCAATTATGTCCGGTGCCATGATGATATCGGGTGGGGTATTTCCGATGAGTTTGCCGGCGCCGTTCATCAAAACGGGCATGACACACGGATGTTTTGCACCGACTTCTACACTGGCAAACTGGCCGACAGCTACGCCGAAGGGTATGCCTTCCAGCGTGACTACTACTCCGGTGAGGCCCGTGTATCCGGGACTACCGCGGCGCTGTCCGGACTGCAAAAAGCGATGGTGGAGGCCGAAGATCTCGGTATTGACGATGCCATTCGGCGCATTCTGCTGATCAAGAATATTATCTTTACCTGGAAAGGGATCCCCCTGATCTATCTTGGCGACGAAATCGGACAGACCAACGATTACGGATATCTGTCCAATCCGCTGAAGATGCGGGACAACCGATGGGTTCACCGACCCGCGATGGACTGGGACAAGGTAGAGTTACGAAAGATTCCCGGGTCGATTCAACACCGTCTTTTTACTGAAATCCGGAAACTGATCGAAGCCCGGAAAAAAACTCCGGCCATACACGGGGCTTCCAAAGACCGTATGTTTATCCTCGATCTTGATTCGGTATTCTGTTTTGAACGATCGGGGAAAAAACAGCGCGCACTGTTCCTCTCCAATTTTTCCCGGGAACCTGTGCACGTTCCGATATCCATGCTCCCCTCGGAGTGGCGGCACCGGGTATTCCGTGATCTGTATTCAGACCGTATCCTTGATTTCAGTTTTGACGAAGTGGTTATGAAGCCCTACGGCTTTTACTGGCTCACCAAAACCAGAGACAAGCCCTCTATCGAAGCCGAAAACACCATCATTGATGTCTTCGTAGAGACGGTACCGGGAGAGCAGGTCTATATTGTCGGCAATATTCCGGAGCTGGGCGCCTGGAATCCGGACAAGGCCGTGGGTCCGCTGGACCCCTCCTCGTATCCAACCTGGGAGATTCATATGAAACTGCCGGCAAACACCTACTTTGAATTTCAGTGGGTCAAAAAACGCAACGGCATGATACTGGAATGGGCTCCCGAAAAATACTGGATGAAGAGCGGGGATGAGATATCGTATATATAGCCTGGCTTTTGGGCCCGGTGCCTTTTCCGCTTAAAAAGTTAAAGATCATGCCGATAACAGGAGGACAGGCAAACCTGTAACCCGGGGAATTGCTACAGAGCCCTGCAAGCGCTTTAAAGCATGATCTATCACGCCTCTTATCCATCTGCACAGTCTGTGGCACAACCCGCCGAAGGGGTTCCCGCCATACCCGGCCTCAATCCGTATCACCAGCGCGGCATACCTGCGGCTTTCCGTTTACCGGATGACGGTTCACAGCCGGACGGTAAAGAGGACAGCGATGATTCCCGGGACGATAATATCGAGGAACAAACGGGGTTGACTACGGGGACACCTGAAATATTCCGTTTGCTGCTGGATACCGACTTCCGGATGATGTTCGAATTTTTCATGACCCCGGGCCAACGTGATATGCTCGAGATTCGCTCGGTTATCCGGGAGAACAAGAATCTATACGGGCACAAATTATACCGGCCGGAAATCATGCACCGTGAAAAAATCGATTGGGTTCGCAACAGCATCTACCTGGTCACATACGAGTTCTACTACGCCCACCAGGTCAAACAGCTCTACAAGACAGGATAACACCTGCGGGGTATCAGAACGCGATGGCGGTCTGTGCCGCCAGAGGAAGATGAAGAGTGAACTTTGAACCCTGCTCCAACTCGCTTTCCAGAGTGATTCGCCCGTTCATTTGTGCAGCAAAATGGGCACAGATATAGAGGCCGAGTCCGGAGGAGTTTTCCATTTCGGTACCGTTGCGATGCAGCCTCTTGTCGGGTTTGAAGATATCCTTGAAAGAGTCACGCGGGATACCTACTCCGTTATCCGCAACGGAGACCGAGACTTCCCTGTCAGAAGCAGAAACACTGAGGGTGATGGTTCCGCCACGTCTCGTGTATTTAATCGAATTATTGATGAGGTTGAACAGAATACGTTTCAACCGGGGCAGATCGGCGGTGACATACGCTGACCGGGATTTCGGGATGTATTCCAGGGTATGATCCTTGGAGAGGGCTGCTCCTTCCATTACATCACAGACATCACGAACGACCCAGTTCATATCCACATCCATAAGGACAAACTCGCTCATCTCCTCCTTTCCCCCGATTTCACGAAGTTGCTTCACAATACTGGTGATATCTTCAACCCCGTTCTTTATTCTGGACCGGTATCCGGACAACTGGTCAATATCGGCATCGGTATTCAAGGCCAGTTTCATGAGATCCAGATAGCCATTAATGGCGTTGATCGGCGACATGAGATCGTGGGAGGTCAGGCCGAGCACTCTGTCCCGGGCTTCCAGCTCCTGCTTCAGCTTTGCGTGCCGGCACGAAAGCTCCTCCATCTGTTTGAGTAACTGATATACCGGAGACGCCTCCTGTTCATCCACACCGGCATAGCAATCCATTTGCAGATCTTTATCAGACACCACTTTCTGCATCTGTTTCCTGATACTCAGATTTCTCATACGCCCAATACA
>SLOL01000199.1 GCA_007132495.1 Balneolales bacterium
GCCCAGTGTCACGCCCGGCGTCAGGAATTGACCGGCGAATATATCCACGGCGACGAATTTCTGGATCATTATGATCCCCAGCTTCTCCATTACCCCATTTACCATCCGGACGGGCAGATCCTGGATGAAGTGTTCGAATACGGCTCGTTCCTTCAAAGCCAAATGTTCATGGATGGAGTGCGCTGCACCGACTGCCACGATCCGCATACCGCCCGGCTCAAAGCCAATGTCGTCGACAACACGCTCTGCATGCAGTGCCACGAACCCCGCTACAACACCGCCGACCACCATTTTCACGAACCCCAAACCGAGGCGACACAGTGCATTAGCTGCCACATGCCGGGCCGGTACTACATGGAAGTCGATTTCCGCCGGGATCACAGCTTCCGGGTCCCGCGTCCGGATCTGACCGAAGAATACGGAGTCCCGAATACCTGCAACGACTGCCATTCGGACCAGTCGGCGGCCTGGGCTGCCGAAGCCGTCGAAAACTGGTACGGTGAGGAACGCAAATATCACTTCTCCGAAACGCTGACCAAAGCCGACGCCGAAGGTCCGGCCGCCGTCCCGGATCTCAAACAGCTGGCTGCCGACGAGGCGCAGCCTGAAATCGCCCGGGCGACCGCGATCTGGTTTCTCGGACAGTTCCCGGATCGATTTTCCGACGAAGAAACGCTGAATACCATCCGTGAAGCACTGGACTCTGAAAATGCTCTTATCCGCAACAGCGCCGCCAATATACTTGACGACTTTCCGGAGGATATCAGAGCAAGTCTGCTGCAAAACGTTCTTGATGACCCTGCACGCACGGTTCGATTGTCAGCGGCAAGGGGATTGGCCGATTTTTCGCAAGGTGACTTTGAAGGGGCTTACCGGGATCACTTCCGGGCTGCACTGCAGGAGTACAGGGACTATCTGGACTTCAATCACTATTTTCCCACCGGACAGATGAACATTGCGCTGTTCAATGAACGGCAGGGTAATACCGACCAGGCTATAGACGCTTATGAGCTTGCACTGGAAAAAGACCCCTATTTCAATGAAGCCCGTGTCAATCTCGCATACCTTTATAACAACCGGGGGCAAAACACGCGGGCGATAGCGCTGCTGCAAACCGTCATTGAACAGGAACCGGAATTCGGCGACGCCTGGTACTCAATGGCCCTGGCGCTGGCCGAAGAAAACCGGCTCGATGAATCCCTGGACTATTTCGAGGAGGCCTCCCGGCTGATGCCGGAACACAGCAGGGTTTGGTACAACCGCGCCATAGCCCAGCAGACACTCAATCGCCCGGATGAGGCCGAACAAAGCTATTTGCGGGCTATTGAGCTGGATCACGACAATCCGGATTACAGGTACGGTCTGGTAACCCTCTATTTGCAGCAAGAGGCTTACGATGAGGCCCTTAATCAGGCCAGGGAACTGGAACGGATTCTGCCGGATCATCCCGATATTCAACAACTGCTGCGACATATCGAACAGCAGAGATCATGACGCCGTTATATAACCCGTATTCCGGGGTTCAGGAGTATATAACTCATAATTCCGGATCATGAGTAGGTATGCACACTGTCCTGGGCGGAAGGCAGGTAGTTGACGCCGAACCAGCAGACCAGCAGGACCACAAAGGCAAGTGCGAGGGTCCACAAAGCGGGACGCACCAGCCCGGGGCGATGGGCGCGTATATGGATATAGGCGAGATAGACCACCCAGGTCAGCAGCGCCCACACCTCTTTGGGATCCCAGTTCCAGTAGTGTCCCCACGCCTCCTTGCCCCAAAGGGCGCCGAATACCAGTCCGAGCGTCAAAAACGCAAACCCGATATAGACCATGTTGTCGGCGAGATGCAGTATCTGTTTTTTCAATATGCCGCGGCGGTCATCCCACAACCCTTTGACCGCCACAATAGCCGAAACTCCCAGCAGGGCATAAGCAAACATATAGACAATCACATGCGGAACAAACCAGGGGCTTTGCAGCGCCGGCATCAGGGCCCGGTCGTGGATCTCCGGGTTGAACACATTGACGGCCAGAAACACTACAGCCATCAGGATACTGTAGGCCTGCACCCATTTCAGATCCCAGCGCCGCCAGGTCAGATAGCCGATCAAAGGAATAAAAAAGGCGTACCAGAGCCGGGTTTCACCGAGCGTTCGCATCGGCGGCCGATCCAGACTGCCCCAAAGTCCGAGGATAAAGATGGTCAGCACTGCCATCCCCGCCCAGAACAGCAGATGAGCCGGCACTTCGGCACGAGGCTTCCATCCCGCAGCATACATCGCCGCCACCGAGACGGTCCAGAGTCCGCCGGCAGCAGCGGCCATAAACGGAAAAGCGCTCCAGGTCAGCATTCGTATACCTCCCTTTCTGTTCTGACGGTCGATGGTCCGCTGGTTTCCGGTTGCTCACCGGTCCGGTCGGGTGCCGGTGGCTCCCGACGGTCTGCATGCTGCTTGTCTTCAATCTGCTTTCCTCCGATCTCCATCCCTTCGATCTGCTTCTCTTCAATCTCCATCTCTTCGGCTTTTTCCTTACCCACCCAGAATATATAGCCGGCACCCAGCAGCAGCATCACAAATCCCGTATAGACCAACGGCAGCCAGGGGTCCCGGACCGCTTCGATGACACTGGTCGGTGACCATTTTCCATAGCGGTCATCATAACTGTACTGGTACAGGTTCCACCCCTCGGCCTTGTACGGTTCATTGACCTCGATATCGATCACCCGGTTATCCCCGCTTTCCGTGTACAACCGGGCAATCGACATATAGCGCTTCGACTGCGGCACGGTCATCGCCACCGAATGTTCGTCATCCAGCCTCAGAAACCGGTGCTCCATGGCAAAGCTGCCACAGGATATCCATCCGCTGATCGTATCGCCATCCACCGGGTGGACGGCCTCCACAAGGGCCGCCGGAGCGGCTCCGAAATCGCGCACCGGCTCGTAGCGGTCTGCAATCCGGCCCGATTCCCGGTAAAATTCCCGGATATGGAACTCCCACCCCGACATTTCTCCACGTTTCCCGGCCTCTACTTCCACCAGATCCCTTTCATTCCGGATGATCAGACTTTCGCTCTCATGATGCAAAATGCCCATTTTGGGTGGATACTCTTCCATATGAAACCGCTGCAGCTCCAGTGCGAGCGGCAGCTCCACCGTATTCCCCTGCCGGTCGGTTCCATACCATACGGTCTGTCCCTCCTGGAGCGTCATGGTCACCCGTTGAAGGTCGCCGCTCCCCAGAATCCCGCCGGCAATGACGATCCAGAGTCCCAGATGATTGAGCAGAAATCCGATATTTTTGCCTTTCAGAGGGATGCTGCGCCGTACGGTCGTCATACCGAGTACAAACAGAAACCAGGTGATGCTCATCAGAAAAGGCCAGCTTGTCGTCATCCGGGTCAAGCCAAGCCGGTCCACCCATGCAATTCCGGAGGGTGATCCCTGCAGGAAAAGGCCCATCAGCAGTACCGAAAATGTTACGGCGGCAATCGCCCCCAGACTTGCGGGGATCCGGCCCAACCACATCACAATACGGTTTTTGGGAATGGAGAGATGGAGCATTAAGGGTATGATCAGCAGGATGGCTCCTGTAACACCATTCCACGGCCAGCTGGGGGCTGACAGGCCCTCCCCCGGTGTCACCCACTCCAGGGCGAAACCGACCAGCAGTATAGCCGCCGCAATGATGAACGATTCCCGGTAGCCCCAGGGAAAGACCCAGACCGGCTTAATCCTTTCCCCGTAGGATTGGTTCTGATTGGCGCAATTTCCGGTGCCATGCGCGCGGGTAGGCCGGTTTCCGGTGGCATGCGCGCGGGGCGCGCGATCTCCGGTGCCACGATCCCCAATGGTATGAGCACCGGGGGTATGGTCCTCGTTAGCCTGGTCCGGGGCACTGTCTGGTGATGAATGACCGCTTGCTTGCATAGATCCTGGTGTCACGAGCCGCTCGGGGAACTTTCTCCGGCATCCCATCTGCTGTAGCGTTCATCGGCTTCCTGCAGCCATTCGGGCACGACGGTCCTCAGAAACTCATCCTTTTCCCTTTGTCGCTGCTCCAGGTCGATACCCAGATAGGCCTGTGCCCGCTCCTTGGTGGAAACATCCGGAAGCGGCACCTCTCCGGTGTGACCAAGCTGCGCCAGGATACGGGCCAGTTCCACCCGGGCCTCCTGGGCATAATCCAGTCCGGTGCCGAAGATCTTCATCATCTCCTGGGGGGCGTGAAACGGTCCGCCGTGACTGGCGGCGCCATAGTCCCAGCGCCACTGTCCACTCCGAATATTCTGCAGGACCGGCGCCATCTGTTCTTCGCTTGCTCCCTCGTTCCATGCAAATTCAGCCTCCAGATGGGCCTTGACCAGCGCATTTTCCAGCCGGTCCCGGACTTGTTGGACATCCTGGTGGCGGGAGACCACATTCCGGGTCAACTCCGCCTCACTTTGCCGGTGGCAGGTCTGGCAGGCATTGGATATGTTATTGAGGGGATTCTGCACCTGATGATCGGTGTACTTAACGCCGCCTTCGGTTTTAAACGGCATATGGCAGTCGGCACAGGAGACCCCGCGCTGTGCGTGAATGCCTTTCTCATAAATTTCGTAATCCGGGTGCTGTGCCTTGATCATCGGGGCCCGGCTGAGGGGATGAATCCAGTCCGCAAACTCAATTGCGTCTTTATACTCCTCCACCTCGGCGGCCTGAAGCCCCTGATCCCACGGGAAGATCAGGCGGTTATTCTGCCCAAAATAATACTCGACATGACATTGCGCGCAGGTAAGCGAGCGCATTTCCTGATGGGTGGCCTGTGTGATATCTCTTCCGCGACGCTCAAACGCCTCTATAAGAGCCGGCTGCGAGATTCTCAGCTCCATGGTCTCGGCATCGTGGCAATTCACACATCCGATCGGATTGACCACTTCGGGGCCCATTTCCGCCCAGGTGTGGCTGTAGAATTCATCCGGACCCAGATCGGCCATCAGCCGCGGTATATCGGCGCTTTTGCAGGTCCAGCAGGTCGCCGGCATCGGCCCTTCATCCGGCTCCATGGGCGCTCCGGTTCGCAGCGTTTCATGGACATCGGTTACCGAGTAGTAGTGTCCGCGGGCAAGGTTGTAATCGACGGAAAACGCATAACCGGCAAACAGGATTACCATATTGGGATTTTTCTCCAGCAGATCCTCTTTCGGCGCTCCAAGCGTCGGACTGACATAGGTCGTATCCGACATGCGGTTGTAGGTATTGAACTGGCGGGGGAACGCGCGCCCCCACTCTTCAAGACGGGGTTCATAGGGATCCAGGTCCGTTGCAGGCTGGAAAACAAACTGGGCCTCGGTACGACGCTCCACGATGCTATAGGTAAAGAGTCCGGCCAAAAAGACCACAATAATGGTGATGATGAAGACCACCCAGCCTATCCAGGGTTTTTCCTCAATTTTTTTTCCAAGTGTTTGCATGGCGATTTACCTGTTAGGTTACAATAATTGGCAGACGCAATTTATTCAATCATGGGACGAAGCCACTCGGGAACCGGCGACTCCGGAAGCGGCACATTGGTATAGGGAACACTGGCGGAACTGGTCACGGCCCCGTGCGGAACTTCCCGGTGGCAGTCCCAGCAGAGTTTCTGTTCGCCGGCCCTGGCCTTTTCCAATGTCCCTTCAAAAGCGCTGACCCGGTGGTTGGTGTGTTCATGGCACCGCAGGCAGTTTTCCTGAACCACACGCTGTCCCGGTTCATGGATACGGATCACAAACGGCTCGGTACGCATGGTAAAAATGTAGGCATGGCGCATGCCGTCCTGGGCCTTGAAGTAATAGTGCCGGAAGATGTTGTCCTGCGGAACATGACAGTCGTTGCAGGTGGCGTGCTCCCGGTGTGAACTGTGGAACCAGGTGGTGTAGTGCGGGGCCATGACATGGCAGTTTACACAGGTCTGCGGTGAATCGGAGAGATAACTGGCGGCATTGGAGACATAAACCGCGTAGATGCCGATACCAACGAGAAAACCGGCCAGTATAATCACCGGAAGCCGCCAGTGTGCCGGCGGAAGCACCCTTCTTATAATTTTCAGTCTCCCTGCCATAGCCGAGAGGATTCATTAATATCAAGTATGAGAGAGGCAACCCCGAAACCCGTAAAAATAATCCGATATACCACCTTCCTTAACAGCCGGGCGACGAAATACTTCTCCGTTTTTTAATAATTTCCGTTGCGTACAGGACCGGTAATAGTGTTCCTCATACAACAATGGTAATCTATATAACCCCGTTTTCAAGCGCAACAAAAAACGACGCGATATTTTTATTCGATTTTTTATACGGTTTTTACCGTTTTTATTGATTTTATGTTTTGGGATGCTTATCCTTTACCCATTATGGAAAACAGCTCCAAACTACATATTCTGGAAACCATCAAACGCAAAGGCCGTATCGGGCTCAACCGGCTATGCGATGAGACCGGTCTGGCCAAAACGACATTGCGCGAGCATTTGACGCAGCTGGAGCGTGACGGCCTGGTTCAAAGGGAGTACCTGCGGGCGGGTCCGGGTCGTCCGGGCCTTCACTATGAGCTGACCCTTGCCGGTCACCGCCGGTTCCCCTCCGAAGAGCGGGAGCTGCTGGGCGATCTTCTGCTCTTTCTGAAATCGGAAGGCCGGGAGGAACTGCTGCGTTCCTTTTTCGAGCAGTTCTGGAGCAAACGGGTTGAGAGGGCTCGTTCACGGATGAATGAGGCCGCAACAGAAAGCGGGGGGATTCCGGACGAGCAGCTACCCGCTCTTTGCGACGTGTTGGAGCAGGAAGGCTTCATGCCCGAATGCATGGATGACCAACGACAGGGAGCCTTTGTCATAAAGGAGTGCAACTGTCCGTTCCAGTCGGTTATCGGTAAAACCCGCCTTCCATGTGAACTGGAGATAGCCTTTTACAGGAAATTGTTCGGTGGAGAAGTTACACGGACTTCTTATATCCCCGACGGGGATTACTCCTGCTCTTATCGCATTGATCGTCCGGATAACTGATTTCAGCAATACCTCAGCAGTAGTTCAAACATTCAGCAATAATTCAAACACAGCGAATATTGAAACACCTTATTAAAATATATCTGACTCTTAAATCTTAATATATCACTCATAATCACACATCCCATGTTACAACCTGAACAACTATCCGAACAAAAAGTGGGTGACATTGTCACCCAAAACTATCACGCTGCCGGTGTTTTCCGGGAACACGGCATTGATTTCTGCTGCGGAGGCGGGATTTCGGTACAGGAAGCGTGTGAAAAGAAGGGGATCGAACCGGAAAAAGTGACGCTGCAGCTGCGGCAGCTGGCCGAATCCGCCCCCTCCGGCGGTGACAACTACAGCGAATGGAGTCCGGGTTTTCTGATCGATTACATCGAAAATACCCACCACCGTTTTGTCCGGACCAAAGTACATGAAATCGGGGCCTATGCCCAGAAAGTGGCGCAGGTTCATGGCGAACGCCATCCCTGGAATATAACCATATTCCACACTTTCGTCGATCTGGCCCGCGAACTACTGGACCACCTGGAGGCCGAAGAAAAAACCGTTTTCCCCCTGATCAAACAGGTGGCCGAACTTCGCGACAGCGGCAAACCGGTCGATCCGGACCTTGCCGTCTCCCTCCGCTCCGAGCTGGACAAAATGGTGTCGGATCATGACGGTGCCGGAGAGGCCATCGCAAAAATCCGTCAAACAAGCAGCGATTTCACACCGCCTGCCGATGCCTGCACCACCTATCAGGTACTTTATCAAAACCTGGCCGGTTTTGAAGAAGATTTGCACAAGCATGTGCATCTGGAAAACAATATTCTCTTCCGGAAAGCCGAAGCCCTTCTTGCACAGGGATGATCATACTTATAAGTTTTATCAGTTTACAGTGTACGGTGTGTCAGTGATCAGTGTGGCAGCAGTCTGGCTTGATAGTGTTCACTGCAGTCCTGGTCACTGTCACACTGTAGCCCTGTTCATTGTCACACGGTCATGGATAATTCATAAATCGATCTCAATTCCATAAATTTTGGAAGCCATGTATCAGTGGGCGGTCTTCTTTCATGTCCTCATCGCCATGTTCTGGGTCGGCGGGATGCTCTTCACGGTTGCCGTGCTGGTACCCGCCACCCGGCGGCGTCTGGCCTCCCAAAAAGGCCTTCTGTTCACCGAACTGGGGACGCGCTTCAGCCGGTTAAGCTGGGTGCTGTTCCCGCTGTTGCTGCTGACCGGCGTCCTGGCCCTGCTGGGCCGGGGCTACCAGCTTCCTCACCTTCTGGAGGCCGGGTTCTGGCTGTCCGGTTACGGAATGCTCATCGGAAAAAAAATCGTGCTGTTTGCTTTCGTTTTGATCGTCAGCGGGATACACGACTTCTGGCTCGGTCCGGCAGCCGCCAGACTGATGGATGACGCTCCCGATCACCCCCGCACAAAAAGGCTTCGATCCGCTTCAAAATGGGCCGGAAGAATAAATTTACTACTCGGTTTAGTGATCGTATTTCTTGCTGTCTCTTTGGTTCGTTAACGGCCTTAACGGTTTATCCGTCATTTTCGGCTTGTTTGGATTATCAAACTTGCGTGCCATTATTTTTTCAATATTTACGGTTTACAGTAACCGCATTCGTTATGGCCAACTCATAACCTGAATTGCTGTGTCCGGGTGTATACCCGCACATGGATATTTCTTATATTGATCTTTAGAGCGATTTATTGGGGTTGTAACTGACGTTCATGCTAATAGCCCGAAATGAGTACCCGATTAACCAAAAAGGAAAAAAGCGCAATTCGAAAACTTCTTGAAAGGCATTTTACAGCTGGAGGAGTACGCTGCTACCTGTTTGGATCCGCTGTTGAAAATGAACTGAGAGCGTCATCCGATATTGATCTTCTGATTATATCCGATCATGATGAACGAACACGTATCAGCCTGTTCCGGGAGGAACTGGAAGAATCTAACATTACCCGTAATGTTGATGTCGTTTGGTACAAAGATGCGCCGGAATCGCTGCTTGAAAAAGCCACAAACGAGGGGATCCTGCTTTGGAAAAACTGACGAGAAACCTGAAAAATTTTGAAAAAGCACTTCAAAGCCTGGAAGCTTTGCAGAAAGAGGAGTACTCGGTCATATTGAGAGATGCCACCCTGCAGCGCTTTGAATATACGGTTGAATTGTTCTGGAAAACCCTGAAAACATGGCTTTTGATCCGCGAAGGAGTCGATTGTGCATCACCCAAAAAATGTATTCGTGAAGCTGTTTCTAACGGTTTTTTAAGTAACCCGGAGGCAGAAACCGCTCTTCAAATGATAGATGACCGCAATCTCTTATCGCACTCGTATCTGGAGGAAATTGCCAATAAAATCTATAAACAACATTCCAGGTACGCCGCTTTGATGAGGGAAGTTCTGAATCGTCTTGCCAATGAAACCGGAGCAGGTTAAAAGCCGACAAGTATAAGCGTGCAAGGCCTTAACGCTCATACAGCTCCGGCAGTGCAAACCGCAGATTAAGCTCATCGATTTTTTGAGCGGTCTCTCCAAGTGTTTTTGACTGAAAGGTCTGGTAAAGCTCTTCGCGGATCTCAGCCCATTCGTCATGAACCGGGCATGGTTTTTCGTCACCGCAGCCCGGCAATCCCAACAGACACTCCCGGAAAACCTTGATGCCGTCTATGGCCAGAACCACATCCAATATCGTGATCTCTCCGGCATCCCGTTTAAGAGCCACCCCCCCCTTGGGACCTTTCATGGATACCAGGAGTCCGGCAGAGGTGAGCTCCTGCAGTATCTTCGTTAAAAAATGGAAAGAAATATGAAGTTCCTTACTCATCTTCCCAATGGACACGTAGCCCTTTGATTTCGCTGATTCCCGGGCAATAAAAAGAGAGGCCAGAATGCCGTATGTGCACGCTTTGGATAATACCATCAGATAACCTCGTCGATACGTAAAGTTTATTCCATTACAGTTTTTCGGGTTCGGCCGCCGGGCTTTATCGGCGGACAACGTGCAGAATATAAGACACTCAGCTCTGAATTAAAACGGGGGAAAGCAAATATCCGGCGTTTTGCTGCACCCTTTCCTTCATGGATATACCGGAATTATAGATAGCGCTGCAATGTTTACATATTGAGTTCAAAAAAAATAATAAGATTGTTTTTTCATAATGTGGCGCTGAACTTTCAATCACCGCCAGTCGTCCCACACTATGAAAGCAGTGATATTTTTTTACGTCTTAACGAACATACTGAACCTCCGGATACGGCTTCATGATATTAAGTACATCTACGGCGGCTAAACTATTGACAAGAAATTTGAAAAAAAAAGGGAAAGGGACGGCGCGGTTGTCTACGCTCATTCTTGCAATAGCCCTGCTTACGACTTCCTGCGGTTCAGAAACCAACGGTAACGGGGAGTCGGAACCTGCATCCATTACTACCGCTGATGCGGAATACCGGGACCTGTCCCACGCTTTCCGTACATCGGCGGAGGTGGTCCCCTATCAACGTATTTATGTGGCTTCCCAAATTTCCGGATTGGTCCGGGAGGTCCATTTCGAAGAAGGGGACCGCGTCCGGGAAGGGGATTTGATGGCCAAAATCGACACCCGCCTGCAACAGTCCGAGCTCAGGAATGCACAAATCACACTTGCCGAAGCAAAAACCAACTTCGAACGCTCCCGGCAGCTTTTTGATCGGGAAGCCATCAGCGAAGCCGAATTCCTGGCCGACAAGCGCGATTTCGAGCTGGCGGAGAGCGAAGTGGAGCGTCTGAAGCTTCTTATCGACTACGGCAGCATAACGGCACCCATAGATGCAATCGTCACATCACGCGAAGTGGAAATCGGCAACAGCGTCTCGGAAAATCAGCAGCTTTTTGAAATTGTCGATATGGATAACCTGGTCATCCGCCCCGGCGTTTCGGAGATGGATCTTGGGGGACTGGAGACCGGACAGGTGCTTGACGTCGAGCTGGATGTTTACCCTGACCACGTCTTTGAAGGCTCTATTCGACGGATATTTCCGGATATCGATCCACAGTCGCGGCTTTTCACGGTCGAAGTTCTGCTTGACCGGCAGCCCGGCGATCCCGTCGTCCGTCCGGGTTATCTGGCTCGTATCCCGTTTGTCACCGATCACCAGGAACCGGCCCTGACCATCCCCACCGAAGCACTGACCGACAGAAACGGTGAAACCTTTGTCTTTGTCCTGGATCCGGAAGAGCAACGGGTTCGGATGCAAGCCGTTGAAACCGGCATCCGCCGCGATGGATGGGTACAGATCCTTTCCGGCCTGCAGGAAGGTGACGAAGTGGCCGCCGCCAATATTGACGCCCTGGAAGACCATGCCCGTGTCAGCGTGGTGGGAACGTTCCGGCGTTACGGCTTCCGCGAGTGACCGGGCCGACCGATATTGAACGTTACTTTAAACCGACAGTGAAATTACAAAAATCTTATTCCGGATTTTAAGTATATCTGATGCATGTCCGATTCTGAATCCTCAGCGAACCAAACCGCGTACCGCGGTATTTCATCGGTCGCCATCCGGCGTCCCGTCAGCACACTGGCGCTAACGGCGGTAGTTCTGGTGCTCGGAATGCTGTTCTTCGGTCGGCTTCCGGTCGATCTGCTGCCGCAGGTGGATTATCCCCACATCCGCGTGGTAGTCAACTATCCCGGTGTCCCCCCGGAGGTGATCGAAGAGCAGGTCACCCGGCCCCTGGAGCGCAACCTGGCCGCCACCGAGAACCTGACGGAAATCCACGGCCGGGCCTCGGAGGGACGCAGCTATATCGAGATGTTTTTCGACTATGAGACCGATATCGACCTGGCCCTGCAGGATGCCTCCCGTCAACTGGAACGGGCGCGGACCGAGCTGCCGGAGGGTACCGATCCGCCGCGCATCATGAAGATGGACCCGTCGCAGGATCCGATTTTTGAACTGGCGATCAGCTCCCCGGTTCGTTCTCCTATCGAAGTACGTGACTGGGTGGATCAACAGCTTGCCCCGCAGCTGCTTTCAATACCGGGCGTCGGCACCATCGATATTGCCGGCGGTATGATCCGGGAAATAGATGTAGTAGTGGACCCGGAGCGGATGCGCTCTTACCGGCTCAATCTGACAGACATCAGTGAACTGCTGAGCGGCCGGAGCGTGGACCGGGCGGCCGGCAACATCACCTCCCCCGAATATGATATCATGGCGCGCACCGAAACGCGCTACCGGTCAGCCGGCGACGTGGCCGGCACCCGCATCCGGCTGGGCGAATCCAACCGGAGAATAAGTCTCTCCGATATCGCCGACGTCAGCGATCATCACCGCGAACAGCGGCTTTTCGCCCGGCTCAACGGGGAGAGCTCCGTGCAGATTTCCATTATGAAGCAGCCGCTGGCCAATACATCAGCCACTATTGCACAGCTGAAGTCACGGCTGGATGAGCTTGAAGCCTCCGGGTTCATCACACCGGACATGGAGTACCAGATCATCCGGGACGAGTCTTTCTTCATCGACGCCTCTCTCCGCTCGGTGAGCATCGCGGCCGTTATTGGCGGACTGCTGGCCATCACCGTCATCCTTTTCTTCATCGGAAGTCTGCGCCGATCGCTGATCATCGCACTCACCCTGCCGGTGGCGGTCATTGCCACTTTTGTGCTGATGGCAATCAGCGGACTTACCCTAAACGTGATGAGTCTCGGAGGACTCGCGCTCGGGGTCGGACTGCTTATCGACAATGCCATCGTCATGCTGGAGAATATCTATCGCCGTCAACAGGAGGAGGGCGATTCTCCAACGGATGCCGCCCACAATGGCTCCCGGGAAGTACTCTCTGCGGTCACCGCCGGCACCATGACCAACCTCGCCGCCGTACTGCCCTTTCTGCTGGTTACCGGTCTGGCGGCATTGCTGTTCCGCGAACTTATTCTCACGATTGCCTTTGCCGTACTGGCATCGCTGGTTGCCGCCATCACACTGGTTCCGACGCTCTCGGCCCAGCTGGCGGGTCGCTCCTGGCGCAGCGGCCTGGCCGAATCTTTGCCAATACGCCTCTTCAACCGGGGCTTTTTGCGGCTTCGCTCGTTCTACACCACTTCGCTTCGGTTTCTCATCCGCCGCCGGGTCTGGCTTATTGCCGGCGCTCTGATTCTGCTCGGTACAAGCATCCATATCCTGCGTGGTCTGGGCACCGAATTTCTTCCGCCGGTAGATGACGGCCGCATCACCATGCGGTTTGTACTGCCCGCCGGAACCTCCATCGAACCGACCAACGAAGCCGCCGATATCATAGAGGAGGCCATCGGCGAAATGCCCCATGTTGAAACCCTGTATATGACCGTTGGCGGATATTTCCGCGGGGGACAGGTTTCCGTACGCGGCGGAATGATCGACCTGGTGGTGCAGCTGGTGCCCCTCTCGGAACGACGGGGCTATTCTGCCGAACAGTGGGTTACGGAATTCGCAAGCAGAACCGGTGAGATGGGCCTGCCTTTTGTGCAGGAACGCATCCGTGGTCCGCGGCTTCCGGGCGTCCAGACCGGCCTGCTGGATGCCGATATTGCTGTTGGTGTTGTCGGCGAAGACCTTGATGTGCTGGAATCCCGGGCCCGGTCCATATACCGTCAAATAGAAGGCATTGAAGGACTCGGCAGCGTTCAGATCGGACGCGAGGGCCGGGTGCCGCAATTGCTGATCCGGGTGGACGAGGAACGCGCCGCAGATCACGGTATGAATCAGGATGATATCGCCGGTCTGATACACAATGCGGTTGAAGGCGTCGTGCCGACGCAATTCGTGGAAGGCGGTTTCGAATACAATGTACGGGTTCGCTTCCCGCGTGAGGTCACCGGCACGACCGAAGGACTGTCCCGCATCCCGGTCTTCAATATGA
>SLOL01000131.1 GCA_007132495.1 Balneolales bacterium
GGATTAACTATCCGGATGATGAATGGCATGCTATAATCACAGGTAAAACAGGAGCATTGTTATCCCTGGTGGAAACAAGTGAAATGACGGCAATGGGTGGTTATGATAAACCCGATATGAAATTGCTGGAGGATGCGCTTGCCCGTGTCTGGAAGGTCTGGGTTGGGGATTGATGAAATAAAAAAGCCGGCCGACCTGTTTCCCAATGGTTTGTCGGGTTCTTTGTCTCAGTGATAATACGGGCTTACAAGCCGGACCGGCAGGAATCTGTTTGCATCATTTTTTCCCTTCAGTCAGATCAAAGCTCTTTTATAAAAATATAAACAATTCGGAATAAAAAATGTAAATATTTCGAATACACCGGATCACTCCCGGCAAAATCCACGGATCTTAATGCCAACCAGCCGATAAGCACTCCGGCCATAGATGAAGTTATGCAATTTGGCTCTTGTTATGGGTTTGTAAATTTGTAATAAGCTCCTGATGACCCTGATGGTTCTTATGGTCCTGATGATTCGGATAGCTCTGTTAAAAAATGAAAAACTGTCGAATGGGAGTGAAATACTTTATTATTTTATCCCGGTATAAAACCAATGAAAAACCAACGAGAAGTCAGTTACACGGAATTTGAATACAACGAGAAACCTTATACTCTGAAAGAATCTGGTACTCTGAAAGAACCTGTTCCGCTTAACAGCGCTACACTTAACAGGAAAATTGTAACACTCAAATTTCCCGAATTTTGACAATACCACATTACTACATTCTGCTATGATCGAAACCATAAAAAACCGGCTGGAAGAATTACGCAACTCAGGTGAAATAGATAATAAAACATACCGTCAGGGTAACTATCATTATGTGAACGGCGATTGTCAGGTCTTGAGTCACGGCAGTAGTTCGTGGGAATTGCTTGTGGAGACCCATGACCAGGAAGTGGTGATTCAGATCGTTCGGGAGCAGGAACAAGAACACGAACGCGAAAAGGAACAAGAAAACAACGCGCGCTTATCCTATAGAAAAAATGGGAAAAGTACCGACTGGGATGCTTTTGGCATTGCCGGTCTGTTGCAGCTCTCCGAAGAACTGAAAGTCATCGAACCCCGCAAGGAACCGGAAGGCAAGGCGTACACCCGGGAAGGGATGATGAAACGGGTTCTGGAAGAACGGCGTGAAAAAGCAAGGAATGCGAACTACCGCATCACTTTTGCCGATAATGTGCACGGAGAACATACCCTGGTCAATGAGAAGGGGCAAACTTATAAAATTACGCTACGCGATTTTGAACAGGAAACCGGCTACATCAACAATCCCGATCTTAAAACCAACAAGCTGGGCACCACCAAGCACCTGATGTTCGCGTTTGAAAAGCTGAAATCCGATCCCGGTCGGATGGCACAAATGGATAAGGAGTATCCGTTTGTGGAAATCTATACGGATCCGCTCAACGACTACCGGATTACCTGGCATTATCCGCAACGGATGCGTGATGAAGTGAAACAGTTGCTTGGCCGGTATTTTAAAGCGGATCGGACTATTCCGGAAAAGAAAGTGCCGGAATTTCTCGAGTTTCTGCAGGAAGCTCCAAAGTATCCGAAGATAAAAATACGTCCCGAAGTGGAGGAAAAAGTACAGAAGGCATGGGATGAGCGGATGCTGGATAAGGTGAGAACGGAGATGTCGCTCGATTTTGCACTTCTGAAAACCACGCTTTTTCCTTATCAAAAAGAAGGGGTCACGTTTGCTACCGGCCGGTCCGGGGCGATTATCGCCGACGATATGGGACTTGGCAAAACGGTACAGGCCATCGGCACGGCGGTCATGAAAAAAGAACTGTTCGGATTTCGCAAAACGCTGATCGTTTGCCCCGCCTCCCTGAAGGAACAGTGGAAACAGGAGATTGAGAAGTTCAGTCACCAAAAGGCGGTGGTCGCCGAAGGATTTCCGAATGAGCGGGCGGAGATTTACCGTACAGACCAAGCGTATTTTGTGATTGTCAATTATGAGACGGTTTTGCGCGATTTGCACGAGTTGAATCGCATGGAACCCGATTTCGTTATTCTCGATGAGGCTCAGCGGATTAAAAATTACACAACCATCACCGCCGATACCATCAAACGACTGCATCGCCGGCATGCCCTGGTTATTACCGGCACCCCGCTTGAAAATCGGTTGATCGAACTCTATTCCATTGTACAGTTTATTGATCCGGATTTCCTGGGTCCGTTATGGGATTTTTCCTGGCGGTATTGCTATTTCGATGAAAGCAAGAAGAACAAGATCACCGGTCATTATAACCTGAAGGAACTCAAAAAGAGGCTTGAGCCGATTCTGATCCGGCGGGAAAAAAGAAATGTCATCAAAGAATTGCCGAATATTACCGAAATAAACGTACCGGTAACGCTGCACCATGAACAAGAGATGTATCACAGTAATTTTGCCAAAGGGGTGGCCAAAATTCTGCACAAGAAATTCATGACGCCTTATGATCATCAGCGTTTGATGTTATTGATGGCCAATATGCGAATGGTTTGCGATTCGACCTATCTGATTGATAAAGAGACGTACTTCTCCCCGAAACTGCATGAGCTGAAGCACATTTTGCTGGAAAAACTGGATGTCGGAAAAGCCGGTACCAAGGTGATCATCTTTTCCGAATGGGTCACCATGCTTCATCTGATTGGAAAAATGCTTCATGATTTGGGGATCGGATTTGTGCGGCTCAGCGGTCAGGTGGCCGTCAAAAACCGGGGGAAGCTGATTGAAAAGTTTGAAAATGATCCGCACAGTAAAGTGTTTCTTTCTACCGAAGCGGGTGGTTCGGGCCTTAATCTGCAGGTAGCCGATACAGTGATCAACTTTGAACTCCCGTGGAATCCGGCTAAAAAGAATCAGCGTCTGGGGCGGATTGATCGTATCGGTCAGAAAAAAAGCAATCTGACGGTCATCAATCTGATTACCCGTCATTCCATCGAAACCAAAATTGCTTCCGGTCTTACCCTCAAGCAGAACCTGTTTGAGGGTGTATTGGATGGAGAATCTCCTCATGATGTCGTCGATTTTTCGGCTGCCGGGAAAGCGGAATTTCTCAGGCAGCTTGAGGAGTCGATTGAAGGATTTACCGAAGAAAAGCTTCAACCCGAATCAGAGGAACTGCAGGAAGAGGAATCGTTGCAGGCAGACGAATCGTCACAGGAAACGGAATCATTGCAGGAAACCGATACACCCACTCTGGAGGATGTTATTGAAGAGGATGAATCGGAGCCTGCCTCAGCCGGATCCGCGCAAACATCTTCGTCAACAGCCTCAACACCTGCTGCATCCTCGTCTGCTGAATCTTCATCCACACCAATGGACCCGGCTGCCAGGAAGCAGAAGGCTAAAGAGGCGGAAGAGGTGATGAACAAGGGACTTGAATTCTTCAACGGCCTCTTCAAAATGAGCACCGGCAGCGATTCCGGTCTTGAAGACAAGCGCATGAAAATCGATCCGGAGACCGGTGAAGTGGAAATGAAATTTAAAATTCCCGGATTTTAGCGAATTTGATCTGCTGAAACTGTATTTCACAAAACAGCGTTGTATAATGAGTTTTAACGTAAAGGATTTTGTATTGCTTCATAACAGGTATGTCAAATAGAGAAAAGAACATTGGGGTATCATCGTATCTAAACAACTTCCAATTAGCGAAACTATTCGAGTTTTTCAACCGCCCCGGTTTCTCAAA
>SLOL01000055.1 GCA_007132495.1 Balneolales bacterium
CGTAACGTTTGGCCATGGTCTTGGTGATCGCCGCGGTCAGCGTTGTCTTGCCGTGATCCACGTGACCGATCGTTCCTATGTTTACGTGCGGCTTACTCCGTTCAAATTTTTCTTTTGCCATAGCTAATAGTGTTGAGCATTCTAATTATTTTTTTTCTTCAATTACTTCCTGTGCAATGGAGTCCGGTACCGGTGCATACTTCTCGAATTCCATGGCATAAACAGCGCGACCCTGTGAAAGAGAACGCAAATGAGTAGAGTATCCAAACATTTCCGAAAGTGGAACGTGTGCATCGATTACCGATCCTTCCACCCGGTTTTCCATCTTGCCGATGACACCCCGCCGGCCGTTGAGATCTCCAATAATGTCACCCATATATTCTTCGGGTGTAATTACTTCTACTTTCATAACCTGTTCAAGAAGAATAGGTGCCGCTTTACGTGCTGCCGATTTAAAACCAAGCTTGGCACACATTTCAAAGCTGACAGCGTCGGAGTCCACATCGTGGTACGAGCCGTCAAAAACTCTAACCTTAACCCCCTCAACCGTATAATTGGCCAGCACCCCGGTTGTCAAAGCACTCTTGAAGCCTTTTTCGACGGATGAGATGAATTCCCGCGGGATATTACCACCGACGACTTCATTCACGAATTCAAAACCGGTATTACCCTCAATAGGCATGATTTCAAATTCAATATCAGCAAATTTACCTTTACCACCGGTTTGCTTCTTGTAAATTTCACGGTGGGTCACAGACCTGGTAATTGCCTCACGGTAAGATACCTGCGGCTGCCCCACATTGGCTTCCACCTTGAACTCACGTTTCAGACGATCTACAATCACTTCCAGGTGAAGCTCCCCCATTCCTGAAATGGTGGTTTGGGCCGTCTCTTCATCCACATTGACTTTAAATGTAGGATCCTCTTCTGCGAGTTTTGCCAATCCCGTCGTCAATTTGTCGTTATCAGCCTTTGTTTTCGGTTCTACCGCCAGCTTGATCACCGGCTCTGGGAAAACCATCTGTTCGAGAATAATGGGCGACTTCTCAGCACACAGCGTATCACCGGTATGCACGCTTTTGATACCCACCACGGCACAAATATCACCGGCACGCACTTTTTCAATATCTTCTTTCGAATTGGCGTGCATTTTCAGCAATCGCCCAATCCGCTCTTTTTTACCCGTGGAGGCATTCAATACATAGGATCCGGCGCTCAGCTCTCCCGAATAGACCCGGACAAACGTCAGTTTTCCAACGTACGGATCGGTCATGATCTTGAATGCGAGTGCCGAAAAAGGCTCTTCGATATCGGTACTGCGCTGAATCTTTTTTTCCGGATCATTAACATCCGTTCCTTCTATGGCTTTCACATCCATCGGCGACGGCATATACTTAATGATGGAGTCCAGAAGCGTCTGTACACCCTTGTTCTTGAATGCAGAACCACAAAGTACCGGTGTTATACTGAGATCCAGTGTCGCCTTACGCAGGGCCGCTTCCATCTCCTGTACGGATATCTCTTCTTCCATCAGATACTTCTCCATCAGGCTGTCGTCATAATCAGCGATGGATTCAATCATAATCTTGCGCAGCTCTTCGGCTTTTTCCAGTAAATCCTCCGGAATATCAATTTCCTTGAAAGCTTTGCCGAGTGTAGAGTCGTCCCAGATGAATGCCCGCATACTCATCAGGTCAACAACCCCCCGGAATTCAGCTTCGGATCCGATAGGAATTTGCAGCGGTACCGGTGTCGCCTTGAGACGGGTTTTCATCTGCTCAACAACATTATAAAAATCGGCACCCGTACGATCCATCTTATTCACAAATGCCATTCTTGGCACGCCGTACTTATTGGCCTGTCGCCAGACGGTTTCCGACTGCGGCTGAACGGCTCCCACGGCACAAAACACGGCGATGGCACCGTCCAGGACCCGAAGCGAACGCTCTACCTCAACGGTGAAATCCACGTGGCCGGGGGTATCGATGATGTTAATCCGGTGGTCATCCCAATAACAGGTTGTTGCCGCCGAGGTAATAGTGATTCCTCGCTCACGCTCTTGCTCCATCCAGTCCATGGTAGCCGCGCCGTCATGCACCTCACCCAGACGATGACTGATGCCCGTATAAAAGAGCACCCGTTCGGTAGTTGTTGTCTTGCCGGCGTCAATATGCGCCATAATACCGATATTCCGGGTCTTATGGATCTGATCAACGATTTTTTTGTTGCTTGTTGCTGTTGCTGACATGATTCTTTTGCGTAATTACTAAAAACGAAAATGTGCGAACGCCTTGTTTGCCTCGGCCATTCGATGAGTGTCATCTTTCTTGCGAACCGCTCCACCTTCATTGTTGGCGGCATCCATGATTTCGCGAGCCAGCCTGGCAGACATCGACTTGTCATTTCTTGCTTTGGCGGAACGAATCAACCACCTCATGCTGAGAGCTGTACTGCGCTCCGGCCGCACTTCCACCGGCACCTGGTAGGTTGAACCACCAACCCGGCGGCTTTTTACCTCTATTACCGGTGCGGCGTTATTCAAAGCCTCCTTAAAGACATCAATACCGACTTTACCCGTTTTTTCTTCTATTACCGAAAAAGCCTGTTTTAAAATCTTACGAGCCGTCGTCTTTTTACCATCTTTCATCAGACAGTTCACAAACCGCGACACGGATTTATCAGCAAAATCCGGATCCGGCTTAATTATTCTCTTTTCGGCACTTCTTCTTCGCATTGGTCAAATAACTAAATGAGTTAACATTACTGAACCCTACTGCTTGGGCCGCTTGGTACCATACAAGCTTCTCCGCTGACGCCTCTCATCAACACCTGCGGTGTCGAGAGCGCCCCGGATAATGTGATATCGCACACCCGGCAAATCCTTAACACGGCCGCCGCGTATCAACACAATACTGTGCTCCTGAAGGTTGTGGCCTTCACCCGGAATATAGGCGGTTACTTCGATCCCATTCGTGAGACGAACACGGGCTACTTTACGCAACGCCGAGTTGGGCTTTTTGGGAGTGGTTGTGTACACCCTGGTACACACACCGCGGCGCTGCGGGCAGTTTTTTAGCGCAGGTGCCGTAGTTTTCTTAACTTTGCTTTTTCTGCCTTTACGGATTAACTGCTGTATCGTTGGCACGTTTCATTCTGTTTGGTAATGGATGTTGAAGAGTTTGAAAAGATATGGAAAACCCATGCCTCATTGCAAATGGAATTACATAAAAAAAACGTTTATTTATCAAAATCGTTCATTAACCCCGATACAACCCCAGAACTCATGTCAAAAACAACTAAAAAATACACATCCGATATATATCAGCATATCAGTTGAAACTCTCCGATATACAAGGAATCAGCCCCGCAAGGGAAAAAGCACTGCACCAGGCCGGCCTGACCACACCCGAAAATCTGGTGGGCTTTTTCCCGCGGACATATATTGACCGCCGAACCGTACTACCTATCCGTCAGCTTCATGGAAACGGTGAAAAGGTCACCGTCATGGGTACCATTGCTTCGGTGCAAGAGAGTGGGTTCGGTCGCAAAAAACGCCTGGAAGCAATTTTACGGGATGATTCGGGTATGTTGAAAGGAGTTTGGTTCAAAGGGATAAGCTATTTTCGCAATAGCCTTAAAAAGGGTGAGCAGGTTGCCTTCTACGGTACCGTTAAACGGTACGGGCGGTTTCTTTCCATGGCTCATCCCGAAGTAGAACAACTCTCAACCGGCGATGATCCCGGTTCATCCGAGTCAGATCCCGGTTCTGATCGCTTCACAGGCATAGTACCCATCTACCCGGGCAATCAGTTTTTCAAGAAAACCTACATAACTTCGGGACTCCTTCGAAAATGGGCCCTTTCTGTACTCGATCACACCCGGTTCCCCGAGTTTCTTCCTGATCACATCCGAAACCGATTCGCCTATCCGGATCGCCATACCGCCTATCGATGGGTTCACGCCCCTGAATCTCCCGATCAGTATAAAAAAGCGATTGAACGGTTTAAATTTGAGGAGCTGTTCCTGTTTGAACTGAGTGTGGTCACCCTTAAAAAGACGGTATTCGACAAAGCCCCCGGCATACGCATGACGAATACGAGTCCGGTCACCCGTCGTTTTTTCAATGAGACATTACCTTTTGAGCTGACGGAGGGACAAAAATCGGCACTGAGCGAGATTAAAAACGACATCCGTTCCGGACGACAAATGAACCGGCTACTTCAGGGCGATGTGGGTTCCGGTAAAACCATTGTCGCCATAGGCGCCATATTGATGGCCATGGACAGCGGTTATCAATCGGTGCTGATGGCTCCCACGGAAATACTGGCTGAACAGCACATGCATTCATTGTCGCAGTGGCTGGCACCTCTGGGGGTGAATATCCGCCTGCTCACCGGTCATCAAAAGAAGGTGTTACGTGAAGACATTCAGTCCGATATCGCAGGAGGCACCGCCCACGTCGTTGTGGGCACCCATGCCGTCATTCAGGAGGCCATCCGCTTTTACCGGCTCGGTATGGCCATCATTGATGAACAGCACCGTTTTGGTGTATCCCAGCGCGCTTTATTGCGTGATAAAGGAGAAAACCCCCATATCCTTGTAATGTCGGCGACTCCTATCCCCCGGTCGCTGGCGATGACGCTTTACAGTGACCTCGATATTTCGGTAATTCGCGACCTTCCCCCGGGTCGCAAACCCATTAGAACCCGGGTTCTTCGCGAGGCGGACCGCCCGAAAGTCCACCGTTTTCTATCCGAGCAGATCCGGGAGGGAGGACAAGTCTATGTCGTCTATCCTCTTATCGAGGAGTCTGAGGCAATGGACCTCAAAAACGCCACCGAAGGCTTCGACCAGCTCAGAATCGATTTTCCACAGACTTCGGTCGGACTTCTTCACGGGCGCATGCCGTCCGAGGAAAAGGAGTCGGTTATGCGCGATTTCACACAAAATAAAATTCAGATCCTGGTCTCCACCACCGTCATCGAAGTCGGTGTGGATGTCCCCAATGCCACTATCATGGTGATTGAACATGCCGAACGGTTCGGACTGTCGCAGCTGCATCAGCTGCGCGGACGTATCGGAAGGGGACTGCGGCAGAGTTACTGCATGCTTATGACCGGTTTCAGGCAGAGCAAGGAGGCCCGAACCCGGCTGGGCACCATGGAAGAGACCAGCGACGGGTTCAAAATTGCGGAGGCGGATCTCAGACTTCGCGGACCCGGAGACTTCCTTGGAACCCGCCAAAGCGGACTTCCCGAGTTCCGTTATGCCGATATTTTGAACGATCAGTTCCTTCTTGAGGTTGCTAAAAAGAGTGCCCTGGAATTGGTTGCTTCAGATCCTGATCTGAAGAATCCGGAGTTCAACTCCCTGAGGAGGGTCTTTCTTCCTTATCTTGAAGAGAAGAAGAAGTTTTTCCGTATGAGCTAACCCTGTTCCGGGCAAGCAGATTGGTTCCATCATAAGGCGACACTTCCGGCCAGATCTGTTTTAGTTCAGAAAACCGGGAGTAAATTTCCCGAATCAAACAAACCGGATGAGCATTGCAAAGTGTAAGTGAAACCATAAAAGAAGTTCTACAAGCCATCTTACCCGTAACACTGGTGGTCATTATACTGCAATTCACCCTGATCTGGCTGCCACTGGAGGACTTCCTTCAATTTATTATCGGGGCGGTTATGGTGAGTGCGGGACTGATTTTTTTCCTGATGGGAGTTCATATCGGTCTTTTGCCCATCGGTGAGTTGATCGGCTCCTCGCTGCCCCGTTTCGGTAAAGTTTGGCTGGTGGTGCTGATCAGCTTCATCCTGGGTTTTGTGGTCACCGTAGCTGAACCGGATGTACGTGTATTGGCCAATTATGTCGATACGGTTTCGGATGGTCGGGTCAACCGCCATATTCTGGTTTATACCGTTGCTCTCGGTCTGGCCCTGTTTGTCGGCATGGCTATCATGCGCATCATATACGATGTCCCCATAAAATACCTGCTAACCGGGGGATATGGACTCGTTTTTATCCTTGCCTGGTTTGTGCCTGAGACCTTTGTTTCCATCTCCTTTGACGCCGGAGGTGTGACGACCGGTCCACTGGCCGTACCCTTTATACTGGCCTACGGTGTGGGAGTGGCGGCAGTTCTGGGCGGACGCAAATCATCAGATGACGGCTTCGGCCTGGTGGCGCTTGCTTCGATCGGGCCCGTCCTGGCTGTACTGATCCTCGGTATTATATATGGATAACAGGTCAATACATCATCATTGAATAATGACGTTAATCTACTCACTACCAAACAATAACGTATGAATCTTTCGGTATTCACCGGTTTTACAGATGTGATTATCGAAGTGGTATTCGCTCTGATCCCACTGATCATCTTTTTTCTGATCACGCAGGTGGCGTTCTTGCGCCTTCCCTGGAAAAAAGTGACCGACATCATCAAGGGGATTGTGCTCGCCTTTATCGGTCTTACCCTCTTTCTACAGGGTGTACACGTGGGATTTGAGCCGGCCGGGACCATGATGGGGGAAGTGATGGGATCCAAAAGTTACCGGTGGATACTCATACCCATAGGTTTTGTGCTTGGCTTTGCAGCCACTATTGCCGAACCGGCCATTCGCATTCTTAACCATGAGGTAGATAAAGTGTCCGGTGGATATATTCCGAAAAACGTATTACTCTATACTCTCTGTATCGGAGTCGGCTTTTCCATCGCCCTTGCGATGTTGCGTTTGCTTGCAGGCATTCCGATCATATGGTTGATACTTCCGGGTTATGTGCTTGCGTTAATTATGGTGCAATATTCAACACCCACATTTACAGCAGTAGCTTTCGATGCCGGTGGAGTTGCAACCGGACCGATGACCGTAACATTTATTATGGCAATAGCACTTGGTGTCGGTGAGGTAATGCCCGATCGAAATCCTATGATTGACAGTTTCGGGATGATTGCGCTTGTTGCCCTGGCACCGATTATATCCGTACTCACACTCGGGCAGCTTTATGCCTGGAAAGAACGCCGCGATGATTGATCTGTTTAAAAATTGTCAGAAACTGATTGTCACTATTGTCAGTCGTGATAAAACCGCCAGGATAATCAAGGCCTCCAAACGCAAACATGCCGAGGGAGCCACCATTATGCGCGGCCAGGGCACCGGTATTGAGAAATGTAAAACGTTCTGGGGAATTCCCCTTGAACCGGAAAAAGACATTATTTTCACGGTCGTTTCCGATGAACACGCCGATGAGGTACTCGACATCATCAGCAAATGTGTTAAAATGAGCAAACCGGGTAATGGTGTCGCCTTTATTCTGGACATCACCCGGTTTACAGGAGCCGTGCATTTGCACAAAAAGGAGAACAAACCCGTAGACCAACCCCTTAAATCCATGGATGAAACCGCTCAATTCGAACTTATCGTATCCATAGTTGGCAAAGGATTCTGTGAAGAAATCATCGAAGCTTCACGCAAGGCCGGTGCTGAAGGTGGTACAATTATTACCGGCAGAGGCACCGGTGTGCATGAACACGGGAAACTCCTTTCTTTCAACATAGAGCCGGAAAAGGAAGTGATCCTGACCTTGGTCCCCCAATCGATTACCGACAGGGTGCTGGAGGCCATAGTAACAACCGGCAAGCTGGACAAGCCGGGTAAAGGGATCGCTTTTGTGCTTGACGTGGAAAAAGTGCTGGGAATCAATCATCTTGTTCATGAAATGCTGCAGAAGAATAAGACCGGCAATGGCAACAGCGAAACAAGTACCGGTGGCGGAGGAAGCAAGGAAGTCCCGAAACACTGAAAACCCGGAAACAGGCAGATTCCCCTGGTAGATCAGGTACGGATCGACTTTTGTTCTGATTTCAACAGATCCACCGGGAGCGGCTTGCTGGCTGAACCGGCATATACGGAAACATGCGGGAAGGGAATTTCAATTCCCTCTTTGTCGAATCGCTCTTTGATACCCATATTCAATCCGTTGCGCAGCTTAAGAAAATCCTCTTTTGTAGCCCAAGCCACAAAAAGCAGATCGATCGACGAACTACCGAACTTATCGAATATCAACAGTGGGGGTGGTTCCTGGAGCGAATAGGGGATTTTTTCAGCTACATCAAACAGGATTTCGCTAACCCGATTCAGATCTTCTTTGTAGGCAACCGAAATATGGCAATCCACCCGGCGTATGGGAAATTTGGTGATATTGATAAACTCCGACTTGATCATGGACTCGTTGGGCACCCGCAAGAATCGATTATCAAACATACGCAGCTTTACCGACAAGGTATCAATGGAAAGCACAATACCCACATTCCCGTTTACATTCATCACATCCCCTACTTTAAACGACTGTTCGGCCATCAGAAAAAAGCCGCTTATTACATTGGATATACTGGTCTGTGAAGCAAAACCCAATGCAATACCTATCACACCTGCAGCTCCCAGCAACGGTGTCAGGCCAAATCCGAGATCGTGAAGCACCATCACCAGCAGTAATGTTATCCCGACATACACCACAAGCTTCCCTGTTAACATTCCATAGTGAGGCGCGTAATTCTTCGATACATACCTGATAATCGCCCGGCGGATAAAAAGAAGCACAGAAAGTCCCAAAATCAGAAGTATGGTAATGCGAACCAACTGCAATACGCGTGCTTCAGTGAGATATTCCTCAAGCAATCCTGCTATGACATCCATTTATGCTTCCTCCATGGGATCTATCAATAATTCAAAAACCGGATATATTAAAATCACGCAGCACCTTGAATGTTCTGACCGCAAAACTTTTGCGTACAGGTGTCCGGGGGCTGGTAATCAGTTTTCCTCCTTTGGCCTCTGCCGGTACCGCCGCTTTCGCCTCAATTATACTATCCTCCTCTTTGGAGTGATAGGTGATCTTTGTTTCGTCCGACCATAACACGCCTTCTTTCTTGTAAATGGAGAGGCGTTCTGTTCTCAGACAAATCTTTTCAAATTTCAAATCAACATTGCTGGTATTATGAATCTCCAGAGGACAGACAATCAGATGCGGTTCGAAGTGCTTTTTTTCAAGAATACGCCGAACGGTAGACGTCAGTGCATAAGATAGCTCGCCCTCCGTAAAAATTCCAAACCAGGTACCTGAAAGGATTACTGTCGGAAGCTCTGTGATTACCAGATCCGGCTTTGCCTCCGGGGTAATCCGTACAAATACCGGCACCCGGCAGTAGACACGGACGTTACTTCCCGGATAAATACGGTAGAAATAGTCGGTATCGACCACAACCGAACGATCAGGAAATACCGGGGTTATAACGAATTTTTCGTACGGTGCCGGCAGTGCAGTACGGGTCCACTCCGCATCGGGAGGAAGCGCTTGGGATTCGCCCTCTATACGATCATCACGACTTGCCGCCACCCAGACTTCATTAAGGATTTTCTTTAAATAGATAGAAAGCGGTCCCACCCGATGATTCACTATGCCCTCATCGGTTAAGCGAACGGTTTCCCAGACTGAGTTACACATAGAAACAGGATTAAAATTGTATTCCGGATGTTACCTCATTTCATGACAATCGGCAACCATAGCAACAATTTCTATCCGTCGCTTCCCAATCAACTTTTTTTAAATACCGAAACGTTAATGTTGGGAATTCGACCCTCCAATATTGGCTTGAGAACTTCGGGCACTGTCTCTAACTTTTAATCCTTTTTTTGAATACTTCAGGGTTTACCTATATTACAATAAAGCAGAATTAATTCAATAAAATTACAGCCTTTTCTCCGAAAGAAACTGTGGTATAACCTCAGCAGTCAATCGCCAACAATCATCATTATCCGGGAGTCTGCCATGAAAAATCCAAAAATTCTTGTCCCGATAGATTTCTCTGAGCTGAGCGAACATGCATTAAAGGCAGCCAACCTGTTTGCAAAACAATTCCAGGGCACCATCACCCCTTTTCACGCCTATATTCCCATCACAGACCTTGATGGATTTTACTATGTCGGTTCAGGCATTACTCCTCACGAGAAGTACAATGAGATTGAAAACGTTCTATACAAGCGTCTGCAGGAGACTGCGGAAAACCATGTAGCCGGTCATCTGCTTTCATCTCCGGTTCTGGATGTCGGCAATCCATCCCGGGCGATCACCTACAATGCAAAAGACTTCGACCTTGTCATCATGAGCACCCATGGCCGGACCGGATTCAGCCGGTTTGTAATGGGTTCGGTAACCGAAAAAGTACTTCGAATGTGTAATAAGCCGATGATCACTGTCACAGATTCGTCGGATCTTGGAAATATGGATTCCATGCTGGTCACTACCGATTTTTCGGATAACTCATTGCGTGTGTTTCCTTTCGCCGCCCAAATTGCCGAGGTGACTAAGGCCCGGTTGGATCTGGTCCATATTGTCAGCAATGAACAATTTTTTGATGCACAAGCGGCAGAACAAACAGCCATAAAACGGAAAAAGGAGATAGAAACACTGGCTGATAGCCATTTCGGCAGCATCCGGGATCAGGTAACCGCGCAAGTGATAACCGGAAACCGTCCGCCTCACATTGAGATAGAGCAGATGGCCGAAGAAAAAGGTTATAAACTGGTGTGTATGTCAACGGTTGGCCGGACCGGTATCGACTATCTCATGATGGGCAGCACAGCATCGCATGTGGTCCGTACCCTGAAAAATGCTGTCTTTACCATAAATCCACAGGGAGTAAGCGTAGAGAAAGCCCGTAAAATGCATTTCGGCAATCGGAGACTAACCTGAAATCCTGCAATCAGAAGCGGATTTGTACTCCGAAAGTAGCATGAAAGCGCTCCACATCCTGCTGAGCTGTCTCATAAAATGTGACAGGGGCACCGTCATCACCTACAATAATACCGGTAGCAGCATCTACATAATACAGATCTTCAGTGGTATTCCACAATCCATACTGCAGGCCGATATCCAGTGACATGGCCTGGTTCAAACCGATACCGATACCGGCACTCAGGAATTGCCGGTCATTATCTTCAATATAATCTACCGGATTACTCATCAGGGCCCAACCGAATCGCGGCTCAAATGACTCAAAGAGGGTGATGGCGGCGCCGGCCCTGAAGTTCCAGACATCCCGGAAGTTCTCATTGATGAAATTATTTTCTGAAATCTGGGTTTCCCTGTCAGCGGCATCAAAATCACTCAAACTTATGCTGCTGTAATTGATCCTTTCGGCTGATGCGGATAATCTTACAAGGGGTAAATTTTTAGTGGAAGCTCCAAGCTGGAGACGTGACGGGGTTGTAACGCTGTATGAGTATTCGCCTTGCAACTCATCCTGCAGTTGAGGCCCGAATGGTTCTCCATCACCATCGGTCTGCACATCACCGTCGAGTGTTACCACATCAAAAAACCGGGTCTGGATAAACGCATCAAATGTCTCTTCCACATTCCAGCGTGTTCCGGTCGTATAACTGGCTCCCAGGTTGAGCATGGGCAGGCCGGTGTACAGTAAACCTGCTCTGGCATTCAAACCAATTGCATCCACCCGGAGTTTTTCCTCAAATAGCACCTGATCGATGTTATAGGTGCCCGTATTTTCTTCTCCGGTGTAAACCGGCTGCCCGGAGGGGTCCAGCGGCGACTCTTCAATAAAGATCTCCTGGGTGACCGTGTTGGACACCGGAACACTTACAGAAAGCCCGACAAACAGATCTTCCTGAAACTCTGTTGCCAAAAACAGGCTGTATTCCCCTGACTGACCGCGACGGGTTCTTTCGGCATACTGATCTACCCCCATGAATCCACCGTACTCAAAAACCGACTCCAATTCATTATGAATATCATCAATGGCAAAGGTATTGAATGCGATGTCTCCGGTATAGTCGGTTAAAAACTGATAGGTTCGACTGGTAAAATCATTATGAGCATTGACATTGAACGCAGTGTTATAATCTGCTGTCTGCGCATATCCACCCCCGATCACCAGGCTGCCTACTTCAGTGGGAACCCGGTAGGCAAAACCGACATGCGTCAATCCGGTTTGATCGTCATCAAATTCAGTACTTTGACCAATGTATACCGATTCCTGATTGACTTCCCTCATGCCAATGCCGGCGGTAAAGTAGCTTGAGGGTATTCGTCCTGCCACAGCCGGATTTACGATGTAGGATCCGAAGCCCTGTAATTGTGCGGCAGATGAACTTCCAAGAGCAACGCTATGTGCATCCTGGCCCGGAACCTGGGTAGCCAGCCTCAACGCATCAAAACTGTATTGAGCACTGGCGGTGACGGCTCCAAAGAAGAATGTTAGCACCAATAAAGATGCTGAATAAATCCGGAAATGATTAAACATAGAGATCAATAATGAATAACAGTGGATACATCCATCCAGTTTTCGGCGGCATCAATGAGATTTCAACTATGCATAGTTTTAAGTCGTGTTTCATAATGAACGCACGGTAACACAGGAGGCAACAAAATTTCCCCCTTGTACGGCATTGTCATTGGGTTCACATGCAACCGCAGTATCCATAGGATTGATGAATCAGTCATTACGACTGCGGGAACCGGAAGAGCTACCACTGCTTCGACTGGTGGAACTGCTTCCGCTGCGACTTACTGAACCGCTGCTGCGCGTCGTTGAACTGCTTCGGCTTACCGAACCGCTGCTGCGCGTCGTTGAGCTGCTTCGGCTTACCGAGCCGCTGCTGCGTGTCGTTGAGCTGCTTCTGTTGACGGTTCCGCTGCTTCTATCGGTTGATGATGTACGGCGGACTGTTGTTCCCGTGGAGCGGGTGGTTGAGGTGCCGCTACTTGATCGCACGGTTGGAGTGGTTGAACGGGTGCTTCGCGTCACCGTTGATCCACGATTAACGGTACTGGTTCCCGAGCGTGTTACCGAACGGGTGGCAGCCGTACTTCTGACGGTTGTACCTCGTGAAGCATCTCTGACAACCTCGGCAGAACGCGTGGCCGTCACGGCACCCGTACCTCTCGTTGTCCGCACTCTTGAGGGCGATACACCGGTAATATTGCGATAATTATAAGCGATAAAGTAATTGGGACCGTAATACACCGGTCCGCCCCATCCATAGTAAGCGGGATAGCGGTGATATCGGCTTCTCCAGGCATAGGGATGATGCCAGGAATGGTGCCAAGCCCAGTCATAATAGCCGTGATAATAATGAGGGTAGCCAAACCCGTATGAAAAGCCCAGGCTCCAGCTGCTGTAACGGGGGTACGGCCTGTGATATCCCCATCCCAGGTTTAATGACGAACGATAACGGGAATAGTCTCTGAAGTAGAGTTCTGCATCATAAAATCCGTCCTCATATCCAAGGTCATAAAGTTCCTGGTCGGTCGCTGTGCCGTTCTCTACATACTGATCCTGATATCGCTCTTGAGCGTATCGAGAGGGTCGGTCATCTATCACTTTCACCTGGGTATAGCAACCGGTGAACAGAAAGGCAGTTATCACTGCGATCAGTATATTTTTTGTATGTGTCATGGTGACCTCCTGGAGTATAAACTGCCTGATATAACCGGTAAAAAACTTTGCGTTCCTTCTTCTAATATAAAAACGTTGTCGATGCCGTTTTCGTTTATTTTCCTTTTAAAAACAACTCTGATAAAGAAACTTATATCGCGATTAAGAATCCACAAGTCTGATCATAACGACATATAGTTTTTCCTGAAGCTTCCTATGGAGACTTAACAATAATACTATATACAATATAGCAGAATTCACGACAAATGCTCGTGTCTTTACCTTTTTTTACGTTTAAAAGCCATAAAAGGTTCACACGAAATCCCGTGAGCAAGCAGTTGTTTCTTCAGCTTATTCTCTCCCGATAAATCCGGATTAACCC
>SLOL01000215.1 GCA_007132495.1 Balneolales bacterium
CTGTGCAAAAGCGAGATTGGTCACAAGCAGCAGGCTGAAAGCCATTACCATGGCTCGACCAAGCACTTGTGATAATCGTCGTGTTATGAAGTGATGGTAGCAATTATTCATGTAATTACCATTTATTGTGATCATTTTCAGGTGACAGGAAAGGCTCAGAAAGGTTAACGTCTAACTTGCTGAAAGTGCAATGCCGCCACAATCTATATGTCCTATGCGTGTTAACACATTTAACATTGGCACTTCTCCACAAGTGGAAAAGTGAGATAGGAGGCACGTAACATCCTTTCCCTTTTTGGTTTATTAAAGATGCCACAGTTTACCGGATTGCTAAACCCGGCTCTGCCACACCCGCTTTGTACAATGTTACAAACATAATATAACATTTGGGTACTTCCTTCTGCAAATGCAGTAATTTTCAACACAGTAAAGGAAATAGTATTCATCCTACATTTTTTAACGCTTACATCGTCAAGGTAAATAAACCTCCCCGCTAATGTCAATAGAAATAAAACAATTTTATTTAAAAATACATATATCGTAACCGCTTTTCCGGGTATTACGTGCCCATTTTACCGGTTGAACGACCTCTTCATCCGCCGATTATGGTAAAGTTTTAATTTCTTGTAAAAAAATATTTTGTAACTTATTGCGTCGTGACACCTATTATTCGATCTGTATTCAGATTAAAGGACGATATTATTTTTACCCTTTTTGGTATTACACATAAATTTTTAAACCGACTCAAAACGCATGCAATTACCATGACCGGACATAAGCCCTGACACAGAGGCAGCGGATTACACACGGTAATGCCATTACATCCGACAATACAAATCAGAAAATTTTAAACAGATGAATTGACCATGGCGTCAATCAGCGACACGGGAGCTTGATGAAAGCCGTCATGGACATTACATCTGACGTTATAAATCCAAACATTTAGACAGATGAAACGCAAACACCAGTCTCAAGTTGAAGATTTCATGGGCGATGTGCAAAGCCGGAACCCCAATGAAACCGAATTCCTTCAAGCGGTAAGAGAAGTTGCCGAAGCCGTAATTCCTTACATAGCAGATCACCCCAAATACAAGCGTTCCAATATTTTATACCGCATGGTCGAACCCGAACGGGTGATTATGTTTCGGGTTCCCTGGGTGGACGATGAAGGAAATGTATGTGTGAATCGCGGGTACCGGGTTCAGTTCAACTCGGCTATCGGTCCCTACAAAGGGGGTTTGCGCTTTCATCCCTCGGTGAACCTGAGTGTCCTGAAATTCCTCGGATTTGAACAGATTTTCAAAAACGCTCTGACCACCCTTCCCCTGGGGGGCGCCAAAGGGGGTTCGGAATTCGACCCCAAAGGCAAGTCCGATCTGGAGGTTATGCGTTTTTGCCAGAGCTTCATGACCGAGTTACAGCGTCACATCAACAAATATACGGATGTCCCGGCCGGGGATATCGGAGTCGGGCCCCGCGAAATCGGTTTTCTGTTCGGCCAGTACAAACGGTTGCAAAACGAATTTACCGGGGTGTTGACCGGTAAAGATCTTAATTGGGGCGGCTCTTTCATCCGACCGGAAGCCACCGGCTACGGAACCGTATACTTTGTCGCCGAAATGCTGGAACGAGCCGACGACAACTTCGAGGGAAAATCCGTCATTGTTTCAGGTTCCGGTAATGTGTCCCAATACTCTATTGAGAAAGTGCTTACCCTGGGTGGAAAAGTGCTTACCGCTTCGGATTCAAGTGGGTATATCTATGTTCCCGATGGATTTACAATGGAGCACCTTGAATTTCTGATGGAGCTCAAAAATGAAAAAAGAGGTCGGATCTGTGAAATGGCCGAGAAGTTTCCCGAGATAACCCATTATGAAAATGAGTGCGTATGGAACCTCCCGGCCGACAAAGTGGACATCGCCCTGCCCTGTGCCACCCAGAACGAACTGAATGAAGAACACGCTCAAACACTGATAGAAAAAGGGGTCAAAATCATAGGCGAAGGTGCCAATATGCCCTGTACATCGGAAGCGGTTCACCGGTTCCAGGATGAGAACGTCCTGTTTGCTCCCGGGAAAGCGGCCAATGCCGGCGGCGTGGCCACTTCAGGGCTGGAAATGGCCCAAAATGCTCTCCGCCTGAGCTGGGACCGGGAAAAGGTAGACACCAAGCTGCTGAATATCATGAAAAACATCCATCAGCAGTGCGTCAACTATGGCGAGGATGAGAACGGTCAGGTGGATTATGTGCGCGGAGCCAATCTCGCCGGATTCACCAAAGTGGCCGATGCCATGATGGACCAGGGCGCCGTTTAAGGCAGAAGACAGAGTACAGAAATCAGAATACAGAAGGCAGGAGTCAGAATTCTGTCACCTGTTCCCTGTTTTTTGAAGGCGGGAGATATTCTTGTACTCACTGGCCGGATATCCCAGCTCCAGACATCGGGCCATTTTTCTGAATACCGGAAGACTGTGCGCGTAAAAGGTTTTATACCCCTGACACAGATAGTTCAGACCGGGTTCACCATCCGGGCTGTCAATGATCCGGTCTTTAGGACAGCCGCCGTTGCAGACTGAAAGAAACTCGCATTCCCGGCAGTAACGGGGAAGGCGGTCTCTCTTGTCGTTACCGAACTGCTGCTGCTCCTCGCTTTCATGCATCGCCTTCACCGGCTTTTCGGTGATATTACCCAGCTTGTACTCCGGAAAGACAAAGTGGTCACAGCTGTACAGGTCACCGTTATGTTCAACGGCCATGGCATGACCGCAGGTCTCCGCATGGATGCAGATCGGGGACGGATTTCCGACAACCAGATTCAGTGCTACATCAAAATCCTGTACAAAAATGCGTCCGACATCTTCACGCCGAAGCCATTCGTTAAATACTCCGTTCAGAAAGGTGCCGTATTTTTTCGGATGGACACTCCGGTAACTGACGCCGCCGTCGGGCAGCGGCTCGACGATGGGGATAAACTGCAGGTGCGTGGATCCGATCTCTTTTAAAAATCGGTAGACTTTTACCGGGTAGGAGGAGTTGTCGGACTGTACACAGGAAAGGGTATTGAACTTAACATCGTGCTTGATGAGATAATGCAGTCCTTCCATCACCTGCTGAAACGAACCGTATCCGCGTTTATCCGGCCGGAACTCATCGTGCATATCTTCCGGTCCGTCGATACTGATTCCAATTAAAAAGTCATGTTCCAGGAAGAATTGCGCCCAGTCATCATTGAGCCGGGTGCCGTTGGTCTGGAAAGAGTTGGTCACCCTCATGCCGGGACGGGCATATTTTTGCTGCAGTTTAACGGCTTTCCGGAAAAAGGGCAGCCCCAGCAAGGTGGGTTCGCCCCCCTGCCAGGTAAAATTCACTTCCCGGGCATCGGCCGGCTGCGCATAGATATACTGCCGGGTATAGGATTCCAGCACCTCATCGGTCATCTTGAACGAACTGGTGCCGGGGTAGAGATCCTCCTTCTCCAGATAGTAGCAGTACTCACAGTCCAGGTTGCAGATGGCCCCGATGGGCTTGGTGATCACATGAAAGGGGTCGTTGTAATTGCTCATCTTACCAAACTTAAATATTAATAGGGAGTCAAGTTAATGAAAATGATATTCATTTTAATGGCCACCCAAACAAAATAAATAATATATTTATATATATATTGACACTTACTCAACCCGGATCGTA
>SLOL01000198.1 GCA_007132495.1 Balneolales bacterium
GGCACTATACCATACCGGGATTCGAGGGCCGCATCGGGATCATCAGCTCCATGAGCGAGCATTTCTGCGGAAGCTGCAACCGGATCCGGCTGCTGGCCAACGGCGCCATGAAAAACTGCCTTTTCTCCCAGGAAGAGACCGATCTGCGCACGCCGCTGCGCCGCGGCGACGACCTCGAACCCCTCATCCGGGAATCCATCCGCACCAAAAAGAAACAGCATGCAGGAATGTTCGAGCTGGCCGATATGCCCGGCCGCACCATGACAACAATCGGAGGCTGATCCGGACAGACACCATGAGCAAACACCTGTACCCCATCTGCCGGTCCCGAAAACCACGTTATGAACTTCCTGTCAAGGATTTTCATCCTGAAACTGCGCCATGAAAGAACTGTGTGAAGATACCACCTGGATTGTCATTGGAGAAGAGATCCCCGGCATTGAAGAAGCCGCGGGCTTTGCCGGCCGCCCTGACTGCGGCGCGGTCAACATCTTCACCGGCATCACCCGGAATCACGAACAAGGCCGGGAGGTCCGGACCCTTTTTTATGACTGCTATGAAGAGATGGCCCTTTCCGTGCTGGAATCCATCACGGCGGACACCCGCGCACGTCATCCGATCGGAAATATTGCCATCTTTCACCGCACCGGGGAAATTCCCATCGGCGGATACTCACTGGTCGTCGCCGTAAGCTCCGCCCACCGTAAAGAGGCGCTGACCGCCACCGCAGAACTCATCGACACCCTCAAAAAAGAGGTCCCCATCTGGAAAAAAGAGACGTTTGCGGATGAGGTGAAGTGGAAAGAAGAGCAATAGACAGTGGAAATGATGTGGCACGGGACATCAGGAGTGAAAAAAGTTTAAAAATTTATTTAGACTTCATATAAATAGCAGAGTTTGTTTGCGAACGTGTTCCCGCAAAACGAAAGACTCTGTTATGAAGCGATCATTCCACCGTCACGCACTGCTTTGCGCATTGGCGTATCTGCTGACTCTCTCAAATGTTCAACAGGGCTTTGCCCTTAACACAACTGCCCCTGCCGGATCCGGCCTGTCCGAAGATACCCTCACGGGAACAGTCACCGACTCCGGCGAAGAGCCGCTGCCCGGGGCCACCGTCTGGATTCCCGAACTTGAAAGAGGAACCACCACCAATCATTACGGCCACTTCCGGATTTCCGGACTGGAGACCGGCACGTGGACCCTGGTCATCCGGCATGTCGGGTTCCGGACTGTACAAACACAAATCACCTGGCCCGTGCCGCAAGAGGATCTTGATGACGATGGACACCTTGCTATCGCGATGGAACAAGAGGTGGTACTGACCGACGAACTGCTGGTGGTCGGATACCTGTTCGACCGTATCACACGGTATCAACCCACCCAGAGCTATAACTCCATGGAAATTCAGCAACGCAATACCTCCTCCATGGGAACCCTGCTGGACGGCGAAACCGGCGTGGCCATGCGCTCGATGGGCAATGCCCCGGCCCGGCCCGTGGTGCGCGGGATGGACGGCGAGCGCATACAGGTGCTCCAGAACGGCATGAAGATGGGGGATTTCTCTGCAACCGGATCCGACCACGCGGTCATTCTCGACCCGGCCACCCTTGACCGGGTGGACATTGTCCGGGGTCCGGCAAGTCTCATTTACGGCTCCAGTGCCATGGGCGGCATAGTCAACGTCCATTCCGGCGACATTCCTTCCCGCTGGACAGACGGAGCTTCCGGATTTGCCGGAGCCGGAGGGCAGAGCGGAACCGAGTCCCTGAACGGCGTGACACGATTGACCTACGGCCTCGGCGACCGGGCGTTTACCTTTCACAGCTGCCTGCGCAATACCGGTAACATGCAGACCCCGGCCGGTGAGATTCCCGGGACCGATATGCGCTCCCTCAACCTGGGTGCCGGCGGTGCCTGGCGCTACAACAGCGGTTACACCGGCGGTTCCGTCCAATACTCGGACAAAGTCTACGGCATTCCCGACGATCCCTTCGATTTCGATGAAGAGGTGGAAATAGCCATGCAACGTCTGGCTATTCAGGGTACCACGCATCACCGCATGGATCACCACTTCTGGGAAGCCGCCGAAGCGCGCATGGTCTACAACTTCTACACCCATGAAGAGATTGAATACGAATATGTGGATGGCGTACCTGATGACGAAGTCCTGGAGCTGGCCATTGACCACCATTTTTCCCAGACGGATCTGCTGTTTCAGCATGGTGAACGTGGTGTGATCGACAACGGCACCGCCGGACTCACTTTTGAATGGCGCGATGTATCGGTTGGAGGTGAGGAAGCGCTTACGCCCGATGCGCGCGGGTGGACGGCCGCCGGCTTTCTTGTCGAAGAGTTCCGCCTGCCCCGAAGCTGGCGGCTGCAAAGCGGTATCCGCCTGGAATGGAACCATCTGCTCTCGCTGGCCAATGACGATTTTCCGGATGCGGATAAAACGCGCAGCCAGGGCATCTGGGCGGGATCCATTGGCGCAAGCGGTCCGCTTTTCGGTAACCTGGATGCCGGTATCCAGCTTTCACGCTCCCATCGTACCCCATCGCTGGAAGAGCTGTTTGCCGATGCCATTCACTTTGCAGCCGGAGCCTATGAAGCCGGCAATCCGGATCTGGACAATGAAGTGGGGTATGGCCTCGACCTTACCATGGATTACCGCAGCTCTGACTGGCAACTTCATCTGGCGATGTTCGCTAACCGAATCACGAACTTCATCTCCCTGCGGCCTACCGGGGAAACCGAACCAACTCGCGGGTACCCGGTGCTTGAATACTACGGTTCGGATGCCGAGCTGCTGGGTGCCGAGTTTTCCGCAAAACGCAAGTGGACCGAGCAGCTGGCTGTCACGGCGGGTGGCGATTACATCCGCGGAAGTGAACTTCAAAACAACTCACGTGAACCCCTCGCGTTTATGCCCCCGCTACGCACCTTCGCGGAAACCTCCTATGATACCGGCATATGGTGGACCTCTGTCCGGGTCCGGCATGTGCTTTCCCAGAAGCGCACCGCCGAGACTGAGGAAAAGACCGATGGTTACACATTGACCCAGGCCTCCGTCGGCATCCGGCTGGGATCCGAAAACATTCATCACATCACCCTGAGTGCGGAAAATCTGTTCAATGTCACCTGGCGCGACCATCTTTCGCGCATCGAACAACGCGACCTCCCCATGATGGGGCGAAATATCCGCCTCTCCTACCGTTTCTACTTCTGAAAACACGGCTCTGTCCGGCGCTCAAAACATTGACTTCGCCCCGGTCACAAAAAAGTTGCATTTCCGTTTGAGATCGGGGCGAAGCCTTTTTATATTTAATCGTAATTTGCCGATGAAATAATTCAATCCGGTTCGGTTCTGATTTATCCGATCCGGCCTCCTGCCCTGAAAGATTACAACGTCGATCCGTAACCATCACAACAAGCCATGCCCGTAGTTGAAAACAAATCGCTGAACATCAACCGCATTTCCATAGAGGATCCGGCTGCCAGGCGTTCGGCGCAGCTGACCAAAGCACTGGGCCATCCCGTGCGGCTGGCCATTCTCAAGCTGCTAACACAACGTGATACCTGTTTTTGCGGCGATTTTACGGATGTGCTCCCCCTGGCGCAATCGACCGTATCGCAGCACCTGAAGGTGCTCAAGGA
>SLOL01000087.1 GCA_007132495.1 Balneolales bacterium
TGATGGATTTCATCACCGAGATCGAGCGGCACCTGGGCGTAGAGGCGGAGAAACATTTCATGGAGATCCAGCCCGGCGATGTGCCGAAGACCTGGGCGGATGCCGAAGATCTGTTCGGGTACATCGATTATCGTCCGCAGGTGCCGGTCAGCGAGGGGATAGCCCGGTTCGTGGCGTGGTACCGGGAGTATTACGGGAAATAGTACGCTGATGAAATGGAACGCTGATTCTAAAGTACTGAATGCTGCTCGTCATTCCGGAAAAGTTAAATGGGGGGAAGATGCGCTATCGTACCAGAAACAACGGCTTGAGAAAGCAAAAGCCGGCATCGCCAGGGGGGAGTATTTGAGCAACGAGCAAGCCGAAGAATACGAGTATATCGAGGGCAAGCTTATCGATCATGCTTTTGACAAAAGGGAGGAAAGCCTGATCGACGGGCTTAAGGGAGCGTTATTCCTTAAATACGGGGTTTAAGAAAGGTCTATTTACTCACCTCAATAAATAAGGAATCCTTACCCCGAAGAGAAATGTTTGTTCTGATTCAATGAGGGGGGCAATCCGCCCGGTGGTGAACCGGATAAAGGGGTCGACGCGCCGGAGTTGTTCTTCCCGGCCGCTCCAGCGGATGGCGTATGACAGGTCAGCGAACCCGCCCAGGCGGCGGTCGTATCCGTCATCGCGAACCGGCTGCGGCTGACCGAAATCCCGGGTGTACTGGTAACCGGCGGCCAGCTGCAGATTGGCGAGCCCAAGGCGGCCGAATCCCGCCTGATGCCGGTGCACCAGCCGGAAGCGGCTGAATTCGCTGCGAAATGCGGCGGTCTCCGCCCGGTCATGGTTCAGCTCAAATACCCCTTCATAAAACAGGGCCAGCGTTGGCAGCCATCCTTTCCAGCCGGAATGTTCCAGATTTATGATACGCAGGCCGGGTCCCGCCGACAGATAGGCGGCATCGAAACCCTGAACCGCTTCCGCTCCGGCTTCCAGAGTCAACGCGAACCGGTAGTTGTACAGCCAGTTCCAGAACCCGATGTCGGACATTTCCGCGTTGCCGCCGGAGAGGCCGGGCGACGGACTGCCGATGATACGCGGCTGCAGCTCAAAGCCGGTATCTCCGGTCAAACGGATTTCAAGCGGCTGACGGTTCATGGATGCGTCGAGCAGCCAGGCACCGGTGGTTATCGCTGCCAGCGAACCGTCGACGGTGAGCAGCCCGCTGGTATACTCGCGTTCGCTGAATCGGGTTACCGGCCGGTCATACCGGATGTCCCAGCCGATCCCCCCGGTGATGTCGGAAAAATCGTCGGAAAATTCTATCATCGGGAATTCGATTTCCCGGTTGAGCGGGGGGGTGTCATTGTCGCGGGTTTCGTCCCGGCTGTTGTCCCGCGATGGTCCGCCCGGCTTTTGTCCGAAAACAGGCTTTCCGGTAGCGGCCGTTCGCCCGAAAACAGGCTGGCCGAAGGGGGTCGCTTGTCCGAAAGCAAGGGGGCCCAAAGCAGGTTGTTCGGTAGCGGCCTCGCTTACGGATCCATGAGCGGATTCGCTTGCAGATCCGGCAGAGATCATGAGCATTGCGATGAGCATGGCGAACAGGGTCGGCATCAGTCCTCTCCGAAAGGTGATTTTACGCGGTAGAATTGGCCCATCACTTCGGCGATGTCGGGGATGGTATGGTTGGGCTCGGAGCATGTCCGGATCATCTTCCGGTAGTACACGGAGGTGTCGTCGTTGTATTTCCGGAAGGCCTCCACTTTGGAAAACCAGTAGTCGATCCGGTTGCTGAAACTCCGGATGGCCTGTTCCCGGTCCTTCCGGTCGCCGGCCACATCCTGATGGAAACTCAGTTCGCCCACCGGCACCCGGCCCATCGCCTCAAACTTCGCTTCCTGGTTGTCCGCGCGGCCTTCGATCCGCTTGCGCATTCCCTCCGATAAAAAGGAGGGCGTATTATAATGCCACAGGAAGTTGAACACCGAGGTGTGAATGTAGTTATTTACATCCCAGCCGGCCCCTTCCGCCGTGACCGCCGTTCCCGGTACTCCCGGTGTTCCCGCCTTGATGGTGCGGCCTTCGGGGTGGTCTATGAGCCACTCTGCGGGTCTTCCGTGCACGGGCCGCGCATGCTGCCCGGCAAGCCAATCCACATGGCGGGCGATATTGGCCCCTTCCGGCCGTCCGTTGTCGGGCAGGCCGAGAAACGCCGCGGGGTTGTTCCGGGACATCAGGGCGTAATGATCCGCCCCGATCTGCGATGCAAAACTTTCGGTGTAATCGGTATCGGAACGGTCCATGCGCAGCAGATGATAGTCGGTTCCCCACAATACCTGTGACCGGTATGTTGCATCATCCATCACCTTCCGCATATTGTTCAGGTAGTTTCGGCGGGTGTCGTCATCTCCCAGGTGCCCCACATGATAAGAGACATCGGCGAACACCCGTCCGGGCCAGGCTTCCATCAGATCCAGAATACCGGCGGCCCAGCTGTCCCGCGGGATATCGGGGGCGGTCCAGACCGGTTTGCCCCCTTCGGTTTCGCCCCCGAAGTGGCCGAAGCAGACCTTCAGGTTCGGCAATTCATCCAGGACGGGCTTCCAGTGATCCGGCCGGCAATAAGCGGCGGCGGATTTGCTTTTGCGGAATCCGGAGTCGTTGCAGTGCAGCAGCACCGGCACCTGTTGCCTGTCGCAATACCGCAGCACCTCCTTCATGACGCCGTCCCATACGCTGTACCCCAGTGAAGGGTAGAGCTTGAGCCCCACGCAAGCCCCCCGTTCCACATCTCTTTGAAGCATCCGGAACGCCTCCTTCCGGGCGGGGTTGACCATCGCGAACGGCAGTACCCGGCCGGGGTACCGCAGTGCCTGTTCCAGGGTGTCCTCCAGCTGTTTCAGATAGCGTCCGCTCTCCTGCTTGCCGGCCCGTTTGCCGATGATATCCATCGGAAGCACCACCACTACGTCCCCGTCATCCAGGTGGGCCATCAGGTCATCGGTAACCGCGTCGATGCTGCTCATCAGGCCGATCCGCAGCCATTCGATGGCGTTCATGACGGCCGAAGCATCGGTGTCGTCGCGGTCCGTGAGAGACGCCTCCAGCACGCTCATCAGCAGCCGGTCGGTATCAACCGAAGAAGGCAGATCCAGATGACGGTCGAAAAAACGGCGCATACCGCCGGGAAGCAGGCGTTTGAACGAGGCATAGCCGCGGATGGAGCGGTGAAAATCCTCCGGCGAAAGCTTCCGGTTGCGCTTTTTTTGTTTCGCGCGGAGGTATTCGATGACTACCTCGCGCAGCGGCCCGGGCATGTTCTTGCCGGTCAGACGGTGATTCAGCAACATCACCGTCTCTTTCGTCAGGATCGCCTCAAAATTGAACACATGGGTGTGTACATTGATTTGCATGGCCATTCTCCCTGTTTTCCCGGGGTGTTCCGGGCTGTTTTCCAACAAAATTTCCGGCCCGTTTGCCGGAGTACCAATTCCGAATGTATTCAGGCATGTTTACCGGGCTGTTCCCCAACAACATTCCCGGCCTGAATTACAACGTTAACACAACATACTGATAATTTTAAATATAACATCTCTTTTTATGAAAAGCGCAAGAGAATTTCCGGATATCACCCCGCATTGTGAAAAACGCAAGGGAATTTTCGGTTGCGGTCGATAGTCCAGACGTGTTTTTTTGAAAACAGAGATATGCAACGGGTGGGATGTCCGGATGTAAGCTTTATGAATGTGATAATTTGATAAATAGTTGTAAAAGCAATTCGAATAAAGTAACATTTCAAAAACACCCATATTCACGATTAGTCACTATATGAGCAAGCATACCGTGACGGCTATATCGATGGAGAGGCCTGGATTCGAATGCATGAGGCGCGAAATACGGCGGCCCATGTTTACGATGAACAGCCCGGTGACCGGACACATGAAGTATTTGTATTCCATGTTATGACACCCGTCGCCTAATTTTGTATATTCCGGTGTTTGCCGGTATCTTCTGGTGTTTACGGATACCTATTCATGACATTTTAAATACAAACGTGCGTTTTTCTGGATTGATCAATACAAAGCGGGGAGGTGTTCTTCGCTTTTTTTATTTGGGGGCGTTTCAGAGGGTTAGCTCGCTGTTGCGGATATTTTCGCTTTTGCGGTTTTGCTCGCCGTCACGGTTATATTTACTGTCGCGGTTATGCCCGGTACGGCGGGATATGCTGCTGCCGCTGGTGTCGTCAGCGTACCGGTTGAGGCCGGTGCAACGGTTGAAATCGGCCCTGCGGGGAACAACGTTGCCGCGTGTTTCGTCAGCGTATTGGTTGAGGCCGGTGCAACGGGTTAAAACGCAGTTGCCGCGAGTGTCGTTGGTCATTCGCGTTGCAATTATATTGTTAATGTCGACGACGCTGTGGTTGTCGGCTGCGGGTGCCTCGTTCGTCTATGGCGCGGGCTCATCCTTCCAGAATAACGCAGGTGCTTCCTCCCTGAATGACTCGGATGCTTCCTCCCTGAATGACATGGAAGGCCCGTCCTCCGGGAGCCAACCTTCGTGGGGATGGCAGTGGCGGGCGGCTTCGGGGACCGCCGGGACCACCGGGGCGTTGCCGTTCTGGCTCCATTCCAACCGGTCCGGTGAACTGGACCGCCATAGCGCCAATACCACGCTGAATCTGTTCGGATCCTGGCGACACACGCTCGATTCGGATGTGACGCTATCCGCCGGCGCCAATCTCTTGTTCCGGGGTGCCGATAATTCCGTGATCCGGTTGCAGGAGGGGTACGTGCAGGCGGGTTACGGCCATTTTGTGCTCCGGGCCGGTCGCAAGCGCGAGGATTTCGGGCTGGTCCACCCGGTGCTTTCCATGGGCTCAACCGATCAGACCCACAATGCGCGGCCGGTGCCGAAAATCACCTTTGCCACCGACGGTTTCCAGCCGTTGCCCGGTACCCGGCGCGTGTTTTACTACGACGCCGGGCTGTCGCACGGCTGGATGGAGGACACCGATTACCGCTTCGTGGACGGCGTGCGCCTCCATCAGAAATACCTCTACCTGCGCATGTTCACCGAAGACTCGCCGGTCTATCCGCGGGCCGGACTCAAGCATTTCGCGCAGTGGGGCGGAGAATCGCCGATTCATGGCGACGCGCCGGTCAACTTGCGCTCTTTCCGGGATGTGTTTTTCTCGCTGGCCGCCGATTCGAAGGAGATTATAGGGGGCGGAGAGCTGCTCAATCGTCAACAGAACCATCTGGGCACCTACGATTTCGCCCTGATGGCCAACATCGGGCGTTACAAAATGGCGATCAGCCGGCAGTTCATCCTCGAGGATACGCCCAACGCGCGCTTCGGAACACCCTGGGACGGGTTATGGGGGGCGTATATCGAGCTTCGTCCCGATGCCCGCACCCGGTGGCGCGCCGAGCGTCCGGCCGACTGGCGCGCCGAGCATCGTCCGCTGCTCAAGGCGATTCACTACGAATATCTTGATACCAAAGAAGGCATCGACCGCTATCCACACCGGGATATGTCCAGCTACTTCAACTACTACAATCACTCGGGGTATCAGGGCGGCTGGACCTACTACGGGCGGGCCATGGGCAACCCGCTTTTTTTCAGTCATCCCGACTATCTGGGCGTCGTCAACAACATCATCCTGGCGCACCATTGGGCGGCGATGGGCTATGCGGGTCCGGTGGACTGGCGCTTATTTGCCACCTACAGCCGCAACTTCGGTGCCGGGAGCCTGACGACCACCGGCGGGGAGCGGGTCAGGCTTCCGAACGAGCGCCGGGATCAATGGTCGTTTATGCTGGAAATGAAGACCGGCATGTTCCACCCGTCGCTGGAGACCGCCGCCACGCTGGCCTTCGATGCCGGGGAGGTTTATGACAACAACCTCGGGCTGATGCTATCGCTGCGGTGGATGGCGCGGTGAACATTGGCTTAGATGGCATTGTTCTCGTGCAACATCCGGGCGGATTTTTTTAACACCCCTTTGTGCTACCTGCTTGCCTGTTGCAGGAAATTCAATTATGCTTATTAATACTTTACCAAAGAAATCCGGAAGATTAATAATACCCGAACAACTTCGTTTTGAACCGGTCCACCAACGCATCAGCCGAATCTTTCAATGCAAAGGTCAAGCAGTTCCGGGCTATACAACGGGGTGTGGCAGATGCCGAATTCTTCTTGTTTCGACTTTCAAAAATTTATGCCTGATACTGGATTCTCCCCAGATAATGCAACTGATCTGTATTAAATGAGAGTGATTTTCGTTATTATACAACCGGTAATAAAATTTTAAGGAGTAACTATGAAAACCAAAGATCTTATCGCTGAAATATCCGATTTACCGGTGGAACAGCGGGCGAGAATTGCAGACCTGATTTTGCAAACCTTAAACGTTCCGGATCCCGATATTGAATCAGCGTGGATTCAGGAAGTGGAAGAGCGGGTAGAGGAGTATGAGGAAGGCAGGGTAGATCTGATACCGGTCCCGGAAGTATTTAAAAGCCTTAGAGATATTACAGAGAAATGAATGTTGTTTTTCATCCCGCGGCCCAAATAGAAGCCCAAAAAGCAACAGCACATTATACAGAGATTCATAAACAGCTTGGAAGGGATTTCCGAAAAGAGTTAGAGGAGGCTGTTTCAAGAATTGTAAAGGCTCCAACCGCATGGCATCCAATCAAAAAAGACTACCGGAGATGTACGCTGAACAGGTTCCCATTCGGTATTATTTACCGGTTAGATCCATCAAAAAATGAATGTCAGGTTTTTGCGGTGATGCATTTTAAAAGAAAACCCGGATACTGGCAATCCCGTGAATTTTAATTCGGCAGAATACAAAAATTCCTCATCCACAACATTTGAATATCACTCACAATCCTCTTCCGAGTGGCTTATTTTTCGGTTTTGTTTCCGCCCTTGTATCAGGGGAGTGCGAATTACTGTTTATGACGTGCTGGAATATATGGCATCCGGTATGAGCAATGATGAAATCCTGAATGGCTTTCCCTAACTGACCGAGGATGATCTTCGCACTTGTATTGCGTTTGCTGCTCACAGGGAACGTGAATTAACTAAAATATCCGTTTGAAGCTGCTATTGGATCAGAATTAATCCCATCGTTTAAAAGACATGTTGCACGTGGTTTTACCAGAAGTATTGCACGTCAAGGATATGGCGATGGAAAAAGCAACAGATTCCAAAATATAGAGTTTTGTTAAAAAAAGGGATACTGGCCCCTTCCGGCCGGCCGCCGACAGGCAGACCGAGAAACGCCGTGGGATTGTCCCGGGACATCCGGGCGAAATGATCCGGCCGGGGTACCGCAGTGCCTGTTCCAGGGTGTCCTCCAACTGTTTCAGGTAGCGTCCGCTCTTCTGTTTGCCGGCCCGTTTGCCGGTGTTTGCCGGTGATTACGGATACCTATTCATGACATTTTAAATACAAACGTGCGTTTTTCTGGATTGATCAATACAAAGCGGGGAGGTTTATGACAACAACCTCGGGCTGATGCTATCGCTGCGGTGGATGGCGCGGTGAACGGGTGTTATTTAAAATATTTAGCACATATGATATAACGGGTATAGAAAATCACAAGGGCTCTATAGCATCAGGGTACATCGCAATTGTTTAGAACATATTCGAATGGTAAATTGCCACGGAGATAGATGCGCTATTCCACATTGGAAATCAAGTATCACATTTGAATGAATGTTGAAACGATCAGAATAATAAACTTCAAGCTTTTTCAAGATTTGAAGATAGAAAACCTGCCCCCGGTACAGTGTATTCGTCGGCACCAATGGGTCAGGTAAAACCACGTTATTCGACATATTCGGTTTTTTAAAAGACTGTCTTTCCCATAATGTACAATCAGCTCTGCGCAAGCGCGGCGGGTTCAGAGAAGTGGTTAGCCGGAATCATCTCCACGAGTCTATTGTCATCGAGCTTCAGTTTCGCATTGAATTGCTCGGCAAAAACCGCCTGGTTACCTACCATCTTGCCATAAAAGAAAAGAACAACAAGCCCATCATTGAGCGTGAAATATTGCGCTACAAGCGATTTGAGTATGGATCGCCTTACCATTTTCTGGATTTTAGCAATGGCAGCGGTTATGCAATTACAAATGAGGAGCAATTTAATATTCCCGATGAAAAGCTTGACCGGGAACATCAAACTCTGGAATCACCCGATATCCTTGCCATAAAGGGACTGGGGCAGTTCAGCCGATTCAAGGCAGCGAGCGCTTTTCGTCAACTGATCGAAAACTGGTTTGTCTCGGATTTTCACATTTCCAGTGCACGCGGAAGCAAAGAAGCGGGATACGCTGAGCAATTGTCCGAAACCGGAGACAATTTGCCGCTGGTAGCGCAATACATATACGAAAACCATCCGGATATTTTTCAGAATATTCTGAATAAGATGAAAGAGCGCGTGCCGGGCACCAGGAATGTCGAGGCTCGTCCCACCGAAGACGGCAGACTGGTATTGCGCTTCGAGGATGGTTCGTTCAAAGACCCGTTCATTGACAAATTCGTCTCCGACGGAACGATAAAAATGTTTGCGTATCTTGTACTGCTATATGACCCAAATCCCCATCCATTACTTTGCGTAGAGGAACCGGAGAACCAGCTCTATCCACAGCTCCTGGTCGAACTTGCTGAGGAATTTCAAGAGTATGGTTCACGTGGCGGACAGGTAATGGTATCCACCCACTCACCGGACTTTCTAAACGGTGTGTCATTGGATTCCATATTCTGGCTGAAGAAAGAAAAGGGATTTACCACGGCGGTACGCGCTTCGAAAAATGAAGTGTTAAAAAATCTCTACGACTCCGGAGCATATTTACCGGGAGCCATGTGGCGGCAGAAACTATTTGAGGGAGCAAATCTGAGGTAACAAGAGATGCTGATTATTCTGGTTGAAGAACCTTCCATGGAGGCGTTTTTGAAAGAAGTCATTCCGCGAATTCATCCCGGAAAAACAGAGCGAATACATTGGCAGATCATACCCCATGAAGGGAAGGATGATCTAAAGAAGAAAATGCATCTGTTTCGTTTCAACATGCCATGCATATTATTCGAATTCACGTTTGATTTTTTTTCAATAATCCAGCAGTTCAAAATCAGCAAAGCATAAATGCCGGCTATTTGAAAACGTCAAAATCAACCGGTATTGGTAGTCATCTGCAAAGTAAACGAGCCGTCAGACTCTAATGGTTCAAAATTTCTCATTTGTGCGCGCAGACGGGATATGCCCAACAGGAAAGCTTAGGAAAAAATAATTTTTTTAATTCTTGTGGTAATGACAAATTGCCGATATGTATTATTCATTACTATTACCCATTCCATGCGAATTTATTCGAAAATATTTGTTAAAGGGGGAAAAACCATTGCGGGAGCGGCTCTTTTTGCCGGAATAACCCTTGCGACCGGCCTGTTGATTGCACCGGTCACAAACGGTCAGGTTACCTGGCTGGAAGAACTTGCTGGAATGGAGTCCGAAGTCTCGGATCAGGAACTTTCGTCCTATGCTGATGCCGCGCTCGAAATCCAGAACCTTCAGCAGGAAACACAACGTACCATGTGGCGCACCGTACTGAATACGGGTATGGCGCTGCAGACCTATCACCAAATAGAGCAGGCCGTCCGGGAAGATGATCACGAAGTGCTGAGCGAAATGGGTGAGGAGACCGGAAGAGACTATGACCGCATTACCGACACCCTGGAAACGTTCATACATGATCTGGAGGAGAAGATTGCTCTTGCCATCGAGCAGGCCGGTTTGAAAGTGGATCGATTCCGGGAAATCAGCAGACAGGTGCATGAGGACGAGTCGCTCGGACAAGCGGCAAGGGAGAAGATGCGGGCTAAACGGGAGGCGGAACGGCAGAGGGTGACCCGGCAGGCCCGCGACAGGGGCGAACCGGAGCCGGGCGGGACCGGAGAGGCACCGGAACCGGACGTAGCCGGAGAGGTGCCGGGCGAGGAACCTGCACTTCCCATAGCTCAGATTAATTCCGCTGAATCGCCGGAACCGGACAGGGAATCGCCCGTGCCGGACAGGTTAACGCCGGATTACCCGGAGTATGTCTACCATTTTGTGATCCGGGGCAACACATTGTGGGAACTGGCCGAAAGGTATTATGGCGATCCGTATTTATGGAGGGAGATTCACAATACCAACAGCGACCGGTTAATCAACCCCCGGCGCATGCGCATCGGTACGGTGGTACGTATTCCGGCAGCGATGATGACGGAAAAACCCGAACCACGACTTGAAGTTGCCCAAAAAAGGGAGATAGTCCGTGACATGTTTCCGTTTGACCGGTTCCGTTCGCGTTCGTTCTCCTACATCACCCAGCAGCAGGAGCTGCGGAGCGAACTGGAGGTATTCACCACGGTGCGGGAGATCCAGGATCAGATTGCAAAACAAGAAGAACTGCGGGCAAGATTGCATGATCCGCCGGACTTTTTGACGGTGCTGATCCCGGCAGAAGAAGTCCCGGAGCAGATAGAGGAGGGAGATCCTGAACTGATCATGGAAAATATGGTCACCAATGACACAAGAACCCCGTTCGGGCAGGATTTTTACGACCGTTTCCGCGGAAGTCTGGTTTTTCCGGAAGAAACCGGTGGATTCATGGTCCGGGTTATCGAGCGGCCGGTTCCGGGCAGGGGTTCCCAAATGGTCGTCGAGGTAAACTATGAAACCGTATACATGTTCCGCCTGCCGCCCGATCACGAGAGAGTGATGGAGCTTGCCGAGGCGGCTGCCGGCGGACTGAGAAACTATCTGGCCAATTTCGAGCAGTTTTCACAGGAGTATTACTGATCACTGATTGGTTCCCGAAATCCGGGACGGCAGTACCGAAACAACATATCACCGTTTGCGACGATAACCGGTATTACCGGAACGGCTCCGGAAACCTGAGACCGTAACGCCGGATATTATTAAAACATTAAAAACCTCTTAAGATCAGTAACATGTACCTCTTGTTTATTAGACAAAACGAATATTCAGACATAGCGTCCTCTTCTTTCTTACAGCATAGTATACCTTTGATTAAAATATCAAAATTAAGTTGACAGTGCTGTAATATAATTTGTAGAATATCCGGTGAAGTATTTATGACATGCTTTAAAAAGTTTTAGCAATGACGATGTGAGGTGAGATGGAGAGCGCCTCGGGGGAGAATCAATGAATCGCGTGGATCAAAGAAACAGCTGTTAAGTTTTACGTCGCAATTTCCGTAGCATTCACGATAGCGGCAGTATCCAGACTATTGTGATTAGAGTGATTTACAAGCATTTACGATTAACCATTTTAGAGTGAATATCGATGTGAGGTGCTATGAGGGTGACTTTAAATAAAATACAAGCTCAAGGGGTAAAAGGATTACTGCTGCTGCTTTTGCTTCCGGCCTTTTCATTATCCGCAGCTGATGCCCAGGAATTCCGTTTTCAGTTCCAGAACCCCGGTTTCGGCGGACATCCCAGTAACTACTATTATTTTATGCAGAGCGCGGAAGCCCAGAAGCCCGATTTCCGGACCGAGGAGGAGGACCGGTTCAGAAGAAGCCCGTTGGATGATTTTCAGCGGACCATGCAGCGCCAGGTACTGAGTCAGTTGTCCAGGGACCTGACCCGGGGCGACGGCCAGATCGATTTTACGAAAGACGGCGTGTATGATCTGGGCGATTTTCTCATCACCGTTTCTTCCGAACTGGACATTATCTCTATCGAGATCCAGGATATGCTGAGCGGGGAACGAACGCATGTGGAGGTTCCAAGATTTTAATATGAAAGGGCTGACTGTCATATTTTGCACGTGTTTTGACGGCCTGTCCGGCCGACGGGCCGGAAGTGCCGGTTTCATGGCCGCAATGGGTCTGATGATGGCGATACTCATGGGCGTGCTGGTATCCGGATGTGGCAGCATGTCGCCGTTCCAGCCCGATCCCAATCTGAGAACCACCGAACTGCCGGCGTATCCGGAGCTCGGTACGCTACCCCAGCCCAGAGAGAAACTGGTGGCGGCCGTATACCGCTTCCGCGATCAGACCGGGCAGTACAAGCCGAGCGACAATATCGCCAGCTGGTCGACCGCCGTGACCCAGGGCAGCACATCGATCCTGCTCAAGGCGATCGACGATTCGGGCTGGTTCGACCCGATCGAGCGCGAGGGACTGTCCAACCTGATGAACGAACGCCAGATCATCCGCTCCATACGGGCCGAGCACGGTCAGGACGGACCGCTGCCGCCCATGCTCTATGCCGGAGTTATGCTGGAAGGCGGCATCATCGGCTACGATTCCAACACGATGACCGGCGGTATGGGCGCCCGGTACCTGGGCATCGGCGGGACTTCGGAGTTTCGCCAGGACAAAGTGACCGTCTATCTGCGCGCCGTCTCCACCAGCAGCAGCCGGATTCTGAAGACCGTACACTCCACCGAAACCATCCTCTCGCAGAAAGTGGACGCGCACGTGTTCCGTTTTGTGGATGCCAACAAGATCCTGGAAGGTGAAGCCGGTTATACGGTCAATGAACCAGGCACGGTCGCCGTGACCCGCGCCATTGAAAAAGCGGTAGAAAAGCTTGTTATGGAAGGCATTCGCGACGGGCTGTGGGGCGTGGCCGACCATGAGCAAGAACAACTGGACGGTTATTTCAGCGCCTACGAAAAGCGACAGGAGCAGGCGGCATCGATCGATTTTCTGGGGCGTGATATCGGACGGCAACGCGGCCGGGTCGGGCTGGGCCTCCATCTGGAAGGCCAGCGCTATCGCGGCAACTATCCCGATCCGCTCACCCGTCCGTCCGGTCATGTGGACGCCCTGCTGAAAATCACGGATTATCTGTATACCGGATTGACCGCCCATCACGGTCAGCTGGCAGCACTGCGGGGCTTTGAGAAGACCTATACCGGTGCCCGCCTGAATGTAAAAGGCGTGCTGTTCCCCCGGCTGAGCCTGACGCCCTTCCTGGAAGCAGGCGGCGGTGTGATGGTGCTGGAGGAGGACTATTTCCGGTACAGCTGGGACGACTGGTTCCCCTATGTGGGCGGAGCGGCCGGCCTGGAGTACATGCTTGACCACCGGGTGGGATTGAATCTGGCCATACGTCACCGATACGCTCTGAAAGACGGGCTGGACGGGGTGAAGATGGGCCAGTTCAACGACCACATCTGGAGCGTCGGTGGAGGATTGATTTTTTACGGATGGTAGGTCACTGCGGTGACAAAATGGAAACGCAACAGAATTTTGAACAGCAGGAAAATCAACATATAACAGAAACAGCAATGATCAACAGGATGTATATAGAAAACGTCAGGGAAGGGCGCCGGATGTAACCGGCAGACCGAGCACCTGAAGGTACCGCCAGAGTCCCTGCTTCATCATAACGATGAAGCGCAAGTTTGCCGACTGATCGGACTCAAGCGCAAAGGCAGCAAAAAGCTGCCGACGCCTTCCACGCTCATCTCCGGAGTCCGGACTCCTTCCTTGTGCATACGCAGCCTGGGCTGCGTATGGCTGGATGTCGCCCGTTTCAGGCGGAATCCATGCCACAGAACTTCGCGGCGTTCCGCTTCGCCTGTTCGGCGGGTGAGAAATGCCGGAAGCATAACAAGCAGGACCGAAGAATCGGAAAAGCCGATTCTTCACAA
>SLOL01000127.1 GCA_007132495.1 Balneolales bacterium
GAGGCCGGCGGAGCACTGCTCGTCGGATTCCTGCGCAAGGACGTGGCCATAGGCATGCTGGCCCCGCTGGGCATGGACCTTCACCAGCTGATTGTTGCCAGTGTGGTTCTCATGGTGTACTTCCCCTGTGTGGCCACCTTTGTCGTACTGTTTAAAGAACTCGGCCTGCGGGATCTGTTGACACTGACCGGCATCATGGTTCTGATCGTCATATCTGTTGGCGGCGGACTTCATCTGCTTTTGCAACTAACCGGTGTATGATCTTTGAAAACAACCGGAAAACAAAAATCAGGACTGCCATTGACGGCAGCATAAATGTCAAATACATATGACTCGAAAATTCAGTATAACCATAACCTGCATCACGTTGATCCTGTTAACGGTACTGCCGTACACACTTCTGTCACAAAGTCTGACGGTCTATTCCGGCCGTAGCAGGGCATTGGTGGAACCGCTCATCCAGAAATTTGAAGAGGAGCACAACATACGGATCAATGTCCGTTACGGAAGCTCGACGCAGCTTGCTGTCGCCCTGCTTGAAGAGGGTAGCCGGTCACCGGCCGATGTCTTCTGGGCCCAGGATGCCGGGGCACTGGGCGCTGTTCACCGGGGCGGTATGTTTCAGGAACTGCCGCCGGTTCTGCTGAGCACACTGCCCGGACAATTTCACAACAGCGACGGAACCTGGATTGCCACCAGTGGACGTGCCCGCGTCATGGCCTACTCCATTCCAAGAGTCGATACCACGGCACTGCCGGAAACGGTATTCGCCCTGACCGACTCACAGTGGCAGGGACGCGTGGGATGGGCTCCCAGCAACGGGTCGTTTCAATCTTTCCTCACCTCCATGAGGCTTCTGGAGGGGGAGGATGCCACTCTGCAATGGCTGAACGGCATGAAAGACAACGGGGCGCAAAGTTATATCAACAACAGCGCTTTGCTTCAGGCCATCGCCGCCGGTGAAATCGATATCGCGCTCACCAACCACTACTATCTGTTTCGTTTCCGTGAAGCCGATTCACAATTTCCTGTTGAACAAACATTCTTCCGGGCCGGTGACCCCGGTAATCTGGTGAATGTGGCCGGCATCGGCATGCTTTCCACCACGGACAGTCGCGACGAGGCACTGGACTTTATACGATATCTGCTGGAGCAAGAGAATCAGCGATGGGTCACCGAGGAAGTGTATGAATATCCGGTACGGATCAATCTTGACCTGACCCCCGGCCGGTCATCTCTTCAGGACATACAGGATCTGAGTCCGGAGCTGGATCTGGACGAACTGAGCGACCTGGACGGCACCCTGAATTTGCTTCGACGCGCCGGCCTGCTTTAATCCCTTATCTCTGAACTTTTTTGCTTACCAAGATTAAAGACATATTCCGGATTGACAACCTCCCCGCCTGGTACTTCCTGACACCTGCCATACTGGTAGGAGTGTCAGTGTTGGTTCCCCTGCTGTATTTGATTGTCCGCGCATTTGACGCCGACCCTGACCTTTCCATGGAGCTTGTTTTCCGGCGCAGAAATCTCGAACTGCTCTACAACACCCTGTTGCTCGCCGTAAGCACCCTGCTGGTCGGTACCCTTTTGGCCCTGCCAATGGCCTGGATCACCACCCGGACCAACATACCCGGTCGAAAGGCACTCACCCTGCTCGGTGTTCTGCCGCTTGCCATACCGGGCTATGTGATGGCCTATGCCCTGCTCGGTTTTACCGGAGCAAACGGTACGCTGGCGCAGCTGTTCGGCATTGAACTACCCCGCCTCAGCGGATTCACCGGTGCTCTGACCGCCATTAGCCTCTATACCTATCCCTATCTCTATCTCAATTTCCGGTCTGCGCTGTCCGGCATCGATCCTTCATTGGAGGAGGTTTCCCGCTCGATGGGGTATCGCCCCCGTGCCGTATTCTTCCGGGTAATCCTCCCACAGCTGCGTCCGGCTTATTATGCCGGGGCACTGATCATTTTTCTCTATGTCCTGGGGGATTTCGGGGCGGTATCCCTGATGCGTTTTGAAACGTTCAGCTATGCCATCTATCTCCAATATGCTGCGGCGTACGACCGGGTCTATGCCGCCTGGCTGGCTCTGATGCTGCTGGCCCTCACCTCGACGGCACTGGTTGTCGAATACCGTCTGCTCCGGGGGCTCTTTTTCCACAGAATCGGCATGGGAAGTGAAAAGAAAGCCTCCATGATTCCGCTCGGTCCCTGGAAGTGGCCGGCCTATATCTTCGTCACCGTCCTGGTGCTGCTGTCGATCGTACTGCCGCTCAGTACCATAATCTACTGGATGATCGATGCATTTGACCCGCAGCAGCTGACCGGACTCCGCCGGGCTCTGACCGGTTCGGTTTCGGCATCTGCACCGGCCGCCCTGTTGGCCACCGCCCTGGCCATACCGCTCGCCTATAACGGCGTCCGTCACCCCTCCCGGTTCACACGTGGACTGGAGCGTATCGCCTATCTGGGATATGCCACTCCGCCGCTGGCTTTTGCCCTGGCCCTGATCTTCTTTACACTGGGATCCGTTCCGATACTCTACCAGACTCTGACCTTGCTGATTGTCGCCTACGCACTGCATTTTCTGGCCGAGGCGATCGGCCCTGTACGCAGCTCGCTCTATCAGGCATCTCCCCGGCTGGAAGAAGCCGCCCGTTCCCTGGGATATGGCCGGCTCAAAGCTTTTTTTCTTGCAACTTTCCCCGTGATGCGAAACGGGTTGATTGTATCCGCCGCTTTCGTATTCATGTCCGCAATGAAGGAGCTGCCGATTACGTTTCTACTTGCGCCGGTCGGCTACGAAACGCTGGCAGTGAATGTCTGGAGTTATACGGCCGAAGCGATGTTCGCCGAGGCCGCTCCCTATGCACTTGTTATCCTGCTGTTTTCCACATTGTTTGTCGGGTTGCTGTTCGCCAAAGAGTGGGCACAACGATGAATCAGATACACTTTATGAATACATTATTGAAGACAACCGGTCTTACCAAGTCTTTCGATTCTCCTGAAAAGGTGGTGGATGATGTCTCGTTTGCCATTAACCGTCACGAGATCTTTGCCTTGCTGGGTCCGAGCGGCTGTGGAAAAACGACCACGTTACGGATCATAGCCGGTTTTGAACAACCCGACAGCGGTGAAGTGGTGCTTAATGACCGTAGGCTGGTCGGCAACAAATCATTCGTGGAGCCTGAAGAGCGTGGTATCGGTTTTGTTTTTCAGGATTACGCGCTTTTCCCCCATCTGCCGGTGATCCGGAATGTGATGTTCGGGCTCAAGAACGTACCCCGCAAGCAACGCGAAGAACAGGCGCTGGAAGTGTTGTGCATGATGGGACTTCGCGAATATCGCGACCGGAGCCCGTTTGAGCTGTCCGGCGGACAGCAGCAGCGTGTCGCCCTGGCGCGGGCCATTGCACCGACTCCGGAACTGCTTCTGCTGGATGAACCCTTCTCGAATCTGGACGCCGTGCTCAGAAACTCCACCCGATCCGAAGTCCGATCCCTGCTGAAGAAAGCCGGCATGAGCGCCCTGCTGGTGACCCACGACCAGGAAGAGGCCCTCTCGTTTGCCGATCGAATCGCCGTAATGAATGAAGGACGGATCGAGCAGATCGGCACCCCCGAAGAGGTCTATTACCGCCCGCGCACCCGTTTTGTGGCGCAGTTCCTGGGTACCACCAACCTGATAACGGCCGATGCCATCGGCCCGTCGGCACTCACCGAGTTCGGCAGAGTAAACCTGGATCGTCCGGCCGAGGGACGCGTAACGCTCTCCATCCGACCTGAGCATCTGACCATTGAAAAACCGAACCGGAACCGGGATAATTACCTGGGGGAAGTGGTTTCAAAAGATTTCAAAGGTCACGACATCACCTATCGCGTACGCATCCGGGCAAGGGAATGTATGGTACACACCGACAACCGGGTCAATTTCAATGCCGGCGACCACGTCAATATCAGGCCTCTCGAAGCCGCTGTAGTCCTGGAAGAGCCCAATGTTCACCTGGAAACGGCTAAATCTCCCGGTTGATGTTTGCGGTCACCCGCTTTTTCCAGTGTTCGTCTTGCAGTCTTCGTCCCGATCCGCTATACTTGTGCTGCTGCTGCTTAATCAGGCGCTGATTTTTTTATTTTTAGTGTATATATTACACTTATTATAGCGGCTCATGCCGGCCGATGGATAGCCCGGCCGTCGAAACAACAATTTTTACCTGCGAAAAAATATACTGTACAATGGCAAATATTCAACAGAAATCAGCTGACAACATACGTCTCCTTTCTGCGGCCATGGTTGAAAAAGCCGGATCGGGCCATCCGGGAGGGGCAATGGGCGGAGCCGACTTTATTCATATCTTATTTTCCGAGTATCTGAATTATGATCCGGCGAATCCCGCATGGACATTTCGCGACCGGTTTTTCATGGACCCGGGTCATATGTCACCGATGCTTTACAGTATTCTGGCGCTGACCGGTGATTTCTCACTTGAAGATCTGAAGAACTTCCGCCAATGGGGCAGCCCGACACCGGGTCACCCGGAACTGGATGTATCGCGACGGGTGGAGAACACCTCCGGACCGCTCGGGCAGGGTCACGCCAACGCGGTAGGAGCTGCTATCGCCGAACGCTTTCTGGCCGATCGATTCGGCGAATGGACAGCTCACAAAACTTTCGCTTTCATCTCCGACGGGGGCATCCAGGAGGAGATCTCCCAGGGTGCCGGACGCCTTGCCGGGTACCTGGGGCTGGGTAACCTGGTTATGTTTTACGACTCCAACGACATCCAGCTGTCATCGCCCACCGATGATGTTACCGATGAAGACACCGCAAAGAAGTACGAAGCGTGGGGATGGCGGACCATAACCATCGACGGACACGATCCCGAAGCCATTCGCCGGGCTTTGGACGGTGCGCTGTCACAGGATGAGCGACCCACACTGATCATCGGCAAGACGGTTATGGGCAAAGGAGCTGTCGATGCCGACGGCAACCCTTTCGAGCGGCAGGTTTCGACTCATGGACAGCCGTTAAGCAAGGCCGGTGCCTCGTTTGAAAAGACCGTGAAGAATTTGGGCGGTAATCCCGATGATCCGTTCATGATTTTCCCTGATGTTGCCGAGTATTACCAAAAGGTAAATGCTGACAAAGCCGAAAAGGTCGCTGCCCGCAATAACGAACAGAACCGCTGGGAACAGGACAATCCCGACCTGGCTGAAAAACTGCACACTTTCCTGACCGGTGAGATCCCGGAGGATATCGACTTCAGTCAGATTGAACAGAAAGAGGGTGTGGCTACCCGGGGCGCTTCGGGTGTGGTACTTGCCCATCTGGCCGGCCGGGTCGAGAACATGATCGTGGCTTCGGCCGACCTCTCCAACAGCGACAAGACCGATGCATTCCTGAAAAAGACCACCTCCTTCCGCAAAGGTGATTTTTCCGGTTCTTTCCTGCAGGCCGGGGTAGCGGAACTGACCATGGCTGCCGTATCCAATGGCATGGCACTACACGGTGGAGTAATACCGGTTTGCGCTACGTTCTTTGTCTTCTCGGACTTCATGAAACCGGCTGTGCGCCTGGCGGCATTGATGGAACTGCCGGTCATCTACATATGGACCCATGACGCCTTCCGGGTGGGAGAAGACGGCCCGACCCATCAGCCGGTTGAACAGGAAGCTCAGCTGAGGCTTCTGGAGCAGCTGAAAAACCACTCAGGGGAACCAAGCATGCTGGCCCTGCGCCCGGCCGATGCTCCAGAGACTACCGTCGCCTGGCAGATGGCCCTGCAGAACCGGAAAACACCTACGGCACTGATTCTGTCACGACAAAACATACCGCCGGTAGCAACCGGCGGAACCGACCGGTATGCTTCGGTCGATCAGGCCCGGAAAGGCGCCTATATCGTAAATCAACCCCCGGAACAGATCGACCTGGTGCTCGTCGCCAACGGATCGGAAGTCTCCACGGTCGCCGCAGTCGCCGAAACTCTGACCGGCGAAGGCCTGGGCGTTCAAGTGGTTTCTGCCATCTCTGAAGGACTCTTCCGCAGACAACCGGCCGACTACCAGAAACGGGTCATACCCGAGGATGTGCCGGTCTTTGCCCTTACCGCCGGTTTGCCGGTCACCATGCGTGGACTGGTTCCCCATACCGGACGTTGTGACGGCCTGGAGCACTTCGGTTATTCGGCTCCGGCCGGTGTGCTGGATGAAAAGCTTGGCTATACTCCCGAGGCCGTACTGCCCAGGGTGAAAGAATTTCTGGCTGAATGGGATAAACAGATCAAAACCGTTTGAGGGTCATTCTGAAATTTCTGCTTCCGGTATTCAGTTATTCCTGCAACGGTCCATCAGCCACAGGTATACCAAAATCCGGAGTGCCGTCTGCATTCCAGTGTACAGGCTGAACCCGGGTGTGCCGGTCGGGATTCCATAGCGGTTCGCCCTCTATCTCCTTGTAGTTCCGGGCGTGGTAGATGATATAATCCGTCTCACCATCCGGACTGGTCGTGAAGCTGTTATGTCCCGGGCCAAACTGGCCGGTTTCGTCGCTGCTGCCCATGACCGGCTCCGGTGACTTCGACCAGGAGTCCGGATCAAGCAGATCGGCATCTTCATCCGCCGTAAGGAGCCCGATCCGGTAATTGTGATCGGTCGCACTGGCGGAATACGCCATAAAGACGCGGTTGTTCCGGATGAGTGCAGCCGGCCCCTCATTGACATTGTGGCCGCGACGCTCCCAGTCATATTCGGGTTCACTGATCTTGACCTGGGGACTGATTATGGACCATGGCGTATCCATTTCCGCGATGTACAGGTTGGTGCCCGGTTCCGGCGGCACGCTTTGCGCCCAGACCAGGTAGCGTGTTCCGCGATGTTCAAAGGTGGTGGCATCGAGAGAGAAGGAATCCCAGTCCGTTTCAATTTGGCCCATCTCATCCCAGGTCCCCTCAAGGGGATTTTCCGACTCATTTCTCAACACATACATGCGAATACGCCAGATATCTTCGGCCCGTCCCGCGGCAAAATGGATATACCAGGCGCCGTCAATGTAGTGAATCTCGGGTGCCCAGATATGGTGGCTCATCGGACCGGATTCGTAACGGTGCCAGATGGTCTCCACGTCAACCGTTGCCAGTCCGGCAATGGAGCGTGCCCGGCGCAGTTCAATCCGGTCATATTCCGGTACGGTAGCCGTCAGATAATAATAGCCGTCGGTGTGCAGCCACACATGCGGGTCGGCACGCTGTTCAATAAGTGGATTGTGGATGATATCTACGGATGCCGCCGTTTCCTCATCCGTGCATGAGATGAGTGCTGACAGGCCAAAAACTGTGAAAACAATGAAAGGTCTCATTATTATTTATATTAATTATCCACCATCTCCCAGATAAAACAGGAACCGCCTTTGCGGTCGGGTCTGGCGCCGGGGGAATCGGCGGAGGTCAGACTTCCGGCATCGGGATCAAATGTCAGGTAGCGGTTGGTATGAAGCGACATCAGCATCATTTCACCGTGCATCATATCCTGCCATTGAAACAGCGATGAATCGCCCTGCTTTTCTTCTTCAATCCGGACTTCAGCCATCACACCCATGCCTTTTACTGTGACGTAACCGCCCGTGGTCAGGCACCTGAGTGCGACACGCCCTTTTCCGCGGTCGAGCACTTTGAAATGCGACAGGCTGCCTTCAGCAAAGATGCTGTTTTCATCCACCGGACGGAGATGGTTCCGCCAATTGACCAGCACGCTTCCGTCGGCGATGCTCTTCAGGGTGATGACCTTGTCGTGCGGTATGGGCCGTTTGGGATCGGGTTCAATGATTTCGAAACTGCCGAAGTCGGCATAGCCCCCTTCCCTGCCTTCTTTATTGTAATGAAACAGTGCATAACGGACGCCCTGGAACGTGCGCAACTGGTAGGGCATGATGATTTCACCGCCAATTTCCTCGAAGTGCTCCCCGTCGAAACTGTAGGAGAGCTTGCCGATATCGGTTTCGTAGTCGCCGTGCGCCCGCAGCCAAATCACCGTTTCGTCGGTTTCAACATCTATCCTTTTCTGCTCCTGTTGGTTATAGAACTGCAGGACATGACCGTCCTGCTGCCTGACGATGCCAATCCAGGCGTATGGGAAATTGAGCAGGGCCAGTCCGGCTGCATCACCGGCCTGCATTCCGGACACGTCGATTTGGGTGATCGCATACGATTCCGGTCCCACAGCCCGCTGGGTAAGCGTGTTTCTGGCACTCCAGAATGATTCGGACGGCAGTGAATGCAAACGCAGATAGCCGTTCCTTTCATCAAGCGACCATTTCTCATCAACCGGAACATGGTTCCACTGCCACACCTGGTTCAATTCCGGTCCGCTGAAGTCGTCATTCCGCTCAAAAGGAGCTTTGGGCCCGGACGTATAACCGGTATTGGGCTTGACCCAGGTGCGCGGTGAACGGGTGAGGTTGCCCGGAAGTCCGAAATAGGGCCATCCGTCTTTCCACGTGACCGGCGACAGCGCCGTAACCCTGCCCAGCGACCTGTAATCCATCATGGAGTATCCCCACCATTCCCCGGATTGCACCTGCACAATACCACCCTGCGACAGGGGGATGCATCCGGCAAAATTCTCCCTGGGCCCTGTCAGGTCATACGGAGGATCGCCGCTGAAATCATTAAGCCACCATCCGAGGTCCATGCCATAGCTCTCATTGGCACTGATTACCCGCATTTCATAGGGTCCGTACGGATCATCGGACCGCAGCACGCCCATATAGCAGACCGGGTCGTAGTTGGTATTGATGATGTAATACATGTCATCAATTTTCTGGATATGTGCACCTTCGCCGGCACCGCTGCCGCTTTCCACGATCACCCGCTCGGTTCCGGGGACGATGTCTTTCAAGTCATCGGTCAGCTGTGACATCCGCAACTCATTATAGCCCCACACCGCATAGATCTTCCCGTCATCATCAAAAAGCACGGACAGGTCGTGCAAAAAGACATTCATTCGGTGATGCTCCCAGGGTCCGGCCGGATCGGTAGCTGTAAACACCTGGGTTCCGTAATTATTCACATTGGAAAAAATATAGAAGACGCCGTCGTGGTGTCTGAAAGAGGGCGCCCAGATTCCCTGGCCGTAGATATTCAATCCTTCCTCCAGCCGGAACTCCGGTCCCAGATCAAGCCGGTCGAAGGCATAGCTTTTCAGTTCCCAGTTCACAAGGTCTTTAGAGTGGAGCACCGGCAATCCCGGCATGGTATGCATGGTGGTGCCTGTCATGTAATAATCATCACCAACGCGTATCAGATCGGGATCTGAAAATTCATCATGAAACAGCGGATTGGTATAGGTTCCGTTGCCGTTGTCCGCGGTCCAGGTCACGGATGGCGGGCCGCCGGCAAGAACCGGACTTACGGACGGTGAAAGACCGGGTAAGAACAGCGACATCCATATAAAAAGGATCAGTGAATATCTCATGGATAGAGCCTGATATTTACATGAATCCTGCTTCTTAACATTTTTTTATATACACCGACCATTACGTTATAAGATCCAATGTCACCCACCCCGGAAAACCAGATAAATGGTGATAATGATAGCCATAAGCAATACCGAGGTCATCACATCCCTCCAGGTCCAGCTCGACCGCGACATCCGGCGGTGATCGTCGGTAAGTGTCTTAAAGGTCAGGCCGGATATTTTCTGATAGTCGGGTGCGGCGGTCATGTAACTGACCCCGACCATCACCAGAATACAGATAATAAACATGCCCAGACTGTAGTACTGGAAGAAAATATTATTAATAACCCACAGGAAGGAACCTTCGGCATAGGCAAAATCTTCAAACAGAAGTGCCGGCGTATCCACGGCAAGCCGGAACAGTCCGAGGAAGATGCCGATGAACAGCGCTGCGAGACAGCCCTGATGATTCAGGCGGCTGTTGAAGATGCCCATGAAGAAAACCACAAATATGGGCGGTGCCAGATAGGCTTGTATACCGTGCAGATAATCATACAGTCCGCGGCTACCCTGAATAACCGGTATCCAAAGCAGTCCGATGACGATCATGGCAACTACGGCGATTCGCCCCATCCAGACCAGCTCAATATCGGTGGCTTTGGGCTTCCATTTCTGGTACAGGTCCATGGTGAACAGGGTCGAAGAGGCGTGAAACACCCCGGCCAGTGAACTCATCAGTGCAGCGAGCAGACTGGCAACGACCAGGCCCCGAACTCCGATCGGCAGCACATGGGCCACCAGCATGGGAAAGGCGGCCTGGGCATTTTCCCGGATTACTTCTCCGTCCGGACCGATCATATGCTGCTGCATAGCGGGAATCTGACCCGACTCGGCCAGTGCAAAAGCGATAATACCCGGAATGATAAACAGGAAAACCGGGAAGAGCTTCAGAAAACCGGCAAATATGGAGCCGCGCCGGGCCTGTGCTTCGTTGGGAGCACCCAGTGCGCGCTGCACGATATACTGATCGGTGGTCCAGTACCACAGGCCGACAATAGGAGCAGCAAAAAGCATTCCGAGCCAGGGGTACTGGTTGTTGAAGTACCACGCCATTTCGGAGTCGGTCTGGACGGGAGCCCATGTGGCCGACATACCGTCGGGAACCATCGGCTTCCAGAGATTGAACATTTCGGGACCGGTTATTTCCACCAGTGCTCCCCAGCCCCCGACAGCTTTCAAACCATATATCAATACAAACAGTGAGCCGAAAATCAGTACCAGCATCTGCACGGCTTCGGTGTAGGCTACCGCCCGCAGTCCACCCAGGGCCGTATACACACCGGTAAAGAGAATGACCAATATGGAACCGAGCCAGAAGCTGTCAAGTCCGAACATGCGCAATTCAGGAAGCAGTACACTCAGAACCACACCTCCGGCAAAGATACCCACGGCAATTTTGGTCAACACATAGCCGATAAGAGAGACACTGGAGAGCAGGGTTCGTGCCAGCGGAGAAAAACGCCGCTCCAGAAACTCCGGCATGGTGAAAACTTTGGAGCGGATATAGAAGGGGATCATCACCCATGCCAGTACCAGCAAACACCAGGCGTGCAGCTCATAGTGGGCCATGGCCACCCCGTCGGTCGCCCCCGTGCCGGAGAGTCCGACCAGGTGCTCCGAACCGATATTGGAAGCAAATATGGAGGCCCCGACGACAAACCATCCAAGGTGCCGTCCCGCCAGAAAAAAATCGGACGGCGTCTCTGTTCTCTGTTTAATCACCCACCAGGCGATCCCCAGGATTAACAGAAAATATAATCCGATTACTACCCAATCCAATACTGCAAGTGCTCCCATAAAAACACCCCGATTTTCGGTTTATTAAGGTTTAAACTTCAACATATTCAATGTTGAGCATGGTGCATAACATTTGCCATTTATTGCGTTGATCTCCCAGGTGAAGAACCTGGTGGTGAGTGCCACCGGCTTTGAGCCATCCGTCATTACATTCCCGAAGCCCCGATTCCGGTTTGAAATGGAAATACGGCATTTCGATGGTCGGGTACTCCTCGGTGTCCAGGACCTCACCATAGGTTACAACAAGACGGAAATGCTCACCGGCAAGATGAACCAGGGAGACCATGGTAGCCGGACCCGGCTCCGCCATGAAGACGGTGGTGGGCGGATTGTCCAGATCCCCTATCCCCAGTTCACGGTCGGCCAGCCGGACAGGCTTGTCCTTGCGGGCGATTTTCCAGTTGCCTTCGCCCATGTGACTCATCAGCATGGATCCCCGTTTGAAGTCCATGGCATACATCTCGGTGAAATGGGCGTCGTTTGCCAGATAATGTCCGGCCGCCACCATACTTGCCGTATTGGTGTCGCCTTCGGCGGCATAGCCATAGCCTTCGGCCATCAGGTTGGAGGCGGCCAGCATATGGATCTGCTCGAATCGCCCATCTCCTTTGAATACATCAAAATGCGCCGAAAAAGCGTCGTATTTGTTTTCTTCCAGAAATGCTTTAAAGCCCAGGTACATTCTGACCGCATAGCGAAAGTTTTTATCCGGCATGGAATCGTCCACCTGAAAACGCCCGGATTCGACCTTCATCTGATTTTCGATCGCCTGATCGGTAACCGCCTCCATCTGCCGATAAACTTCACCGATGTACTCACGGTTCACCTCCGGACCGATCACACGGGTGAAGGCCGCTTCATCAGAGAGGGTGTCGCCCATACCGTGCATTTTCCCGATGGCGGCAACCTTCATCCCGGACAGTGCCGTAGCCGCCTGTGCCGCCCGCGCCCAGGTATCCACATAGGTTTTGAACGCATCGGATTTCCAGTCGGCCGAAATCACCTCGAAATTATCGCCGTGGGTGCGGATGATGGCATTGGCCATATCCTGGGCCCCATGGATCCCCTGATTGTAGGTCAGATCGGCCATATCCCAGTCGGTTGTTACCTCCGGAACAGGCTGGATATTGGCCAGCAGAATCGGAAGGTTGTTCTTCTGAAGGGCGCGAACCGTCCGCATGGCGGGACCGTAGGTGAGCATTATAATCATCACTCCATCCAGCCCTTTGTGGTTAAAATCACCCAGTATCTCCTCGATATCATCCCGGTTCCGGGCGGCACGTGGAAAGGTGAAGTTTGCGACCTCCGACAGTTGGTCACAGACGTTCACGGCATACGCTTCCTGACGCTCGGTAATACCGGGCAGAGACTTATCATACAGCTCCTGCATGATCCCGAGTACTCCGATTTCAGGCAGGCCTTTCATCGATCGATTGGTTTCCATGATAGTAAAAATTTAAAGTTGTCCTATTTCTGACCGTAGTAGGCATCCTTGCCGTGCTTCCGGTCATAATGTTTTGTAATCAGCGTCTGTTTCATCCGGAATACGGAGGGTTCTATCTGCAAACTTATATAAGCCATTTCGGCCAGTTGTTCGAGTACGGCACTGTTATAAACCGCTTTCTCCGCCGATTTGCCCCAGGTAAAAGGGGCATGACTGCCCACAAGTACCATTTCCACCTCTTTGCAGGAGAGTTTCCTTTCTTCAAAAAGGTTGAGTATTTGCATGCCGGTCTGGTATTCGTAATCGCCCCGGATCATTTCATCGGCCATGGGCGGGGTGCAGGGCACATCCACGGTAAGATGGTCGGCGTGAGTGGTGCCCAGAATGGGAATGTCGCGAAGCGTTTGCGCCCAGGCAGTGGCATACGTAGAATGCGTGTGCACTATCCCTCCCGTTTCCGGCCAGTGCTTGTATAGGACGGCGTGGGTTTTGGTGTCGGATGAGGGACGCTTGTCGCCTTCCAGTATGTTGCCGTCAAAATCGAGGACCACCATATCCTGCGGTTTCAGTACATCATAAGACACACCGCTCGGCTTGATGGCGAACACTGCCTGGTCACGATCCGCCGCACTTGCATTCCCAAAAGTAAACAGAACCAGTCCCAGTTCATCGATCCGCATATTGGCTTCATAGGCCTTCTTTTTAAGCTCATCGTACTTGCTCATGTCGTTGCCGGAATTTTGCGATTATGTCGCCTTGCCCATCGAAGAAGCAGTCGCTGTTTCTGCATGCTATTTTTCATATCCCGAATCGGGCAGACTGGTTGACTCATGATTTTGA
>SLOL01000208.1 GCA_007132495.1 Balneolales bacterium
AATAGGTTTCAATAAAAATTACACTATTAAGCATAATATAATAAAAAACAACAACCATTATGATAATGCCTTTACTATTTATATTGATTATAAATGTATTTCGATAGAAAAATTAATAAAAAGTTATAGATTAATGGTAATGTTCTTTTAATAATAATCCCGTTTAACTATGGAACAACAACTTGCTTCCATTTTAGATAAGTACCAGCATAACCCATTGCGGTTGATGGATATACTGATTGATATCCAGGAAAGTGCCGGGTACATCAGTGAGGAGGCTGTCGGCTACATCGCTCCAGAACTCAATATTTCGCGGGCGGATGTGGAGCAGACCCGGTCTTTTTATCATTTCTTTTCCAAAAAACCGACCGGTAAGTACTCCATTTTTCTGAATACGAGTGTGACAGCCTATATGATGCGTCGCAATGCGGTAGCCAGAACCTTTGAGCAGGAGGCGGGGATCCCGTTCAATTCGGTAACACGCGACGGTCTGATCGGACTCTTTGATACCTCCTGTATCGGGATGAGTGACCAGGAGCCCGCGGCGATCATCAACGGAAAAATTTTTCCGAATCTCACCCCGTTCCGGGTCAAGGAGCTCATTCGGGATATCCGGGCGGGCAAGTCGATGGAGGAGCTGGTTGTTGAGGGTTACGGAGACGGCGAGAACAGCAATGAGGATATCCGTGCGGTTGTAAACAACAATATCCGTAAAATCGGGCCGGTACTGGACCCGCGTTATAAACCGGGTGAGGTTATCTGGGATATTTTGCCGAAGCTGACACCTGAGCAGGTAATCGAGGAGGTTAAAAACTCCAACATTCGCGGCCGTGGCGGGGCCGGATTTCCAACCGGGATGAAGTGGGAGCTGTGCCGTAAGGCCAAAGCCGATGAAAAATACATTATTTGCAATGCCGATGAAGGGGAGCCCGGTACCTTCAAGGACCGGGTTATATTGACCGAACGGCCCAAGTTGCTGCTCGAAGGCATGGTGATTGCGGCGTATGCCACCGGCGCGACCAGGGGCATACTGTATGTCCGGCACGAGTACAAATACCTGAAAACCTATCTTGAAAACCTGATTCAGGGAGCCCACGAAAGGAATTTGATGGGCAATGATATTGCCGGCATCAAAGGATTCAATTTTGATGTCAGAATCCAGTTCGGTGCGGGTTCGTACGTATGCGGCGAGGAGTCGGCCCTGATTGAATCGGCGGAAGGAAAGCGCGGCGAGCCGCGGGACAAGCCTCCGTTTCCGGTGGAGTCGGGTTATCTCGGCAAGCCTACGGTTGTCAACAACGTGGAGACCTTCTGTTCGGCCGTGAAGGTGCTGCTGAACGGTGGCGAATGGTACCGGTCATTCGGCACCGAAGATTCCACAGGCACCAAGGTATTGAGCATCTCCGGGGACTGCCGGTATCCGGGTATCTATGAGGTAGAGTGGGGCTTCAGTGTTAACGACATCTGCGAGATGGCCGGCGCCGAAGATATACAGGGAGTTCAGGTAGGCGGTCCGTCCGGCTCGCTGGTGGGTCCCGGGGACTTTGACCGTACCCTCTGTTTCGCGGACCTCTCCACCGGCGGCTCCCTTATCATGTTCAACTACAGCCGGGACCTGCTCCAGGACGTCGTGCTGAATTTCACCAACTTTTTTATTGAGGAGTCCTGCGGATCCTGTTCCACCTGCCGGATTATGCCCGTACTGTTGCGTGACAAGCTGAAAAAGATCCTGGATGCACGCGGGGTGAAAAAGGACATGGACGATATTCTGGCCTGGGCGGAGGTATTGAAAGCCAGCCGGTGCGGCCTGGGTCAGACGGCCTCCAACCCGATAATTTCCAGTATTCGCAATTTCAAACATTTGTATGAACAGAAGATCAGGCGGGGAACCGAATACGATACCGGTTTTGATTTAAATATGGCCATGCAGGATGGCATGGCGGCAACCGGCCGGTTTCCGGTTACCCAGTCATGATGCTGCCGGCACCGGTAGCGGGCAGGGTCAGGCAGCCGGTCTGCCGTCCTCCCCGATTATCCAAAACAGAAACCGAATATTAGCCAACGGATCGATCTATGAGTAAACAGATCACATTCACTATCGATGGTGAAACGTGCAAAGCCGAAGAAGGGACCTATATTCTCGATGCCGCCCGGAAAAACAACAAATACATCCCCACGCTTTGCAATCTGGAGGGGATTCCTCCGAAAGGAGCATGCCGCATGTGTACCGTCAAAATTAACGGGAAGCTGGTGACTTCATGCACGACCAGGGTCACCGATGGCATGCAAATCGAAAGCGAAGATCCCGGACTGGACGATCTGCGCAAATCGATTCTCGAAATGCTGTTTGTAGAAGGCAATCATCTGTGCCCCTCCTGCGAAAAAAGCGGGTCCTGTGAGCTGCAGGCCCTGGCTTATCGGTACCGGATGACCGTGCCGCGTTATCCGTTCTTCTTTCCCCGGCGAAATATTGATTCCACGCATCCCAAGATCATCAAGGATCACAACCGGTGCATCCTTTGCAAACGGTGTATCCGTGCCATCAAGGATCAGAATGGAAAGAGTATTTTTGCTTTTCTGAACAGGGGTCACCATACCAAAATTTATGTGGATCCCGATCTGGCGGATAAACTGACCGATGAACTGGCGGACAGGGCCGTTGAGATCTGCCCGGTTGGTGCCATCATGAAGCGGGGCGACGGATTTAAAGATCCCATCGGTGAGCGGAAGTATGACAAGCAGCCGATAGGAAGCGAACTGGAACAACAACTGTAAATAACGGATGCCGTATGGAAAAACCGGTTATTGCCACCACATCATTGGCAGGCTGTTTCGGATGCCATATGTCACTGCTCGATATCGATGAGCGTATCCTGGAACTCATCGAACTGGTGGACTTCAACAAATCACCGATTAATGATATCAAAACCTTTACCCGGGAATGTGATATCGGATTGATCGAAGGGGGTTGTTGTCTGGATGAAAATGTACATGTCCTTGAGGATTTCAGAAAACATTGCCGGATTCTGGTATCTGTAGGTGAGTGTGCCATCATGGGCGGCTTGCCGGCCATGCGCAACGGAATTCCCATCCGGGAGTGCCTTGAGGAGGCCTACCTGAACGGTCCGACGGTCCGGTATACGAATAATGAAAAAATCATGCCCAATGACGAGGAGCTGCCCATTATGCTGGACCGGGTGTATCCCTGTCATGAAGTGGTGAAGATCGACTACTTCCTCCCCGGCTGTCCGCCCAGGGCCGATCTGATCTGGAATGCCCTGACCGCCCTGATCAACAACCGGGAGATGGATCTTCCCTATGAGGTATTTAAATTCGACTGAGACAGAAGACAGAAGACAGAAATCAGAATACAGAAGGCAGAATACAGAGAACAGAGAACAGAGCACAGGATTCAGAAAACCGGGGGCCGGGTGTGGGGTTGAGGAAGTCATTGGCGGTAAATCCTGATAGCAGGGACCGGGGTTTGGTTTACAACTGATTATTGAAATTATTAATTCACCGATGCAGTTATGGCACAAAAAGTAACAATTTCGCCGGTTACCCGGGTTGAAGGTCACGGCAAGGTCACCATCAAACTTGATGATGAGGGTCATGTAACTCAGAGCCGGTTTCATATTGTAGAATTCCGGGGTTTTGAACGCTTTGTACAGGGCCGGCCTTATTGGGAAGCCCCGGTACTGGTGCAGCGTTTATGCGGCATCTGTCCGGTCAGTCATCACCTGGGCGCCGCCAAAGCGGTTGATATGATCGTCGGAGCCGGAGCGGGTGACGGATTAACCCCGACCGGTGAGAAGATGAGGAGACTGATGCACTACGGACAGATCCTGCAATCCCATGCTCTCCATTTTTTCCATTTGACTTCTCCGGATCTGCTGCTGGGCATTGATGCCGATCCGGCGGTCAGAAATGTCATCGGCGTAGCCCGGTCGCCCGATTACAAGGATCTTGCCGTGCAGGGGGTAATGATGCGAAAATTCGGTCAGGAGATCATCGAAGCTACGGCAGGCAAGAAGATACATGGTACCGGCGCCATTCCCGGAGGCATTAACAAAAGCCTGAGCCTGGAGGAACGGGATCGTTTTCTGAAGGGCAAGGACCCGCTGAATGCCGATACCATGATTGACTGGGCGGAAGCCGCCGTCGCCCTGTTCCGGGATTATCACCAAAAGCATCGCGAGATGATCGACGGATATTCTCAGTTTCCTTCCAATCACCTCAGTCTGGTGGGCAGGGATGGAGCGCTCGATCTGTATCACGGCAAGCTCAGAGCTGTTGATGCCGACGGAAAGAAGATCCTCAATGATGTGAACTATCAGGACTATCTCTCCCATATTGCAGAAGAGGTACGATCCTGGACCTATATGAAGTTTCCCTTTTTGACCAATCTCGGAAATGAGAAAGGGTGGTACCGGGTGGGTCCGCTGGCCAGACTGAATACCTGTGATTTCATCCCGACGCCCAGAGCTCAAAAGGCGTTCGAAGAATTTAAAGCGTATACCGGCGGCAAGCCCGACAATATGTGCATGCATACCCACTGGGCCCGTCTGATCGAGGCGCTTTTTGCGGCTGAATCCATCAAGGAGCTGCTTGAGGATCCGGATCTTCAGGGAGAAGACCGGGTGGTAAAAGGCACCCGGCAAAATGAAGGTATCGGATTGATCGAAGCTCCGAGGGGCACGCTGTTCCACCACTATCGCGTCAACGAATTCGATCAGATTCAGATGGCGAATCTGATCGTTTCCACGACCAACAACAACCAGGCAATGAATGAGGCGGTCGGCCAGGTGGCCCGGCGTGAAATGGATGGTCAGAAAACCATTACCGAACCCATGATGAACGCTGTGGAAGTGGCCATCCGGGCCTATGACCCGTGTCTGAGTTGTGCCACACACGCCCTTGGGAAGATGCCGCTGGAAATCACACTGTTGAATCACAATGAGGAGGTGGTCGATCGTAAATCCCGTCATACCAATGGAGTACAACAGAATTGATGAACATGAAGCATGATTACAACATATTGATATACGGATATGGCAATCCTGGACGCCAGGATGATGGTCTGGGAGACGCCCTGATTGGCAGACTTGAAAACTGGCCGGACCTGAACGGGTATGAACAGGTAACGGTTGATGTCAATTACCAGCTGCAGGTCGAAGACGCTATTCTTTTGCAGGATAAGGACCTGGTTATTTTTGTTGATGCCAGCATGGCGGAGGAGGTTGAAGATATCGCCATTGAGCCGGTCGAAGTGGATCACCGGGCTTCGTTTACCATGCATGCCATCTCGCCGGGGTATTTGCTGGCCATGTGCCGGAAAATGTACGGGAATCATCCGCCGGCCTATATTCTGCATATCAGAGGCTATGAGTGGGGCATTAATGAACCAATTACCGATGCAGCGCGGGAAAATCTTGACAAAGCATGGAATTTGCTCAAGGAGATCATCCGGGAGCCGGAGAAACTCGATGCAAACCACGCTTACATGACCGCGAAAAAGGTCACCGGATAGTGAAGAAGATCATCAGATAGCGAAAAAGGTCACCGGATAGCGGCAGACCGGTGACGATTTGGCAGGAGAACAGGTTTGATTGTTCTTATTGTGGACTAACGGAAAAGCTGATATATATATATACCTGGAGGAGATCATATGGATTTGTCAACAAAGTATATGGGTCTCAATCTTCGCAACCCGCTTGTAATAAGTGCTTCCCCTCTTACCGATAATATTGAGAATATCCGGAAAGCTGATGAATACGGCATTGGTGCCGTGGTACTGAAATCTTTGTTTGAGGAGCAAATCCGGGAGGAGCTTGATACCAAACTCAACAGGGAGGATATGTTCTTCTGGTATCCGGAAGCGGCCGAGCATATCAGGAAAATCTCTGATAAAGAGTCGATCCGGCCCTATCTCAATTTGGTCCAGGCGGCTAAAAAAGAGACTTCCCTACCGGTTATTGCAAGCATTAACTGTTATAGTGCGGGAGGCTGGACCAGCTTTGCCCAAAAGATCCGGGAAGCCGGGGCGGATGCGCTGGAGCTGAACATCGCCACGCATTTGCCGGGTGAAGAGGATATGTATGATTGCGGCCTCGAGGAGAATATAACCGATATCGTCAAAAAAGTTAAGGAAGAGGTGGAGATTCCGATTGCCATAAAAATCGGGCCCTGTTTCTGCAATCTAATTCGTACGGGCAAAAAAATTGAAGCTGCCGGCGCCGATGCCCTGGTACTTTTCAACCGGTTTTATCAGCCTGATATCGATATTGACACTTTTGAAGTGATCTCCGATCAGAACATGAGTGCCCCCGAGGAGATGGCCCAGTCATTGCGCTGGGTAGGGATTTTGTCTCGCCACGTTTCCATGGATCTGGCCGCTTCCACAGGCATTCACAGCTATCAGGGTGTAGTGAAACAACTGCTGGCCGGTGCTGCCGTCACGCAAATCTGTACGACGCTGTACAAGCGCGGATTGCAATATATTCCCTGGATGCTTGAGGATCTGGAAAGCTGGATGAAAGATAAAGGGTTTGCTGCTATTGATGAGTTTCGGGGCCGTATTTCAGATGACCGGCTTAAATCTGTAAAATTCGAACAGATTCAGTTCATCGAGAAAAACCTGCATGTGCATTAAACGTTGGACGGGATCCCACTGCGGCAACCGGACCGCTGTGACAATAATGGGCTTATCAGCTTCTGGAATTGGTCCGCTCCGCTTTCAGCCATTCGTACCACTCCTCCATACCTTCTCCGGTGGTTGCTGAAGTTTCGAAGAACTGCAAGTGCGGATTGATACGTTGCGCGTATTCCCTGGTTTTGGCGACATCAAATGACACATATGGAAGCAGGTCGATCTTGTTGACGATACAGATATCGGCATTACGAAATATGGTCGGATATTTGACCGGCTTGTCGTCTCCCTCGGTCACACTGATGATCACGATGGTCCTGTGCTCGCCCAGGTCGAACAGCGCCGGACATACCAGGTTGCCGACATTTTCAATGAGCAGTATCGATCCGGACGCCGGGTCCAGCTGTCTGAGGCCCCGGTTTACCATGGAGGCGTCCAGGTGACAGCCGCTGCCGGTATTGATCTGGATCACCGGTACGCCGGTGGCGTCGATACGATCGGCATCATTCATGGATTGCTGATCCCCTTCGATGACATAAAAATCGAGATCCGCTTTGAGGGTGCGGATGGTTAGTTCGAGCAGTGTGGTCTTTCCTGCTCCCGGTGAGCTGACGAAATTCAGACCGGTGATATTCTTGGCCTCCAGATAACCGCGGTTGCGTTCGGCAAGCAAGTTGTTCCGCGACAGGATATCCTGCTCCACGCGGATTTCCCGGCCCGCATCGTGATGGGTGTGGCCGGCCGGCTGACCCTCATCATGATGATGATCGTGGCCATGAGAATGAGATCCGTGGTTGTGAGAATGAGATCCGTGGCCATGAGAATGAGAGCCGTGGCCATGGGAATGAGAGCCGTGGTCATGTCCTCCATCGCTGTGTTGATGGTGATGGATGTGGTCCGGGTCACCGGGACGCCGGATGGTTACACCCCCTTCCTGATCGCTGCATCCGCATGTGCCGCACATAGATGTGTCCGTTTGCCGTTAATAATATGGTTGTTGCTGCTCCGACAGGAGCGCCGAAGAAATAATATCCTTTACACAACATAGATATTACGGAACAAATTTCCAACTATCGGCGGCATATCAGCCTTTTTCACGAAATCAGTCTCCGGTTTCACGAAATCAGTCTCCAATTTCACGAAATCAGCTCCGGTTTCACGAAATAGGCTCCAGGGAATCAGGTCACTTCCAGGGTTTTTAAACGCAGTTCGCGTCCCTGGATGACCTCATTCTCCGGTGAACCGCACTCGGGACAAAGGGCAAGCCAGTCGTCAATCTTGAATTCATGCCGGCACACTTTACAGCGGGCCATGGCCGGAATTTCATGAATAGATATGTGGCTGCCTTCCAGCATGGTGTCCCGGATCGCCTCGGTCATGGCCGTCTCAAGCGCTTCAATCACTACCCCCGACAATGTTCCAACTTCGATGTCCACTTTGTTGATTTTTGTGGCATTCTCTTTGGCGGCCTCGCGGGTGGCAATGTCGACGATGTCTATGGCTATCGAGAGCTCGTGCATGTAATAGTGGTGCTGTTTGTTATCAAATGATCACATCATGGTAATCAATGGTTTTGAAAGTCCCAATAGGATCAGCTGTAATTGGTAAAGTGCAAAAGGATCAGCTCTATTTCGTAAAATCCAATAGGATCGGATGCATTTGTAAAGTGTCCGGGGTTCAGCTGTATTCCGCCAGTTCCAGCCACCGTATGGTTTTTTCATCAATGATCTTTTCCAGGTCGCCGTAGCGTTTTGATGCCTTTTGGAGTTTATCGTAGGGCAGATCACCGGCACTCAGCTGCTTTTCAAGATCCGCCTTCTCCTTCTCCAGATCTTCAATCTCATTTTCCAGTCTCTGATGCTCCTTGCGCTCTTTGAAACCAAGCTTTTTTTTGCCGGATTTACCGTTTCCGGTGTCCGTTTCGGATTTCGTACCGGGTCTCCTGCCGGATTTTGCACCGATTTCCGCACCGGTTTCCGAACGCTCTTTTGAGTTATAGGATGCGTTTTTTTTCTTTGCTGTTGCAGCAGCGCGTTCTTTCGCCTCCCGCTCTGACAGGAGCGCCCGGTATTCCCGGTAGCTGCCGTTGAAGTCCCATATCTTACCGTCACCTTCAAAAATAAAATAGTGTTGCACCAGCTTATCCATAAAGAAGCGGTCGTGGGAAACGATGATCAGACATCCCCCGAATCCCTGAAGGAAATCTTCCAGGCGGTTCAGGGTATCCAGATCCAGATCATTGGTCGGCTCATCCAGGATCAGAAAGTTGGGATTTTTCATAAGGACCATCATCAGTCCGAGCCGCCGGCGTTCACCTCCGCTCAGTTTACCCACCGGGGTATACTGCATTTTGGTTGGAAACATGAAATGCTCCAGAAACTGGGAAGCGGTAATCCGGCTGCCGTCGGCAAGCGGAATGACTTCCGCGATATCTTTTACGACCTCGATGACCCGTTTGTCATCATCCAGGGTGATACCGCTCTGCCGGTAGTGGCCGTATACGATCGTTTCACCTTTGTCGATCTTTCCGGAATCGGGTGGGGTTTCACCGGTCAGAATATTCAAAAAGGTGCTTTTGCCGCTGCCGTTTTTACCGATAATGCCGATGCGCTCGCCCTTTTGAAAAGCGTAGGAGAAGTTATCCAGTATGACCGTATCGTCGAATCGTTTGTTCACGCCGGAAAGCTCCACGATCTTCTTGCCCATCCGCTTCATATCGGTTTTGAACTGAAGCTGTGGCGTATCGGTCGTTTGTCCGGCCCTTTTTTCCGTCTCATGGAAGGCGTCAATCCGTGATTTCGATTTGCTGGTACGGGCTTTGGGGGAGCGGCGCATCCACTCCAGCTCCTTTTTTAAAAGCTGGTTCGCCTTGCCGATTTCCACATTTTCGATCTCCTGCCGCTCGGCCTTTTTCTCAAGGTACCAGGCGTAGTTTCCCCGGTGGTGATAGAGCTTGCCGGCGTCTATTTCAATGATGTTATTGCACACACGATCCAGAAAGTAGCGGTCGTGGGTGACCATCAGCAGGGTAGTGGTGCTTTTGGCCAGATAGTCTTCCAGCCATTCGATCATATCCACATCCAGGTGGTTGGTCGGCTCGTCGAGCAGCAGCAGGTCGGGATTGTCCAACAGGACAAATGCCAGTGCCACCCGCTTCCGTTCCCCGCCGGAGAGAGTGGCTATCGGCTGATCCAGCTCATGGATATCCAGTTTGCCGAGAATCTGCTGCATCCGCTGTTCATAGTCCCACGCACCGGCGGCATGCATATCCGCAAGCGCCTTCTCAAAAGCTTCATGGGTTTTTGTGTTGTAGTTTTCCGCCTGTGCCTGCACCGCTTCCTCATATCGCCGGATAACCGAAACGATATCCGAATTATCCCGGGAGATAAATTCACGGATGGTCAGCTTCTCATCCAGCTGAGGCTCCTGCTCAAGGAATCCGGTCCGGATGCCGTTGCGCACCGTAACCTGTCCTTCATCGGGCACTTCCTTACCCGACAACACCCTCAACAGGGTGGACTTGCCGGTGCCGTTCGGGGCCACCAGGGCGGTTTTATCCCCTTTGGAAAGGCCGAAAGTGAGGTTATGAAACAGTGGTTTCAGTCCAAAGCTTTTGGACAGTTGTTCAACGGAAAGATAGGTCATGTCTGTTGGAATATTCGAAAAAGAAGCCGTAAGATAAGCCTAATGCCTCTGCAATGTCAGCCCGAATTCAAATTTCGGGCTGCGGTTGATTACGGGCAAATGTACTTTTCAGGAATTTGTACTTCAACTGTAAAAAAATCTTACTTTGTGATTAAAACGGATGAGACAAGACATTATTCATTATTGATTCGCCACTTGGAGCATCCATGGCGAAGATTCCGAACAAACAGGCTCATGATTAAACACAGTCATGGTATTGCATGTGACTGCTTGTACCGAAAATATTCAGACAGATAACATTATTGCACTATGAACGATCGTAAACTGGTAGTTATAGGTGGAGATGCGGCCGGAATGAGCGCTGCGTCCAAAGTCAGAAGAACGCAAAATAAACGCGAAATTGTCGTTTTTGAACGCGGCGGACATACCTCCTTTGCCGCGTGCGGAATGCCCTATTATGTGGCCGGCATGGTCGATGATGTCGACAAGCTTATTGCCCGAAAGCCGGAAGTGTTTCGAAAAAACCAGAATATCGATGTCCGGATTCATCACGAAGTGGTTGGCATTGATATTGAAAAGAAGGAGGTGCGGGTCCGGAATCTGCAGGATGACGTGGTGTTTGATGAGCATTATGATGACCTGCTGATTGCCACCGGTGCGGTTCCCCTTGCCCCCGATCTGCCCGGTATGGACGCCGAAGGGGTGTTCAGCCTCTCCGTTTTGCAGACCGGAATTGATGTGTACCGGTACATCGAACAAAACCGCCCGGCAAAAGCCGTGGTTGTCGGCGGAGGGTACATCGGCATCGAGATGGCGGAGGCGCTGCTGCACAGGGAAATGGATGTCACGCTAATTGACATGGCACCACAGGTGATGCCGACCATGGATAGCGATATGGCCGGCATTATTTCCGACTATATGCAGAAGGAGGGTGTTGCCGTCGGACTTGAAGAGAAGCTGGAGCAGCTGGAAACAGATGATGATGGCCGTGTTTCCGCTGTCGTCACCGACAAGCGAAAGCTGGAAGCCGACCTGGTGATCACCGGACTGGGGGTGCGTCCTAACACGTCTATAGCACGGGAAGCCGGAATAGGGCTTGGGGCTGCGGACGCTGTCCGGGTAAATAAGCGGATGGAGACATCAGCACCGAATGTATGGGCGGCCGGTGATTGTGCCGAATCGCATCATCTGGTAACCGGGAAGCAGACCTTTATCGCACTCGGGACGGTGGCCAATAAACACGGACTCGTTGCGGGTACCAATATCAGCGGCGGCGATGCCGTATTTCCGGGAGTGGTGGGCACCGCTATTACCAAATTCAATGAACTGGAGATCGCACGGACCGGACTTTCGGAGAAAGAGGCCAAAGATCTGGGTATAGCCTGTAAATCCACCGTGATCGAAGCACGCACCCGGTCCGGATACTATCCCGGAAGCGGTAAGATCTCCGTAAAACTGTGTGCGGACGAACAGGACGGCCGGCTGCTTGGCGGACAGATTGCAGGCATGCAGGGCGCCGGAAAACGTATTGATACCCTGGCCACCGCCATAACGGCCGGGATGACCGCCCGGAATCTTATGGATCTTGATCTCTCCTATGCTCCGCCGTTTTCGCCCGTATGGGATCCGGTACAGATTGCGGCGCGGCGGCTGATGAAATAATACCCGTTTTGCAAAAAATGGATTAATAGATGATGTTTGCTGTGATATCATTTGCATTTATGGAGGATTGTCAGTTTCTTATTAATCAATTTATTTGATTTAGATTAGCAGCACGGTTCGGAAAGCAGGGAAGGTCGGCAAGCAGGGAAGGTCGGCAAGCAGGACAGAAAGGTTGTTTAACTAATACAAATGGCACGAAAGGGGATGGCAAGGGTTGCCATTTGAAATCCACATGACCATCAATCAATATTATTATGATGAAAAAAAGCTACACAGGGATTTGGGTTACCATGCTGTTACTGTTCGGTTGTGCGTCGGCTCATGAGGCACAAAACGAGCATAGTACTCAGACAGCTGAAAATAGCACTCAGACAGCTGAAAGTGGTTCATTTGAGCTGAATGAACTGGAATATTTTCAGAATCGGGGTGTCGGGGTGATGCCGTTTCTGGATACCGCCCCGGAGAGTCATCAAAGCGGAATCATCATCGTCTCGCATGGCACACGCATTGCCACCAATGGAGATTTGCGGCTGGAGGCCACACCGGGTCAGTGGTCGCCCATGCCGGTGCAGCACGATCGGGTGGTGGATTACGAGAATCAATCCGTCACTACCACGCTGAGCTACCCGGACTCCAGCCAGCACATGCAGGGATTCAACCCGATTTATTATCCCGACCTCCATTTTTATTACGATGTGGTGGTTTCTACCGATGGCGATGAGATCCATGTACGGGTGGATCTGGACCGGCCCATGCCCGAAGAGTTCATCGGAGAAGTGGGGTTTATCATGGAGCTGTACCCTTATGACCTCTTCGGCAAATCGTGGAACATGGATGGACGGACCGGCATTTTCCCGCGGGAACCATCCGGCGTTACAGTGGATGACGATTGTGAACCCAATCCGGAAATTGTGCCGAGCGGTGACATGAAAATATACCGTCCGATCCCGAACCATTGCGGCCGGCCGGTGCCTATGACGACCGGACGCACCCTCACCGTTGCACCCGAAATGGATGAGTATCGATTGCAGATCGAGAATCGCAACGGTGAACTGGAACTGTTGGACCAACGGGTGCAGCACCAGAACGGCTGGTTTATTGTCCGCAGTACGGTGGAAGCAGGGGCAACCGAAGGGGCCATCGAATGGACCATCCGCCCGAATGTGATTGATGACTGGATTTATGAGCCTGTAATACAGTATTCCATGGTGGGCTATCACCCGGATCAGGAGAAAATCGCAGTGATCGAAACCGATCCCAATGACAACTTTGACTCGGAAATTCAGCTCCGACGGATAGAGCCGGAAGGCGGACATGAGGTGGTGCTTTCGGAAACTCCGGAATATTGGGGTGACTTCCTCCGGTATCGCTATTTTCATTTCGATTTTTCGGATGTGACCGGCGATGGCATGTATCAGCTGGTGCTGGGCGACCAGGCAAGCGAGGTGTTTCGCATCTCCGATCAAGTCTATGACGAAAACGTATGGCAGCCGGTGCTGGATTACTTTCTGCCGGCCCAGATGTGCCATATGCGCGTGAAGGAGAAGTATCGCCTCTGGCACGATGCCTGTCATTTGGATGACGCGTTGATGGCCCAGGTCGATTTCGACC